>JAZKGL010000001.1:0-1519 GCA_040385935.1 Bdellovibrionota bacterium
CCTCTTATGCCGCCGGAGGCACCAGCGAAGCGCTATCCCGAGGGAAAACGCACAGCATAAAGCCCCCCAGTCTTAAACGAATTTAAACGAACGACACTGGCTAATAAAATCAGCGAACTTTCTCAAAATTAAGGAATACGGTTAATCTTGATCATATTAGTCGGCTTCATATGATTGATCGGAATCCCTGCGGTCATCACCACAACATCGCCAGATTCAACAATGCCAAGCTCTTTGAGCATCTTAGGAAGCTCCTGAACGAGAGAGTCGGCGTTGTAAAACGATTCATTGTTCACACCCTGAACGCCCCACACGAGAGCCAGACGCCTCGTCACGTCGGGTCGAGGTGAAATTGCAATGATCGGTGTATTCGGTCGCCAACGCGAGATGGATTTTGCGATCGCGCCAGTCAGGGTCATACATACTATGGCCTTGGCTTTTAATGTATCGGCGGATTCACAGGCCGCGACCGCGATGGACTCGTGGATCTCCCAGTTGCCTTCTTTCGTCGACGAATCGGCGATGCTCACCGGCGATGGACGTTTGAAGGTCCAGGCCTCGACCTGCTCGATAATCGATGCCATCCGCGTGACACACTCGATAGGATAACGACCCGAGGCCACTTCTCCCGAGAGCATAAGACAATCGGCGCCATCGAGAACACCGTTGGCCACGTCCGCAACTTCGGCGAGACTCGCGCGCGGGTTGGTGATCATTGACTCTAGCATCTGCGTGGCAATGATAACCGGTTTACCGGCTCGCGCAGCAGCGGCAATAATCTTCTTTTGAAGGTTTGGGACACGCTCGACGTTTGCTTCCACACCCAAATCTCCACGAGCCACCATCAAAGCATCGGCAACTTCTGCAATCGCATCGATGTGTTCAAGGGCCGGTAGCATTTCGATCTTCGCTATCACAGGCACATCAGAGCCCAAGGCCTTGATCATGTTTTTGACCTGCAAAATATCGGCAGGATCTTGAACGAAGGAGAGCGCTACATAGTCAACGCGATTGGCGATTCCAAAAAGCAAATCGCGCGAATCCTTATCCGTCATCGCAGGAATCGACAACTTACTGTCCGGGAAGTTCACGCCCTTACGGTTTTTCAGCAAACCGCCTTCCAAAACGGTGACGAGGACCGATTCCTCCTGCACTTCGAGGACTTGAAGGAGCAAAAGACCATCATCCATCATAACCCGCTGCCCGGCCTTCACATCGTGGACAAGTCCACGATAATCGATCGGGATCACGGCGCGATCATCTTGCTCGACGCCGTAGCGGAGGCGAAGAGTCTCGTTATTTTGAATCTCCTGTGAACCACCAATCAAGCGGCCGACACGGATTTTGGGACCCTGCAAATCTTGCAGAATTGCAACTGAGCGACCAAGTTCAGCCGACGCGCGGCGGATCGATTCGATGTTTTTTGCGTGGGTTTCGTGATCACCGTGCGAAAAGTTTAAGCGTGCGACGTTGAGTCCGGCCTGAATCAGCTTTTTCTGAATTTCGTAGGTAGACGAGG
>JAZKGL010000002.1:0-3107 GCA_040385935.1 Bdellovibrionota bacterium
TCCAAGCCGCAGCCAAACACTTTTTCCAAACCACGCCCGAACTTTTGACGATACAAGATGGAGCCCATCTTGCTCTTGTCATTCCCAGTCCAAACAATTGGTCGAAGGGCCTTCGGCAGAAAAAGCTCACGGACTTTGGTCATCAGCGCTACGGCCGCATTATCGAAGAGATGTATAACCTCGGATATATCACGGCTGCTCTGAGACGGAGCGCGCTCGCGACGGGAGACTTTGGTCGTCCCGTTAAAGGCTACGCGCCACTGGCCTCCGATCCCGACATCAAAGGCGATCTTTATCCTGAGATCATCTCGCTCCCGCCTGTCGAATCCAAATTTGTTCCGAAGACTAAGTCGCGCTCCAAATCAACCAAAGTACCTCTGAAGTAATTATGAAACTAAAAGTTTTAAAAACCTGGGTCTCTAAAGATTTTACTATCATTTTTCAAGCGTCTCCTGTGGCGCCTAAGGAACTCGGCCTGCCGAAGAAAATCCATATGCTGCTCGATCTCAGGCAACAGAGCTTTGGTCTACGGTTGACCGATGATAAACCCGCATCGGCAACCGCGAATCATGCGTTCATCCAGATTCTACGCAAGCATATTCATTCCTTCACGATTAAAGACATACTCAAAGACGAAGGCGGAAATATTTATATTCCGTTGCTGGGCGGCACAGCGGGCGAAACGTTTTGGTTTATAAAGCTCGCCAGTTCCAAGCCTCCCCTTGCGTCTCTTATCGACCCTGAGAATACGGTCCATGTAAGCTTCGGGCAAAAAGGAACCTTTACGAAAAAACACGATCTTTCGGACAAGGTAGAATGGACAAAACTCAAAAGCGTTTTCGAAGAACTCGTAAGTAATCTTAAGCCAAAAGCCGAAGTCGATTTGGATGAAGACGACAACGAACCGGACTCGGGCGATGAGCCTATTCCCGAAGAGCAAAGAGAACTAGCCTCCCGGTTGAAACGAAAATTAAAGACCACCAAAAAGAACCTCGAGAAACTCAGATCCGATCTGCCCGGTGATGGCGAAGCGAAGAGAGCGCGTATCGAAGCCCAGCACCTTCAGCAGTTCGCCTATCTCATAAAATCCGACGCTCACGAACTTCTGATTGAAGGTATACAGACGTCCACCGGAGAGGAGATCCGAGTCCCCCTCGATCCAGATCTCACCGCAGGTCAAAACATCGAAGCGGCCTTTGCACGCACGAGAAAACTCGAACGCAAAACTGAGATGGGGCAGGAGCAAATTCGGCAGTTTGAAAACTACGAGCGCGACCTCATGTCCGATATCGATCTTTTGCGGCGGGAACCGCAGCCGCAGTCGCTATGGATTCGACTTATCGACAAATACAAGCTCCCGGCACTAAGCGCGACTCCCGCCGGAGCTGCTGCTCCTCAGGTCGCTAAGCCTTACAAAACGTATCAGAGTAGCACCGGTCACTCTATTCTGGTTGGCAAAGGCGCCAAGGAGAATGATCTTTTGACGAAGGCGGCACGAGCCAATGATTACTGGCTGCACGCGGTTGGCGTCACAGGTTCGCATGTCATCGTTCCCACCGCTCCTGATTTAAGACAGGCCCTGCCCGCGCAGCTCCTGAAGGAAGCGGCAATCCTTGCTCTCAACAGTTCCCGATTGAAAGATGATCAGGCTGGGGAATGTTATGTGACGAAACGTTCGTCCTTGAAAAAACAGAAGAATATGCCAGTCGGTCTGTGGAAGGTGGAGCAATCGGATACGATATTCATCCGGTATACGGCCGAAGACCTTCAGAAAATTTTAGCGAACATAAAGGCTTAAGTGTCGACCAAGGCGAATCTTCCGTGTTAATTTCCGGGGGATGCCAGCCTTCCAAACTATCAGTTCGATTTTGCCAAGAATAGGTTAGCCCCATGCGTGACGAGAAAATGACAGCTAAAGGTCCTAAAAGAAGAGTTGCCGTGGTCGGCGCGACCGGTATCGCGGGTCAACAATTTTTGATCGCGTTAAAAGATCATCCGTGGTTTGAAATCACAGCACTCGCGGCATCTCCGCGTTCCGCTGGCAAAACATATGAAGATGCTTTGAAGAGTCCAAACGGGCAAATTAACTGGTGGCAGTACGAACCGATTCCAGCCGCTTATCGAAAGATGACGGTTCAAAACAGCGAAGAAATGAGCCTAAAAGAAATCGATATCGTGTTCACGGCCGTTGATACCGATTCGGCGATGAAGCTAGAGCCGATTTACGCGAAGGATAAGCCGGTGATCTCCACAGCCAGCGCTTTTCGAATGGAGAGTGATGTTCCTCTCTTGATCCCAGGCGTCAATTCCAATCACACCGCTCTGATCCAAAAGCAGCAGGCGGCGCGTGGATGGAAGGGTTTTGTGGTTCCAATCCCCAACTGCACAACCTACGGTTTAGCTTGCACGCTAGCTCCGCTGCACAAAGCGTTCGGTGTAAAGTCTGTGCTTATGACTTCGCTACAAGCGACTTCAGGAGCAGGACGCAACGGTGGAGTGCTGGCCCTCGACGTGATCGACAATCTAGTGCCGTATATTCCAAAAGAAGAAGAAAAAGTCGAAAAAGAAACACAAAAAATTCTAGGTGCACTCAAAGGTGATAAAATCGAAGACGCTGCCATAGGCGTGAGCTGCACATGCACACGAGTGCCTGTCACCGATGGTCACACCGAAACCGTTTTTGTCGGCACACACAAGCCCGTAACGGTTGATCAGGCAAAAGCCGCTTTCCTCGAATACCAAAGTGATTGTGCTCATCTCCCTTCCGCACCAAAGAGCTTCTTTCAGCTCCACGACGATCCTTTTCATCCCCAGCCGCGTATCGACCGCGATTCGGATGGTGGCATGACGACTCACATAGGGCGAATTCGCGAAGAGAAAGTACTAGGCGGGGTGAAATACGTACTCCTTTCTCACAACACCAAGGCCGGTGCGGCTAAGGGCGCGATCTTCGTCGCCGAGTATTTGGTTGATCAAGGCATCATTAATTAATAAGTGGGAAAAAAAACCAGCGATCCCGAATGGCCCAATGTCGTTCGTTTAAGACTGGGGGGCTTTATGTGGTGCGTTTTCCCTCGGGATAGCGCTTCGCTGATGCCTCCGGCGGC
>JAZKGL010000003.1:0-3530 GCA_040385935.1 Bdellovibrionota bacterium
GTCAAAGGCTCAACCGCAAGCATACCTTGGTTGATCAATTCCTGATGACTCTTATTCATCCCCTTCTTACGGCTCGTCGTCGAGCCGCCCAAAAGCAACTCAAGGTTATCAAAGATAGGCTGCATCCAAGGATTCAGCTTCTCATCCAAATCCCCCGGCAAATATCCAATATCCCGGCCCATGGGAAAAATCGGCCGCGAAACCAAAAGCTTCTGATACTGATCTTCATCGGTCGTCTTCACGAGTCCCGCAGCTATCGCCATCAGGGTCTTGCCGGTACCCGCTTGACCGCTCAACGTCACCAGACGAATCTTATCGTTCAGCAAACACTCAAGAGCCATGGCCTGTTCCATATTCCTTGGGAATATGCCCCAGATCCCCTCGGTGCGCGGATCGACCATCTTGATGACTTTTTCGTGCCCATCATACATCCCAAACACCGACGCGCTGGGATCATCCTTATCTTCCATGATCACAAACTGATTCGGATTGAATTCACCCTCAAGGCGAATCTCCCGATCGATGTAAAAACGATTGATAAGAGCCGCTTCAACCGGAATCGACAGGACTCCGGTATACATATGCTGAATATCAACTTTATCGGCGGCAAAATCTTCAGCCGCCAGACCAAACGCATCGGACTTGATACGTAGATTCGTATCTTTCGTGATAATGATCACGCGACGCGTATCGCCAAACTGCTTTTGAAGCGTCATCCCGATCGCAAGGATATGGTTATCCGTGCTGCTCGCGAGGAGTTCAGGCAGTATGTCCATGTTGTGGCCCAGGTAAACATAAAGTTGTCCGGAGTCTTCGCGTTCTTCAAACAGCTTGATGCCGGAGGACAGAGTCCCTCGGGTTCGGAGTTTATCGAGGACTCGGGAAACCTCTCGCGCGTTCCGTCCTATATCGCTTTGATCCTTCTTAAACGTATCGATCTCTTCGATCACGCTGATGGGAATGACCACATCGTTGTCATCGAATTTAAAGATACTCAAAGGATTGCTTAACAGAACGTTCGTATCCAATATGAAGACCTTCTTCATTTAGGTACCCCGTGGCTTGCAGAAGCGATTGCCCAAGACCGGATCTCTGAGTTGGTCGTCGATCGGCTATCCTCATTTACTAAAGTAAACTCCGGTAGTCGCTCTTCCTCCCGCCTTGATCTCCGGTTTGCGAAATTGCTTCCACTTATTAATGATATTGGCTCTTTCATCAGGTGTAACATACTTTTTCTGCTCCTAAAAGCCGCTATTCATAAATTAATCGAAAACGCCCCTCGACCGAAAGCTGACAAAGAGACCGTCAGGGGTTATGCTGATCTGAGCATATTTCAAAGCCCGGAGGCCATTCATGACAGAAGTTAATGATCTTCTGCATCAGCTCAATCAAGATTCCCGGACACAATTCCAGGAACGCCAGGTGATCCTGAGTTTCAGCGGTTTTCTGAATCGACTACGCGACCGGCCTTCGCACATGACTCGCAACGCCGCCGAATATCTCTACGATACGTTTCATCACTTCGGCTCCTCGGAAATAAGTCAAGACGGCCAGACTCGTTGGAAGATCTTCGACCTGGGAACCCATAAAAATGTTCCGATCGTAGGTTCAGAAGCTGTTCAGGACGAAATCTATAAAGTCATCACCGGCTTCGTCCGCCAAGGCTATTCCAACAAACTGCTCATGATGCACGGACCAAACGGTTCGGCAAAAACCTCCATCGTCGAATCCATCGCCCACGCGATGCAAAAGTATTCGGAGACCGACGATGGCGCTGTCTACCGCTTCAACTGGATATTTCCGACCGATAAGTCTCTCACTGCGAAAGCCGCGGGTTCGCACGGCCCCATTGGTTTCGTCGGCGAAAGCGCGGGCTATTCCGCGCTGAAAGAAGAATCGTTTGCCTTCCTCGATGAAGCCAAGATTGCGAGCAAGATCCCGTCTGAGTACAAGGAAAACCCGGTCTATCTCATTCCTCTGCCGCATCGTGAGACACTGCTAAGAAAGTGGTTAGCCGCTGAGCAGGGAATCGCCGAAGCCGACGTCGAGATCCCCCAAAATTTGATGATGGCTGGCCTTTCCAAAAGAAACCAGCTTATTTTCGAAAATCTGTTGGCCGCCTACGACGGAGATCTCGGCAAAGTCTTGCGTCATGTGCAGGTTGAACGTTTTTATTACTCCAAGCAGTATCGGGTTGGGGTAAGTACAGTTGAACCACAGATGGCCATCGACGCTTACGAAAAGCAGTTGACGATGGATAAGAACATCGCAAATCTTCCACCTGTCCTTCACAACATCAGCTTTCACGAAGCCGAAGGCCCATTGATCGAAGCCAACCGAGGCATACTCGAATTTTCCGACATGCTCAAACGTCCGATCGAAGCCTTTAAATATCTTTTGTCCACAGTGGAAAAGGGAACGGCAAATCTCCCGTCTTCCACAGCGCCTCTCGATATCGTGTTCTTTGCGACCACCAATGAAAAGCATCTGGATGCCTTCAAAACCATCCCCGATTTCGCCTCTTTTCGCTCGCGCTTCGAGCTACTCACAGCGCCTTATCTCTTGCGTCCAAGTCTGGAAGCCCAGATTTACGACCAGGATGTGAAGTCGCTGAGGAAAAACAAGGCGATCGCCCCGCACACTCTCGAACTCCTCTGCCTCTGGGCGACGATGACGAGACTGAAGCAACCAAACCCGGATTATTACGATACCAAGTATCGCGCCTTGCTTTCACGCCTTGATCCGCGCAGCAAGATCAAGCTTTACGAAGGCGAACCCCTGCATCCGGTGTTCAAACCACAAGAGGAGGCGCAGCTCTACGAACTGCGCAAAGAGATCGAAGGCGAGTATCAAAATGTTGTCGCCTATGAAGGCCGCTTTGGAGCCTCGCCGCGTGAGATCCGCAGCATCCTTTATCGCGCTCAGCAAAACAAAAATCACGATACCCTTACGCCCATGGCTATTTTCGAAGAACTCGAGCGCCTTGTCAAAGACCGCACCGTCTACGAATTTCTTCAGCTTGAACCACGGGGCAAATATCATCAGCCGCACGAGTTTATCGCTATCTGCCGCAAGGATTTCATGGACGTGTTCGAACGCGAGGCCTCAAGTGCGATGACGCTGGTCGACGAGATGCAATATGAAGCTCTCTTTGCGCGCTACATCGAGCATGTGGTCGCTCAGCTCAAAAAAGAGCGTGTCTACAACAAAAACATCAGTGGCTATGAGCAACCGAACGAAAACCTTATGAAGGAAATGGAAAAGATACTTAAAATCCAGATTCCCGCCGAGAAACATCGCGAGGCTCTCATCGGCCGCATTGCGGCGACTAAGATCGAAAAGCCGACCGAGGCGATCAATATTTCGAGAATCTTCCACGAGCAACTCGAAATCATGAAAGCGCATTATTACGATGAGCGCAAAAAGCAGGTCGATGACAATTTCAAAGTAATGCTAGCAATCGCCAATGGCGATACGCAGAACATTAGTTCGGAAGATCTCGAACTGGCCGAGAGCACCTATCAGCAGCT
>JAZKGL010000004.1:0-1296 GCA_040385935.1 Bdellovibrionota bacterium
TTCAAATCGATCGTCACATCATCGCCGGCTTCGAGCTGGAGATAACGACGCCATTCGCCGAAGCTATCGGTCACGCCCATTTTTTTATCATTCACAAGAACATCGGCCGCTGTCACGGGATGACCGTTTTCTTCCAAGGCACGTATTTCCAAAAGCACATAAGGTGTTTGACCTACGTCACGACGTAGATAAGCAAACAGTCCAAACCCGCCCATGATAAGGCCAACGAAAACCAAAGCCCAAAGGATATTACCTTTTGGCATTGATCGTCTCTTCACCTTCACGGCGATCGGCGCCCTCAGTTTCGGGAGATTGGATGCATTGAGCGGCGGCGCTTGGCGTCGTCCTGCATCAGGCTGTGGGAACAGCTCATGAACAGGGATACGTCTGACCGGGAGTTGTTCAGATTTAGGACGAGATTTCACCATGAGCTCCTGTGAGGCCGAGTAAACTCGGAGGCGCCATAAGAATAGGGATGTTGGTCTTATTCACAGTCTAGGTGCAGCATCGAACAAAAAAAATGGGCAGGAATTTCCAGTGCAGAAAAGACTCGGCAAACCCCTTAGGGGCACCGTTTTGAAGCGGCTAGGCAGGGCCGATCAGGCAATCTATGCCGGCCCTTTCAACAGTTGTAAGAGAGTGATACAATTGAGCGACAGGTAATCTATGAAGGAGACCTATTCGATATGCGAGTTCTTTGGCAAGCGACTCTGCTCACAGCGATCACGAGCACTGGCTGCATGAGCAGTAACGCGCGAACTCAAAAAAAGTCTTCACCGACTTCCGCTGCAGAAAATAAAAGCGAAGCCGCCGATGCAAGTCCCGGCGTTCCACTCATGGATAATACTCTTGCTCCCTCAGCAACTGAGGCGGCCGAGACTCCCGCTCTTGCCTCCGATGCAAACGATGAGACGAGCGATCTGAATCCGTGCGAACGCGCGAAAAAATTATATGAGAAACCAATTTTTATTGCTGAATCACAGGCCCTCGTGATCAAAGTCGATCAGGATTGTAAGTCGAGTGAAAATGGAATGGAGGTTGGAACAGCGAAGTTATCGGCTGTAGGCGTGTCGTGTACGGGCGGTCCGGGGCTAGTGGCAAGAAAAGGTCATAGCAATCAAAACTGGGAAGTGATCAATTTTAAGCTGGATTTAAGCTGCGCAATGAAATCGAGTGACGACCTTCGTTTGGCCGGCAAAAAGAAATTTGGCTTTGCTGTCGATCCGGTTGTTCGTGCATTCGTTCCGCTTATGGTCGACTACTGGGAGTTCGAGCACAATAACGATGCTGGTCTCG
>JAZKGL010000005.1:0-1413 GCA_040385935.1 Bdellovibrionota bacterium
GGTGATGCGCAAAATCTCTCGGCAAATCTCTCGACCTTCTCCGGTCATTTGATTGGTCTAAAACCCGTGCTGGAGAGAGCAAAATCCAGCGATCTGATACTACTCGACGAACTGGCGGTCGGAACCGAACCACAAACCGGGAGTGCGATCGGCCAAGCGGTGCTCGAAGAACTGGTCAATCGCAAAGCGACGGCAATCGTCACCACGCACTATGACAACCTCAAATCCCTTGCGATCAACGATAAGCGTTTCCGTAACGGTTCGATGGAATTCTCCACCAAGAATCTAACGCCAACCTACCGCCTCGTGCTCGATATTCCAGGCCAGTCCTATGGTATTGAAGTGGCCGAACAAATCGGTTTGCCGGCGCACGTGATCGAGAGAGCCAAAGATCTTCGCGGTCGTTCGAGTTCGAACATGGAAGCGATCCTAGATAGCTGGATGGCACTTCGCGATGAAGCCAGCACCGAGAAAACGCGTTATGCGCAGCTTAAACTCGATATGGAATCGCAAAAACATCGCTGGGAACAGGAGCGCGCAGCGCTTGCGTCCTCCAAGCAAGACACCTCAGCGAAGATCAAAGCGCGTTATCAGGACCAGCTTGATAATCTTAAGAGCGAATATGAAACGATGCTCGAAGAGCTTCGTGACCTTTTAAAAGAGCAAAAGAAGGCGCCGGCCGCACCGGATGCTCTCCGAGACATTATCCGCGACAATCAAAACCGATTGGATGCCAAGAACCGCACCGTTCAAGGCAGCCTTATGGATGTGGAACGCGAGTTCTACAGCGTGGACAAGCTCCCCGGTCTACCCGCGGCGGCGGCCGAACTTAGGGAAGGCTCACGCGTCTTTATCATCTCGATGTCCAAAGAAGCTGTGGTCAGCAAGATTTCAGGTGAAGCCTCGAATCCAACGATCGAAGTCAAAGCCGGGTTGTTGAAAATCAAACCGCAGATTTCTGACCTTCGCCTCCTCGTGGACGGCAAGGAAAAAGCGAGTTCAAAGCCGCAGACGATCCGCGAGCGCGCGCGCACCACGCATGCGCCGGGCATCGGTCCAGGCAATCCTGAGGTTGGATTTACCCTTCCGACTCTTACCAACAGCCTTGATTTGCGTGGCATGGATTCAGACAGCGCACTCGATCGCACCTGGGGCTTTATCGATAAAGCCGTTTTGCGCGGCGAATCCGCAGTCATCCTCATCCACGGTCACGGGACCGACACGTTGAAAAAATCTCTTCGCCGCGCGCTCGCTAAAGATGCGCCTTACGCTTTGGACTTTCGTCCAGGCGAAGCCGAAGAGGGTGGTGATGGTGTGACCGTCGTTCAGTTAAAACACTGAGCTGTTTAGATCCTAGAGCGCTTTCGAATTTGGAGTAGATATGAAGAACCAAAAGCTTACCCCCGAAGTCTC
>JAZKGL010000006.1:0-6725 GCA_040385935.1 Bdellovibrionota bacterium
GGATCGTTGATCTCGCTCAAGACGGCGAAGAAGGTCTGCACATCGCGAAGAATTCTGCGTTCGATATGTTCGTTGTTGACCGCATGCTCCCTAAGCTCTCAGGCGTCGATCTCATCCGCGAACTTCGCGAGCAGCAGATCAACGGCTCGGCGATTATCATCACAGCTCTCGGATCAACAGCCGATAAGATCTCGGGCCTTGAAGTTGCCGATGATTATATCGTCAAGCCTTTCGAGATGGGTGAGTTGGTCGCGCGAATCAAAGCCGTTCATCGTCGCTCGATAGGCAAAACGCAGGCCGTTCATGCTTACGGAAACTTAGCCATTAATCTGAGCGAGCAGTCGGTTGCAGTGAACGGCGAACGCCTGGATCTTACGGCGAAAGAATTTGATTTGCTCGAATCTTTGGCAAGCCGCCAGAACGTAGTATGCAGTCGTGCCGAGCTTTCAGGTCTACTCTACAGCTTCAACGGCGAGCCTGAGAGCAACAGTCTCGACGTGCTCCTTGGCCGCCTCCGCAAAAAGCTTCACGCCGCCACGGTCGAGATCGTGACGGTTCGGAGCAAGGGATTCATGCTCCGTGTGGAATAAGTCTTCTCTGCCACTTAAAATTACCCTTCCACTTGTCCTTATGCAGATCCTCGGTCTCATTTGCGGCGGGTGGATACTCATGTCTAAGATTGATGCTGCGCGACTCAACGAACTCGACGAACTTTTGATCGGGCAGACCGAACTCATCACGGAATCACTCATTCATAACGCCGAGCAGCCCGATTTTTTAGAGCGCTCAGAGTTCTTTAAAGAGTTTGAGAAAGATCCATCGCTTTACTTCGAAATCGTCAGGCCCGACGGGTCTATACTCTACACCTCATCGGGTCCTGATCCCGCGTTTCGAGAAGAGCTTCAGCGATTTTTCCAGGGCCCAAACCTCGCTTTGAACAAACCTTATGATGTCGATATCAAAGATCAGACATGGCGGACCGTCTACACTCAGATTCGATATCCAAATGAGCAGCAAGCCGAAACTTTGACACTTAAGACCGCGATGGATGAAACCGTTTCGATCGAAGAACTGGATAGCATACGAACGCTGATCATAGTCGGCGGCGGTTTGCTCAGCATACTGACAACGATAGCGACGGCGGCCATCGTTTTACTCTCGACCGTAAATCTAAGGCTTTTTGCAAAGAATCTGCGCTTGATCGATCCGGAGAATCCCAAGTGGTCCTTTCCTGTGCGGGCGCACTCGGCGGAAGAGATTCTCCTCTTCACGAGCTTTGATACGATGATGCAAGAGATGCTTAAGGCTCGGCAGATTCAAAAATTATTTCTAGCCAATGCCTCGCACGAATTGAAGACCCCGGTGGCGGGAATGCTGGCCGCTCTCGAAGTGGTTTTAGCGCGCGAGCGGAGTCCTGAGTCGTACCAAGCGATCTGTCGTGATCTCTTGCGGACTGTGCGAGACATGAAACGTCTGACAGGTGCCTTGCTCGACACCTCGCTTCTGGATGGTCATAAGAATATGGCTCTACAGACCATCGATTTTCGCAGCGTTGTGCAGAGGGTAATTGATCGCTGGTCCAAACATGCCGCCGACAAGGCAATCATCCTGGATTGGACGCCACCCTCCTCGCCGCTGTGGTTAGCCGCGCACCCAGAGCTGTTGGATGTCGCTGTGAGTAACCTCGTTGACAACGCGATCAAATACAGCGGGGCTAACAGCAGCGTGGGCATCGAACTCAAGTCCAGCAGCGATGGTAAGACTCTGGCACTGGTCATCAAAGATCAGGGCATGGGTATGGATGCGGCGACGCAGGCACGTCTCGGCGAGATTTTTTATCGGGCGGATGTCGCGCGTTCGCATCGGGATTCGTTCGGCCTGGGTTTTGCCAATGCCAAACGCATACTCGAAAGTCACAAAGCGAAGATCAAAGTGGATAGTGCGGTCGGAATGGGTACGAGAATTACGATCGAACTCTCGCAGGTTCATCCCGCTCAGACTTAAATTAGCGAACCAGATTCACCGTGAATTTTCGGCCCTTGATTCGGCCGTTTTGCAAAGCCTCGCAGGCGCGTTTGGCCAAGCGGGATGAGACGGCCACGTAAGCGAACATGTCGTGAATTTCAATCTTACCGACATCGCTTGCCTGCAGCTGTCCTGCTTCACCTGTTAACGCACCGAGGATATCGCCTGGGCGAAGTTTCTGCTTGCGACCGGCATTGATGTGGATCGTCGCCATGATCGCCTCAGCCGGCTTATCAGCTGCTAAGAGCTTTTTATCGACAGCTTTGAAGACTTCGCGCTCCATCTTTACACCGGTATGATCTTCGATCTGCTCGATGCGAAAGTTTTCACGAGCGGACGCGAGAGAGATCGCCAGACCCTTGCGCCCGGCGCGTCCGGTTCGGCCGATTCGGTGGACGTAAGCGTCGGCCTTACTCGGCAGATCGTAGTTCACAACGAGATCGAGGCCTTGAATATCGATACCGCGAGCCGCGACATCGGTCGCTATCAGTACGCGTATGCTTTGATTGCGAAATCTCGCCAGAACCTTATCGCGGTCGATCTGCATAAGATCGCCGTTCAAAGCGGCAACGCTGACTCCGTGTTTGGATAATTCGGTTGCAAGCTGGACTGTGGTGGCTTTGAGATTGCAGAACACAATAGTTGAAGTCGCTGAGATTTGCGCGAGCAGACCTTGCAAAACAGTAGGTTTATGTTCGATCGAGGCTTCATAGACGACTTGGTGAATATCTGGTTTTACATCCTGCGTAGCCACGGTTATGCGCACAGCGGATCTTTGATAAGCGGCGCTCATATCTTCGATGGAGTCTGGGAAAGTTGCCGAGAAGAAAACGGTCTGACGACGCTCGGGGCATTCTTTAAGTATGGTTTCCATATCCTCTTGAAAGCCCATATCCAACATACGGTCGGCTTCGTCTAGGATAACGGTGCGAATGCGCGACAGCGAAAGGGTAGCGCGCCGCAAATGATCTTGAATTCGGCCCGGTGTTCCCACGACGATGTGAACACCCTTTTCCAGCGCTGAGGCCTGGGGACCGAAGGGCATTCCTCCGCAGACGGTGATAACTTGCAGACCAGGCATCTTACGCCCCAGTCGCCGGATTTCTCGTGCGACCTGGGCACAGAGTTCCCGTGTGGGACAAAGGATAAGCGTTTGCACGCTTCGCTCAGCCACATTCACTTTTTGTAGGATAGGTATAGAAAAGGCAGCCGTTTTACCACTGCCTGTCTTAGATTGACCGATTACGTCTTTACCATTGAGCAGCTCAGGGATAGCTTTGGCTTGAATCTCAGTCATCAGTTCATAACCGACTTCCTTAATCACCTCGCGCAGTTCGCTACTGATCGGGAGCGCTTCAAAGCGATTGGAGTATGAGGGGGAAGGGGTATTTTCAGAGCTTTGACTCATAGTGCGGATTCCTGGCTAGTGTGACGGCGTAATGTACCCCGGGCAAGTCTAAAGGGCTATCGCAAAATTGGAATTTTAGGCGTAAAGTTCGCTGCAACTGGAGGACTATATGAAAACTTGGAAACTCGTGAGTCTCGTTCTGGTCGGCCTTGTTTCTGCTGGTGCCATCGCATCGTTTGTTCAAAAGCGCTCAGAGGGCGTAAAACTCAACGCTACGGAAATGCCGGTGCCCTATGAAATCGCGGATTTCACACTGACACGAACCGATGGTCAGGTTTTGAGCCGCAAAGATTTTCTAGGCAAATACACGCTTCTGTATTTTGGTTTTACCCGTTGCCCTGACGCTTGTCCGACAACGCTGGCGCAATGGAAAGCGGCAATTCCCAAACTTTCGCCCGACGCTAAATCCAACACACAGCTGCTCTTAGTTTCCGTTGATCCTGAGCACGACACTCATGAGATCCTCTCCGACTACGTGAAAAAGTTTGATCCGAGTATAGTGGCCGCGACAGGCGAGCAGAAAGAACTTCAAAAAATCGCGAATGCGATGATGACGACTTTCCATAAAGAAGGGGAGAATGCCGGTGATCCTGACCTTTATATGATGGCTCATTCACCGAAGTATTTTCTTATCAATCCAAACGCTCAGCTCCAGGCGGTCTATACGCCACCGATTGAAACAGCTGTTCTTGCGGATGATCTTAATCGCTTGGCCGATAAACAAGCGTCTCGCTTGTTTTAATCAAGGCTGAAAGTCAGGCGGATTCATCTTCCATGAATTTTTGAAGACTATCGGCCAGACTTTCTACCACCTCGTTGCTGCCCCAGTTGATTGTCGTCACATCCTTTGGATTCTTCGACTGAGCCAGCTCTTTTCGTATGCGTGTCACCCACTGCGCAGCCTTCGGATAATTCCCATCCACGCTGCGTACGGCCTCTTCAAGCCAATCCAATGCCAGCTGGCGATTATTGAGTCGATAGTAAGCAAGACCAAGATTGAACTGCAAACGTCCTAGCGTCATACCATCGCGAATAAAAGCCATCGCGCAGTGATACTGCTCGATGCCTTTTTCAATCTGTCCGTTTTTAATCAGAGTGATGCCGATCAAATTCAAGGTGGAAGCGAACTGATCTTTCAAAGGTTTGTAGCCGTGCGACTGGGAAAAGTCTGACAGGTTGTTGGCGAGTGTAGCGCCGCGTTGAGCTGTTTCGTTCTCTTGATCGATTTCAAGAGCGTCGTTAAAGTATTTGCGCGCTTTTTCGGTATCGAATAGATCGAGACCGACTTCGCCCATTAAACAAAGACGTTGAATGTTACCGGGCGAAAACTGGTTGGCCATGTTCAGAAGTTTCAAGGAATCGGTCGGACGATTCAATCTTAAATAGACCTTGGCCAGTTCGGTCATCAAGGTGACATTTTCAGGTTCGATTTTCGAAGCAGCCTCGAGCACTTTCAGGGCGAGGACAAATTCTTCTTGATGGATGAGATATTGACCGCAGGCTAAAAGAAAGTCGAATTTATAAGGCACCTTTTTCGCTTTAGCAATAACGGCTGTTAGGATCCTACGCTTATCGCCTTCACCGCTATCGACGGTTTCTACCGCCTCCTTCATTGCAAGAAAATCTTTGTCTTCGAACGAACGTACCGCGTTTACCGCTCGTTCAAAGGTTTGAAGGTCAAACGGTTTTTCGAGGATGAACGTGCACTTTTTATCCTCGATAATCTTAAAGTTGCTCCGTTCGATTCCGCTGATCAAAATGATGACAGGAATTTTGCGCGTCTCAGGCCGCGCCCGTATGCGATTGTAAAGGGCCAAGCCATTGATGCCTTTGCAACGCCAATCCATAACTATCAGTTGAAAGTTGTAGCGAAGGATAGCTGCCCAACCATCGTTGGCATTGGCCGCGACTTCTATAAGATCGGTCTGAGAAGCCCCCAGATGGTTCTGCACGAGATTGGTCAGCATCTTGTCATCGTCGATGATGAGAACATCGATGGGAATCTCGGTGCGTGGTTTGATGGTCGAACTTGAGGTTTTATGCAGAAGGCGATAATCAAAGCTACTTGCGCCCTCGCTCATTTTCTTTGCATAATTTGAGCTTTTGGATTCTAGATCTTTTCTTTCATCGGTCAGGCCAATCGATTCCGATTCTTCACTGAGATCGATATCACTCAAACCCGAAGCGCTCATGTCCTCAGCGCCACGGTTAGCCTTAGTCGAAAGGTTTGCCACGCTCTCAGACATCGCGAGGGCTTCAGCATGCGTACCTTCGAAGAGGTCAAGACCGCCTCGATCTTGGGTCTCACTTCTCAGGATTTGAGCGGACGCTAATCCTGTTGGTTTGTTACCTTTGTGAATCGTTATGTTGGAAGCTTTCGGCTTTTTCAATTCGAGCTTTTTACGAAGCAAATCACCTACCGCTTTGATGAGGAGTTCTTCGGTAAATGGCTTTACGCAGAATTTGGTCAAAGGATCGGTCGAGGTTTGAATAATGTCCTCGCGCGTCACCTGACCTGAGATAAAGATCACAGGTGTTTTTGCAGGCGCCGTCTGCGAACGAATGGATTTGTAGATCTCAAAAGCCGGATGGAGGCGCGTTTTCCAGTCGATTACGGCGAGATCGAACTGTCCTGACTTAACAAGTCGCTCAGCATCGACGTCCCACTTTTCAAGGATAGTCGGACGGGCGCCAAGTTTTTGCAAATAGTTGATGATCAGGCTTTGCATCCCCGGATCTGTCTCGACTATTAGAATTGACCCCAACTGAACGCTTTGATCCATATTACCCTTCGACCTGTCAGTCACTGATAAAGATTTCGGCAGCTTAGGGCTAAAGATTGAATAAAAAGCGGGTGGGGGTGAAAGGATTTTCCGGTCAGTCCTAAGCCTTTAGAATGGTGGCTAAAAACTGACCGAAGAAACGGGAACTCAGACGGTAGCGGTCGGCTGCATATGCGCGACTAGGCGTTTACGGGCAGGAACGGCATGAAGTTCTTCGGCATGCTTAGCGGCTAGCTGTCCGCATGCGGCCGAGACATCAAGGCCTTTCGAATAACGAACAGGCGCAGGAATCGATCGATCGGCCAAATACTTTTGGAAGGTGCGAATCTCTTCATCATCGGGTCTTTGGAACGGAAGGCCTGGATGGGCATTGAAGGGAATGAGATTCACCTTGGTTTTCAAGCCGTGAACAAACTTCACAAGTTCTTTGGCTTCGCGTTGTCCGCAGTTGGTATCTTTGATCATGATGTATTCGATCGTGATCTTTTTATCGGTCACCTTTTGGTAGT
>JAZKGL010000007.1:0-40247 GCA_040385935.1 Bdellovibrionota bacterium
TCCTCTTATGCCGCCGGAGGCACCAGCGAAGCGCTATCCCGAGGGAAAACGCACCCTATAAAGCAACCCAGGCTAAAACGAATGAAATACCCTGAGTGGGCTTTTTTTATTGCTAAACAATCACTTCAATTCAACCAAATTCTTGACCTTCATTTCAATGAATTGACCGTTGTAAAAGGTCTCAGGCATAACCCCAGGAGGAATAAGCTTTTTGAAATTCGAGATCTCGATTCCGTTTTGTCCATTGCCGACTAATTTAACCGTGGCGCCTGCATCAACCTTGATTTTTGCTGAATAGTCGATCAAAAAGGTATTATGGCCAACCCCCTCTTGTCTGTTGAGATAGTATATTTGTTTAGGGCTCGAAACGTCGATCGAATAGATATTATAAGTCCCATTATTCGGCTCGCCGCCAGTATAAAAGTAGTCTCCCTGAAGTTTGCCATTCTTATACATCATGCCTTCGACGATACCCTTAAACTCAAGTTCAACCTCAAACTTTTTATCAGCTGACGCCGGCAGAGTTCTTACCACGTTAACAGCTGCTTTCGAATTGCACTGATCGCTCTTACCCGGATCCGCATCGCATGGGAATTCCCAACGAAAGCTAAAGGCTTCCGTCACTTTCTTCAAAAGAGCCTTCTCTTCCTCAGCCTTTTTCATCTCAGCGGCCTTGTCCTCAGCCTCTTTATTCATCTCATCGTCATCTTTTTCTTTGGTAATTTCGTCATCTTTTTCATCAACAGAATCCGAAGGCTTATCTTTCTCTTCCGTCTTCGTATCCGTCTTACCGCTAGTCGATTTATCTTCAGAATCGCCTGAAGCTGGCGATTTCTTCGAATCCGCAGCCGCTTTAGGCTGCACAGTGTAGTTAGCCGGCATCTCGCTCGAACACGAAATGGATAATCCTAACGCACAAAACAATACGTGGGTTTTCATTCATCTACTCCGGGGTACAAAGGCTCATGGGTCTTTTCGGTCCAAAAAGGGAAAAACTTTGGAAAAAAAGGAGGACCATTCTAAGGAGAAGTAATCATTAACTATCTTAGTTATTTCAAAGACTTAATTTTTACCGAACCAAATGCCGTAAAAGTCAGGTTTCGACGGACACTGCGGCCTTATAGGTATCTGGGGTTTTGCCGATAAGGAGTGTGTACGATTAGGAGACCAGCGATGAAACATGCGGACAAGAATTTCAAAGCCCTCAGGGTTTGCGAGCTTCCTAATGCCGCTACCGACTTTCCGCTTTTTATCGAGAAGGACGGTGCGTTCGTTCCTTACACCAAAGGGCGACACGTTTGGTCGATCGAAGAGAAGGTAGAACTTCTGCAGCATAGTCAGTTCGTGCTCTTTTTTGAAACGTCCGCCGAAGCTCATGTAAAGGGTCAAATCCAAGAGACAAGACCAGAATCGCTCGATACCGATGACTTCTCGCTCACCATTGCCGACGGAATCTCGGAGTTCATAAAAAGCGGTTACGCCTTAGCGATGACGCCCAAACAAAGCGTCGTTTTCAAAGCCCTGGCCACGGCTCTGTCGCGCTACCTCTATCAGCAGCCTCGTATTCGCGAACTCCTCGAAAAGCTTGCTCATCATGATTCCTATTCGTTCTACCATGGATTTCGCACCGCGGCTTTTTCCGTCGCCCTGAATTCCAAAGAAAAGTATTGGGATATCGCTCTTGGTGCGATTCTCCACGACATTGGAAACATCTACATTTCCCCGATGATACTCAACCGCCGAGGGCCACTTCGGGAAGACGAGTGGAAGGTTGTAAAGAAACATCCCGAAGAGGGCCACGATCTTTTGGAACAACTTCACCTCTCAGACACTATTCTCGATATGGTCATTCATCATCACGAGCGCGCCGACGGTCATGGTTATCCGCACCGCCTTCGTAAAAAAGATCTCTCGCGAGAAGTGCGTCTACTCGCGTTCTGTGAAGTGTTCGCGGCGCTCACCAAGCCAAGGTCCTACCAGATATCTCATTCGTCTGAAGAGGCCTATCAGCTGATGCAGACCGGACTCAGCGCTTATCTTGATGAGAGCCTGCTCGAACCTATGGCGACCCTTCTTAATCTTCCGCAATCCATGCAAGCCACGGCCTAACCCACGTGGCTCAGCCTTCGGCACAAACCCAGCACAGATTGGCATGAGCGAAGTCCTTTGCCGGATTGCCATGCATTCGCTAAAATGCGGTCTAAGACTGAGACTCGGGTCGGTCACGGAGGTTATTTGTGTCGTTTTCGCTACGATTTACGTTCATTTTCGCTAGTCTATGGATTGCACGCGGCGCCCAGGCCCAGGAGAATGAAGTCAAAAAGGCCGATAATCACTCGCCTGACATCGCGACTTCGCCCACAACAACGCCCCTTTCTGTCGATCCTGACGAAGAAATTCTAGATGAAGCCCACGCGAATCTCGATCCTCTCGAATTTACGCAAAAAGAGTTGCAAGGAAAATTCCCTGGCGGCATCGCACTAAACGTTGGTCCGGTCATGCCGTGGTCGGACTACGGCGCGAGTTTCTTTTGGTCACGTTATGATATCGTGCAAAGTCTGAGTCTAGGCGCCGGAAACTTTGATTTCTCGGATAATTATAAAGAACGGAATTATCTGGTCGATACGGATTCGCAGAGCGTTTACTACGCGGCACGCTGGTTTTTTCTAGGATTCGGGCCGCTTTATATCGAGCCGTTCGCAGGCCTCGCCCGCTGGAGCGGGAGCATAAAGCCGAGTGGCTATGATGATGTGAACGATAGCCTTTCGGCATCGCTCAATTCGCGTTTTGATATCACAGGGGTTAGCGTCGGAGGAAATCTCGGGATCATGTGGCTATTCACAAATGGACTCTTCCTCGACTACAATCTTTTCAACTTGAGTTCGGCCGCCTTTATTTCCAAGCGATTTACGACCAATACGGAAGAAGCCAAGAAGAATGTGAGAAAGGAACTCGCCGGACCTTTGACGATGAGCAACCTTCATCTACGAATCGGTTACAGCATCGCGCTTTAATTTCAGTTTGCGATCTTGATCATTTTTTGTGAGGCCTTAGCGAGTATATTAGCGTTAAGGCCCTCTTCTGCACGACGCAACACCTCTTTGACCGTCATATTGCTCGAAGGCTCGCCGGAAAATGTGCAAACGCCGAAGTTGAATTCCAGCCTGATTGTTTCATTGTCTAAACCAAATAATTTTTCGCCGATGGCGACTAAGATCCTCTTTTGCAGGTTCTCAGTTCCCTCAAGTTTGGTTTCCGGAAGTATCAGATAAAAATCGCCTGCCCAACTCCGACCGACTATATCATCGGCTCGTGTGATGTGAATAAGGTCATTGCCAATCTGTTGCAGCACTTTAATCATGAACGATGGCCCTTTATTTTGAGCTATCGTATGAAAACTTTCGATAGAAACGATCATAAAGGAAAGGGCTGCGCTGAAGCGCTCCGCGTGCCGAATCTCTTTTTCTAGGCGAGTCGCCACGTAGGAGAGGTTGTAGAGGCGCGTGATGCTATCCTGATCTTCGAGATCGCGTAGGGTTTCTTTGCTGTGACTGAGTTTAATCGTTAACGCATTGGCTTTGTCTTGGGCGCGTTTGAGCTTCATCAGCATATCCACGCGCGTGGCCAGATCAGATTTGGAATGCTCGTATAGGCAGGCGCTGTCGGCACTGGAGGCTTTCATCAATTCGGGAAGATCGCGGTGCTTGCCATGCGCGACTATCAAAATACTGTAGTAGTGCGGCGCCGCCTGATCGGTGCGTATCCACTGAGCGAGTTCCGATCCCGTTGTGCCCGGAAGTTTTTCATCGATAATTATGACATCGGGTTCGAGGTCATCGAGAAGATCGGTTGCGGCTTCCGAATTCAATGCGGTCTCCGTCGTGTACGCGGAAAGCTGCATTTGATAATTCATCATCGCATCGGCGGAACCGGCTACGATAAGCACTTTACCAAGCTTTTCTTTGATCGCCATGGGCCTTGCCTGCTCTTAAGGGGTATAAGCGGTATCGGAAGGAGTTGGGATTATTTTAGGGGTTCAGGGCCCTGATCGGCGACTGCAAATATTCAAGTGCGTGATAAAACGTAAATAACCTCAGCTTTTTGAGCTGAGGTCAATTCTTCGTAGGTGTTGTTAGGCTTTCTTTTTGAAAGAGTCGCGAACGCGTGTGTAAGTGGAATACGTTCCTGCTTTTCGAAGATCGAGCCTGGCGTTTTCGCCAACCGGAGTGGGGCGCATCTTGAGTCGCTTGCGCATGAGGCGGTTCAGGAACATCGCCTCTTTGAGCTTTTCTGAACGCGTGGAATGAAAGGTAATGGAGAGCGAAATCGATACTTCGTCGGCCCCATTTTTTACATGATGAGGCGCTACGAACGGGATATGAATTGCTTCACCTGGCCCAAATTCAAATGGATGGCCGAGATTTTCAAAAGATGGATCGTAAACGGGGCGATCGCCTGAGCGAATCATATAGTTTTCCAAAACTTCGGGCTGTACGGTGCGGTGGTCCCACGCGGGGAAAACAGTGACCGTTTTGTTGCCTTGGAACTGCATGAGGAGAGTGGAAATGCGATCGATATGAAAGGGTGTGACAGAGTTGGGCGAGGCCACGAAGATGAACATCAAAGGATCGATTGTGCGACAGCCAAAGCCATTGAGCTTAAGCCAAACATCGACGTCGCTGCAAAGGGCAGCAAAAAGATCTTTGAAAGCAGGCTGCGTTTCCGGACCGCGAACAAAAATGTATGAATCTACGTCCTTCATGCGATGCACGGTTTCTTCTATGCTCAAACCGTTTTTGTGGTCGAGATACGCGCGATCTAAGTTAGCGTTCGTGCTGAGCTTGCCTGAGGAATAGTAGACATTCCCGTCTGCGGCTAACTTTGGGATCACATCGCAGAGATGTTTCATGTCCATTGCGGGATGACCGAGAAGTTTGTGATGAAATTTAAAAGAGTCGTGATCGAGTCGATAGTCTTTCAGCTGAGTATCAAAACATTTCATCGCAGGGGTCATAGTCTGCTCCAGTCGAGTCTAGATACGCCTATATAGCATGCCTCTCAGTCTTGAGCAAGTTGATTATGACTAAACGGTCCTTTCACGGTGGCCGCAAGCTGGGATAAAAAAACCCAGCCGCTAGGCTGGGCGAAGGGAGTGAAATGATTAGTGAACGTGTCTTAATGGGCTTTCGTAGTCCTCGAACTCAAAGTAGTTATCGTCCTCTTTTATAGATGGAGATTGGTTGTTGCTGACTAATCGGAGTGCGGGAGCCTCGGTCCCAAGACCAACGCGCTGTTTGCCTTTCGTTCGCTGCAGTTTGGTCTTTTCTTTAAGGAGCTGTGACTCGAGTTTGTGAGCAACAGCATCTAAGTTTGCATACATATTATCGCTGGAGGCTGAAGCACGGAAGGTCTGTCCGTTGTGCCCCTGTAAATGACACAGGACGCGCTGGGCATTTCGTTCGGTTTGGAATGTTATACGAACGAGTCCATTCGCGCCGACAAAGCGTTCCACTAAATCTGAGAGTTTCCTTTGTGATAGGTCTTTGAGAGTTTCGGAAGAGCCCATTTTCTTAAAGTAAAACTGGAACATCATCAGTTGCGTCTCCCATTTTTGAGACTTTTCATCTGTCCTCTACCAAGGTGGTAGAGACTCGATAGAATCTGCGTAAAGGGCGAGCGATTGTTGATGACGTCATACAAGAAGCTCAAGAATCAATTTACTTCATAGCATCGTTAAAATTCGATGAAAGAATTCTTAATTCTACGGAAAAGTTCGTGGCGAGGTAAATCTCTACATACCCTTATTTAACGTTTCTATAAATTGCATAAAAAGCCTCTTTGCTCTCCTTCTAAGTCGCCAAAAAGTCTAAATTAAATCGATAAAAGACATTCTAGCTTAAGTTTTTCATGAGATTTCCGATCAGAGTTACGCAATACTCGCGGGATGAATTATGAAGTCGTTCGTTCAAAAAACATTATTATTGGTCACACTAGCTCTTGGCTGGTCGTGCTCGGAACGAATAGCTGTGCCTTCGAATCCTCCCGTAAAGACACCTGAGAGTGGCGATCAGGGCAATGTAAAACCTAATCCTGAGACTCAGCTCCCCCCTTCAGACATTCCGGTTGTTCCAGATTCTAAGGATCCACCAGACGTGGATCCGACTCCAACGGATCCTATCGAGCCCGATCCAGGGAAATCTGAGCCTGCTGTTGAGCGGAATATTCAAGGTGCTATTGATTTGACTAGCACTTATTTAAGAACCGGAGATTTGGTTGGATGGGCATACGATAAGAATAATCTTGCGGATGTGATCACCATTAGTCTTTATCTTGACGGCGACAACAAAAGTGGCAAAAAAATTGGGACAACGAAAGCAAATATCGTGGGGACAGATGACAACCATGGCAACACTCATGCCTTTTATTTTCAACCCGATAAAAGCCTAAAAGATAGTAAACCTCATAAGATTTCCCTCTACGCAGTTATCGATGCAGAAGAAATTCCAGTTGTAACCCCAATGGCTTATACAGTTACACTGTTTTCGCCCAAAGGTGAGGCAAACAATGCAGCCTATGCGAAGACAAACCTCAGTCGCTGCGGAAGTTGTCATGGCGGATATTCGGTGTTTTGGGATAACCTCAGTTATAATTCTTCGACAGGAAAGTGGGACGCGGATAACAATTATCTCATAGAACGATATCGCAACAAAAACGCACGCGGCGCACACAAAAATTATACCATTTGCTCAGACAGCGCGTGTTCGGCAATCAGAGAATGGTATAACTTCGAATTCGGGAAATAAGCTCAAGACCAAGGTCGAACAATAACCATCACCACAATCACGATCATCAGTAATGTCGGGACTTCGTTCAAAAAACGAAACGCTCGCCCGCGCGGCAGCGCAGCACCCTCTTGCACGCGCTTGACGTAAATTCCTGCATAGATCGTACTCACAGTCAGCAAAATTACCGAAACAAACTTAACCAAAAACCAAGTGGTCCCAAACAGGGAGGGATTCAAATGAACCATCGTGAGACCTGCGATCCACGTGAGTACCATAGCCGGCAGCGTGATCGCCTTCCACAAGCGTCGTGTCATCGTCTTGAGCAAATCCTCGACTAGCGCATGCTCGTGCCGTCTCTCAGCTGCGTACACCAGGAGACGATAAAGATACAAAATCCCCGCCATCCAGCTAATAACTGCAATCACATGAAACGCTAAGATCGGCCGGTACCATTCAAGCATGTGAGGGATTTCCTGATAAATGTTGAATTCCTGATAGATTTTGCAGCCGCGATAGCGAATCACGGCTGAGCATATCCAAAGGATGACGATCCTTGATCTTCGAGAGACGGCGAGCGATCGCTTGACGAACGTTACTCATCGGCTCGTCAGCGGTCGCTGACAGCGCGGGCTCGTGAACAAAATCCATCCATAGAAACGACTGACCATTGTAAGTCTGCTGAATCACATACTCAACGGCCTCAAGCACAGCGGGATCCCAAAGCTTGTCTACCTGATCGATAAAAATCGCAAAAGGCTTGTCACTGCTCTTGGTGCATGCACTGAGTTCACTCGGATTAAAGCTCGTGATGCGAGCAAAACGCACATCCATTCCAAACCGCCAAATGGCAGCGAAGGCCTTAGACCAAAGTAGGGAGGGCTGCGTTTTCTGATTTGAATAACTCACGTTAGCCGGAAGCCGATCGTGCTTAAACGTTCCGGCCAGCTCCTGAAGTATTTGATTCGACCAGGCCGGCGTCACTTGAAAGGGATATCGATTGGCGTTGGGAAAACACATCGAGTAGGACTTCATCAGCTCTTCAAGCTTTGCGAGGCGAGCCTTCAGCGCGCAGACATGATAACCGTTCAAGCGACTATTCCAGGATAATCCTTGACCCGTGCAGCACGGGAAAAACTGGGGAGAAATCGAGAGAGCCCCGTCTTTTGTCGAGGTTAGCCCGAGGGCTAGACCGTTGAGTAAAGGATTGTCGAGGCTTCGCAGTATGCAGCTCAAGATTATCTCCTTAGGCCGCGGCTCGGGGCGATTTTTTCTTGAAGATTGCGCTTTCTAAAATCATCGCCAGTGAGTTCGATCAAATCGGACGTCTCGACCAGTCGCGAGTAGATTCGGGCACCGATGCGTTGCTCCAAAGACTCAAAACGATCAAGCTCAAACGCACCCGGACGCTTTTCGTCCAAAGAGCCGTTGCTCATATTCACGCGATCGGTGGGCTTGAAGTCGTAGTTGGTCGAGGCGATAATCACTTTGTTTTGATTATAGCGGCCCATGACAAGCTGATCGAGGATGGATAATTCCCAATCGCTATTTCGGCCCTTGCCTAATTCGTCGATAAAAAGCACGTCGACTTCAATCGCTTCCGTCAGTACACGCGAATCGTTTTTATCCTGCGCGTAACCAGCCTTTAGCTCCAAAAGTAACTGAAAGAAGTCAACGAAACGAACACTGATCCCTTTGTTCGCAAAATTCTTTGCAATCGCGGCGAGCAAAAATGTTTTGCCCACGCCGACCGCTCCGCCCAAAATCAGACCCTTGGGCGTTTGAATATCAAACTCACGCATCCACTGCGAAAGTCTTTGCACGACCTCGCGGCCATTGCCCGTAAAGTTAGAAAAAGAGTCGAGCATGGCGGTCGAATACCGAGCCGGCAAGCAGGCAGCATTGATCAAAGACGCGACACGCGAAGGCGCAGGGGTGTGACAAGGCTTAGAGCCCCCATCGACCATGCGGCGATTCTGCCCAAAGCAGCTCTGGCATTCCTTTACGCAGTCGCAAAGTATGGCCTGCGTCAAGCTCCCCTGAGCGCGCAGTCTGTAGCCAATTCCGTTGCAGCACGGCTTCTTCTGCTCCAAAGCACAGCCGAGCTGAGTGGGAATTGTTATTCTTTCGTGTGAGTGGAGTTCCTCTTTAAGAGAGCGAACAGGCCGTTCCATGAAGACCTCGAACGAAAATCGGTTGGCACGCTCCCGAGTATAGCCCAAACTATTCCCAGGCGTCTTCCAAATCTGCAAGTCTTTCCAAGCCCGGAGCTTAAAAATATGTCAAATGATCGTTACCAATTCCGTGCAGTCAGTGCCAAATCGAAACATAAAACAGAGGCCTTCGACGCCATCATTACCGTGAATGAGACAGCGGTTGGACTTAAGGACTGGAAATCTTTACTTCCGCAGTCTCTCACGAATGAGAAAGAGTCGATACTCGGGTTCGCTAAACGTACGGCTTTGAAGCCTGAAGCGGGCTCCGTTCTTTATTTTGACCGTATTGCCTTAGAGCGTTCCGCCATAGTCCTCGTTGATAAAAAAATGAGCGCATTCAAACTCCTTGGACTTGCCAAAGATGTTATGGATAACCTCAAGAAAATTAAAGTCGGCTCCATTCGCCTTGATATCAATCTTGAGGATAAGAAGCTGGCCGAACTCGTCGTCGATGCTTTTGTATCTGCATTGAAGACTTCGGAGTTTCGTTATCCTCGCTATGGTGCGGCTCCCAAAGAAGCGCCTTTTGTCTTTGCCCCGACGCTTCTTGTGCGCGCGGCCGATGAATCTTTGGAAAACGTTCTCGATCGAGCGGCGCATGAAGGCGATGGAACAAATCTCGTTCGCGAACTTGCTATGCTAGCCGGCAATGATTTGACGCCTAAAAATTATGTTGAGCGTTTGCGAAAAGACGCAAAAACTGAAGGATTGGGTTTTGAATTTCTGGATGTGAAAAAATTGGAAAAAATGAAAGCTGGTGCCTTCCTCGCCGTTGTGCAGGCTTCCCCTGAGCAAGATGCCGGCATAGTAAAACTCACGTACGCACCTAAGAAAAAGGTGGGAAAGAAAACGTTGACTCTCGTCGGTAAAGGTATCACCTACGACACCGGAGGCACCAATCTCAAACCCGCCGCGCACATGTACGGAATGCATCGAGATATGGCAGGCTCGGCTGTTGCTTATGCCTTGATTCGTCTGGCCGCTCGCGAACAGTGGCCGTTTGCAGTGAACGCTTATCTCGCTATCGCTGACAATCTCACAGGTCCGAAAGCTTATAAGCCGAATGATGTGATCACTGCCGCAAATGGCAAGACGATAGAAATCGTTCACACCGATGCCGAAGGCCGCATGGTTCTTGCTGATACGCTATACCTTGCCTCCAAGGATCAACCGGATTTAATCCTCGATTTTGCGACTCTCACAGGGGCCTGCGTCGCAGCGATAGGCAATAGCTATTCCGGTGCCTTCACCAATCGCGAGGAGCATCATGCAGCGATTATCGAAAGCGGCAAGGACAGTGGCGAGCGCGTGTGGCCATTCCCTATCGACGAAGATCTTGGAGAATGTCTCAAGTCGGAAACGGCTGACACCAAGCAATGCCGATTAACGGGCGGTGTCGATCATATAGAAGCCGCTATTTTTCTCAGAACGTTTCTGGAAAAGGATAGTCCATGGATTCATATCGACTTGGCTGCCGCCGATCGGCCAGGCGGACTTGCTCATGTTGCGGATGAAGTGACAGGGTTTGGAGTGCGTTTTGCGGCTAATCTTATTCGTCGCCTTTATTCGCTACGCTAAAACTCACCTCAGCTCATTGTGATCATTGCCCTTTAAAATCACGATGAGCTTTCTCCATCCTTAATTCGTCTAACAGATGTTTATTGTCGTACAAAACATGTTCGGGTCTTGCCAATAACCTCGTCATTATGTATCACTCCCGTGTTCATGAGAAATTCGGAGTGTAGAATGACCCTTGTCGAAGAACTCCAGCGCGAGATCGAGAGGTGGATGAGCTCAAGACGGAATGGGAACCTCAGCGTTCTCAGCCGGTTAACTGGCGTGTCTTATCCCACTCTGCGGCGAATTATGCAGGCGGAATTCACTCCGAACTTAGAGACCGTCATGCAGGTCGTCTCCATTATTTTGGATGACAAGCAGGGCCGGGTTTTCCTTTGCCGCCATTTTCCCGATTTTGCTCCCATCTTTAAAAAGCAGGAGGAAGTCGGGTACCGCATGTTGAACCTTGCGGGACTGCTTCAAACACTTACCAAAGAAGAGTTCATGGTTTTCAACCTGGCCAGCGGTCAAGGCGTGACTATGGCAAGACTTCATCAAAAGCTTGGTCAACAGGCGGACTTCGCTATCGCGCGTTTAACGGCAGCTGATCTCATTGAAGTTCAAGGCGAAGTGGTAAAGACTAAGATTAAGAATGTTTCACTGACAAATATTGAAGAAGTGCTTCATCATATGACGCTGGCGATTTCCTGCTTCGATCGGGAACGTGTGAATGATTATGGCAGCCAGTATGGGATTTTCTCCGATCGTCTGAATCAAGAAGGCATTGAAGCCGCTCACACGGCTATGCTTGAGGCGAAAAAGAAACTCGTGGAAGTCTTCACTGACCCGAAATACTTCGGCGATGAGCTTTACATCACTGTGCTGTCGTCCAGCTACATGGACTGAAACTTTATTTCACAAAGTGTGCGGAAGGATCAAACAATGTGGAAGAGTATCGTTTTTATCATGTCAGCCGTTCTTGGCTCGACCGCATTGGCTGGCATCATCGGCACCGGTGGCGTCAATGCCAATGAGAATCCGGAGATCTTGCGCGCATTCCGATCGGCGCAAAACGTCGAAGTCTCCGATCAGGACTTTCGTCGCTTGTCGGTTCGCATCGGCGACAAGGGCATCGTAAACGCGGAAATTACCTCAACGTCGGGCGAGAAGATACGCAGTGACTTCGTCAAGGTTATTGCCGATGGCAAAGCGGAAATCGTGGATAGCAACGTGACTAAAGTTTTAGAGCCACGTTGATCGAGATATAATTAGGGCACTTGGGCAAGATCGAGAGATTTTGCCACGAGCACCGCCCATAGGTCTTTCTCCTCTTCTTCTTTCCATTCTTTGTAGTCATTAACTCGAATCTCCTGCACCAAATTGAAGATCCGAAAGCAGGTACTGTGATGAGGATCTGTGTAGTTGCCTACCGGCACTGTTCCCTCGAGCCAGCCGTTTTCTTGGGCGATTCGGCACTGACCTAACCCGAAATTATAGGGTGAAGCCTGCTGTTTGCTACTCACCGACTCAAAAAATCGAAACCAATAGTCCACGGCGTAATGGGCCGAGATGCCTAGATCGCTCATCCACTGCAAAGCAATATTGTCGGCTTCCTCTTCGGTCGTGTAGTAACCCACACGTTGATCGATCGCCTGCTGAAACAGAGCATTCTTCTCGTTCTCTTGAGCAAAGAGGAGCGCGCTCATACTTTGAATCGAGGAAGAAAGGCTTTGGCCTGCTACCGAATCTCCCTTCCAGAATACTTTCTTCACAGCTTCAACAGATATTTCGCCTGCGACAGGCGTCTCGGACGTCATGCGAATTTCATTTGTGCAGCTCAGCAGATTCTTTTCAAACTGAAAGTACAGATCCAACGCCTCACCCGTGAGCTGCGCCTGAGGAAAGGTTCCGAGCTTTTCTGTTAAGGACTTATCGGAAGCGAAGGCAATGATAGGCGCACAAACTTCGCTGCAGCCATGAGCTGAGCAGGCAGGAAGAATTAAATTCTGGATAGCCGTCGGAAGATAGGAGTACAGCTCCGAGTGTAGAGCTTGCCCTTCTATTGGTTGGGTGCGGTAGCTAGGGAGTGCGAGCAATTTCTTACCCAGTTCTTGAAGTTCAGGCTCTTCACGAGGGCGGGCTAATAAGCGATTCGCATCGTTCATACGGTAAAAATAATTGTATTGGGATTTGGCCAGAGCACCATGAGACAGATAATAATGTCCCAGCTCATGAAACAGTGTGAAAATCGCTTCGCGTTCGCTTGGAAATTGGTTCAAAGCGCCTGTGGTCAGCGTAATCCAGTTGGTGTTGGATTGAATAATAATACCACCCGCACCTTGATGCTGATCGCGCACGCTTAACTTGCAATCCTTGCCGACGATGAGGGTATCGCCTTCTACGGAAATCGAGCAATTTTTCACTCGTGTGTTGCTGCGTAGATATTCAGCCACATGGCGAGCAGGATTTAACTTTGCCATGCGGTCGACGCAGGCTACCTTCTCGCGAGGATAAAAGCCAACACTGCCTTTGCTATTTATTTCGATTACATCGGTACGCGAGGCAGGCAATGCGTCTGGGCCGTAGCCTTCGAAACGTATGTCCACCGCATAACAAACAGGTCGTGACGAGGTGAAGCCATTGATGGTGTCGTTAGCCATAATTCGAATATCAGGCTTGGGAATCGCGTCGCCGAATCGATCGGGATAGGTTAATTTTAAATGATCGTAAAGGCGATCGGACCACAATTTCATTCGCAAAAGGAGCGCGTCGTCATCGGTGAGATAGGCGGGATTGTTCCACTGAGAGTTTACGTCGTCATAAACGACTGCAGGCGGAACGCTGATCCAATCCAAAGGATTCGGCTCGTCTTGTCTCGTCGGCGGCAACGTCTCCGTCTGCGCGCTCCCGTCTGCTTTTAAAGTGCTTTTCGTTGTTTGATTGCAGGAGACGAGGCAAAACAAGAACATGGTCACGGCGGATAATCTTAACAAAACAGTTCCTTTGGTATTCATTAATTTTTAAGGTCGATGATGGTGTCGGCAAAATCACCGCCTGTAATTGAGGCTCGATACTGCAGCTTAGTCGGCAACGTGTAATCGTCTGGATCAAAGGTCAAAGTAAAGGTCCAGCGCAGGCCGTCTCCGTCTCTGATCCCGTCGCGAGTAGACAAGGTTAAAAATGGGCCGCGTCCACTAGTTTCTGAAATGAAGATATCGCTCGTTGGACGATTTGTTCTAAAGGTTAATTCCACCGAAGCTCGTTTGGCTCCTCTGGCGATGACGACGGGAGACTTTAAGTTTTCCCAGACCAGGGAGGTGGCGGTCTCAGTCTGTGATGCGACCTCGCCCAGAGTCGTGGAGAGTAGGGTGGCTGTATCAAGCGGTGGAGACGATCGACTGTAGCCTGAAGGGACAGCGATATCGGATCGGGCAATCAATGCGCGAAGTCCGGCGCGATCGCTGGAGCTGAGTGCATACCGCGCGGTTCCAGGATTTGTGGCTGAACTCATAATATCGCTAGGACTTAGATCGTTTTTGCGAAAGCTTGATGAGCAGTTGGCGTTGAATTCAAGACTTACGCTCTTTGCATCGTAGAGATCACATAGGCCCCAGCCATGACCCATTTCATGCATGAGAATAGCGAGCGTAGGTTGTGGGATCGGACCCTTCGGGTTTTTCTGTGGCAATTGAAAAGGCGAATATACGCCATCGACTATGAGAGGAAAAAGAAAGCGAGCTTTATCTTCCCAGCTGCCGCGCGATAACTCGGGGATAGACTTTAGGCCAAGTGTGTCGTCGGCGGTGATCCATTCGAAACTTGGATCGAGATAGACCAGGCGATCCTCCTCGAAGAGTGTAAAGCCCACAAATACATTATCACCGGGAGGCTTTCCCATAATTATTCGCAAGGCTGGTTTGCCCGCGCAGTCGTCAAACTTCAGGGCAATTGCGCGGCCGATAGCCTGCGCCCAGACATTGACGGCTGTGTATATCTCAGCTTGAAGCCACGAGCGGTTTACACGTGAACCAGTCGTCCCTACAATGCACGCGTGAAGGGTCTCCGACTTTTTGATTCCGAAAAAATAGTGCGTGGGGTCGCTACGACGATCAAGATCGGTAAGATGGCCCCATTGCAGTGTGCTGGTCGCCTCGTTCTTGCCGCAACCCGTTAAGGTCGTTAGGAGTAGAGTCAGAGAAAGAATAAATCGGCAAAAGCAAATCAATTAAGACCTCGAAATCAGTGAATACATCGGCAGCCGGCCACACTACAGATGTTTATCACTGAGATCGATAGAAATATGGGCTAGGGCGTTCCTTGCGCAAAACTGGCTAAAGAGAATTCTCTTGATTCTCGACCTTATTTCGGTTCGGTAAGCAATGCGCAGTACGATCCTGCTCCAAACTCTAAAGCTGCATTTGGAAAGGTTCGTTCTTCCGTAAGTTCGCGGCCGTTGAAATGAACACGATAGGTTTTGACGACCAGGGTGGCTGAGAAGGATTCCGCGCCATTGTTCGCGACGAATCCGTCTTGCGTAGGAACGGCAACCGGTCCGAAAGTATCCGGGCTAGCCTTGGCATCGATTTCGATTTCCAATCCTGGTCTCTTCGCTCTGAAATGAAATTCCCCCGCACAGGGATCTTGCTCAGTCGTGATTTTTGTCAAAGGATCACTGAATCGAATCGTCCAGTTTTCCTTGGGACTCCGGTAACCCGCAAGCCACGCATTCAAATTCACTGGACCAAGGCCTACAGCTCCTCCGCCCAAAACAATTTGAGCATCATCAGTCACCGACAAGCCTTGTAACCAATTCCAAGCTTTTGGAAAAACTTGCCCCCAATTTTTTTCTAGATGAGCAAGTCCTCTTCCTTCAATCGTTTCGCCTTGACCAATTTTCACGCTATAACTGGTAGGTGACGCCAAACTCTCTACATACCAATGAAGTGGGACCGGTAGCACAGCCAGGTACCCCTCAGGGCCTAAGGGAAACGCGAAATCACTCGCTTCCCAAGATTTTGATTCGCCAAACTTCATTTCGAGATCGATCTCGCCAGGGACGTGAAGCGAAAGACCATCACTTCGAAAGCTGCCGAGTCCATCAGCTTCCCACTTAAAAGGAGCATCATTTTTTGAAAAAATATTTGGATTTTGTGTTACCCATTTTCCGTCGCTTTGAATTCGCGTCTTGTCAGGAAAAAAAGTCCAGGACTGAGTGGGGCTTCCATTGCCTTCACTGTAAAGCACTCCTACGTAGCCAGGCATATCCCCATTCGGCACAAAGTTTTCTTCTTTAGGCAGATGGGAAGCGGCAATTACGGCGATTGATCGGCTTCCGCCTAAATCTATGACCCGAGCATACCAACCTTCAAACCAAGGACCTTTATGAGGGCTATGAGGAGGATTTGCAGTGGCGACCTTTGAGTCGGTTTGAGGGGTGCCACACGATACGTTTAGTAGGAGCGAGATTCCAATTATTCGAGCGACAGACATACGTTTCTCTCCTTGAGTAAGGCTTATAGAAACGCAAATTAATTTTACTTGAGCTATGAAGTCAAATTTGTTTGGACTCGCTTCCTCGGTCTAGTCATGGACTTTTCCTGAGAAAAGCGTACGCAAATGCATATTAGAATCTATTTTGTCATTTTAAAAGAATTCCGCGAGATCAAGCTTGAGTCCCTAGCTCAACAGCTGACAGATGTTTGCAGATTAAAAATCCATCCGATCGATTCCGAGCATTTTATTCCATTTCTGACACAAGCCTTGGAACCGACGCTCGTCTTTAAATAGGCTGTAGTTGAGCTGAAAAATATAACTGTCTGTAGGAGAGTAGATGCGAAGTGCCTTGCAATAGATGTCTTCACATCTCGTCACATACATGACTGGAACATCCGCTGATAATGCAGTCCCCATGCAGGGTTCAAGTGTGAGATCGTCTTTATCGTGTTTTAATCCTACAGCATGACGTGTTTCGTGGTAAATGAGCTGCATGCGCAAAGAAGACGTTTTCGGCAAGTCCAGATCTTTAAGCACGCCAGAGCAAATATAAATTTTATCAACGTTCAAGCCAGCGGTATATCCGGCGGCTCCATTTAAGCAGGTTTTATCCTCCGCCGTGCCCTTGGCGATAGTCCGCACCGTATTTTTGAAATCGCGTTCATAGAACTCAGGCAGAAGGTGCATAATGAGATCAAAAAGCTGGGTCATGAACGCGATCTCTGCTGCGGACATGTTGACGAGTTGCACCTTTTTCTTTCGAATCGGATTTTCTGCGTTCTGCGGAATAAATGTGCGCGTTGAATTCCAATCGAGTAAATTTATATTCTTGGGTTTAATTTTTGCCAGAGATACAATTTTTGCGATGGAATTCTCCTTATCTGCGCTATTGGATAAGTCGACTTCCCACTGGCATTGAGCAACCTTATTATCGGCCAAAAGCCGAGCATAGATTTCACATTTTGTGGATGATTTAACAGTACTTTTCTCGATACTCATGGCTATCTCTGCGCAGGTTTTTTGAGTGCCGTCTTTAGCTTCGATAGCTGAAACTGTGGAAAGAAGAATAGGTGCTTGCGTTTTGAAGCTGTACGTAAACTCTTTAAGCTCATCCTTATTAAAACTCGGATTTTTAGCGTCGGAGGAGTCGACTATACAACTATCGCCCTGCTCAGCTGATAGTTCCATCGATACCGCCGAAGCATGAATAGATTTGATCGCGGTTAACTTAGACTTTGATGGATCAAGGTCAACGCGTTCCATGTTCGAAGGCGTCCACACGTCCGTTGTTTTGAGTGGCCGTGGTGCCATGATAACTTCAAGCAAGGCATCTTTCGGAAACAGAGTGCCTAATATGTCTGCTTCAGCGGTTGGAATAGGATCAAAAATTGCGAAGTAGGCCGGTTTATCAGTAGCGGATTTCCAGCTCACAACGCAGGCAATTTCATCATGACCCTGAAGCATCAAATTCTTTAACATTCTTTTCGATTCGATACTGTATTGCGATCGCCAGGATAAAAGCAGATTTTCGCCTTCATGGCTTACACTAATCGACTGGCACAGCTCTTTAAGTTTACTCTTTTCATTGTTCATCAAAGAACTCATCTTCGTATCGCTTAAATAGATCTCATAGGTCTTAGAAAGACTGACGCCTGGGCTTATTTTTAAACTACCGTAGGTGTGGTCATAGGCGTCTTGCACAATTGAGGCTTTAGTAAAATTGAGCGCATGTGGGCCTGACTCGTTAGAATCGGAGTCATCGGGATTCGGTGTCGGATCGCCCACAGGCTCATTCTTATCGTCCTTAGCGGACCCTGGTTTAATATCTCCACTTTTTCGACTTGAGTGATCGGGCAGCGCGGGACGTACCTGACAACTGAAGGAGATCAAGAGCAGGATAACAATGGAAAATCTCATGCTAGACTCCATGAAGGAAAATTAATTTCGGATGAGCGCTGTTCGAAGAGTGTCCTCGCGACTCAATGAATTCAGGATTCGAAGCGAGGCTATAGAATCAGCTCTATCCAGCGATAGGAACACCATTTTACGAATGAAAGTTGTACCGATTGATGGAGGGGGATTTAAAATGAAGGATTCGAGGACTCGAAGTGCATTTGTATCGTGAGGTGCAATAATACGAAGATTCTCTACTGCAAGAGCTATTTCTTCGCGTAGCTCGATCGCTGCGATATCAAACTCTGTGTAGGTGTCTTGTAGCGTGACAGGGCCTGCACCATTATTTTGGGTCTGAAACAGCACATCGCTCCAAAATTGGGTCATCGCTTTCTCAGGGAAGAATGTAGCCGCATAAATCAATCGACCGCGTGCGGAAGATGATCCCGAGTCGTCATGATTCCATCTGTCTTTAAACCATCCGCCTACTTGTTCCGCATTACTTTTATAGAGCCTTTTCGCTAGTAAAGACCCCGACGCAGGAGACCACAGGTTCATGCTTCTTAACATTTCGTCAAATTGTGATTCATCGACGATAGCTGAGCAATCAATCGACGCGGCATCCTCACAACCGTAAGCATTTAAGGATGAAAGAGACGGAGGCTGATTCGTTTTGTGAATAGTTGAATTCTTCGCTTGAAACCTTCTTGTTGGCGAATCGGATTTGCTTTCTTTAGAAGTCTTACCATTCGGCCCTGAGTCATCTTGTTTTTGACTAACTACAGTTAGAATAACGGATACGGCTATCGTCAGACTTAGGCTTACGCTGAATTTTCGCATCAGTGACTTCTTATTTTTCACTCGAACTCCAAACACTCAGAGGCTAGACGCCCTATCGGAAGACCATCAGAGTAATATTAAATTTAATTTTAAAACGAACTTGTTTCGCTAACTATCCAACATATTTAGATTCAATCCCGCGAAAAAGATTCTTTCAATTCTTTCCCAGACTGTACCGATAAAAGAGTCTGAGACTCTAGGAGTGCGAATGGACCGTTACTTACTTATGGTATTGAGTATGACTTTGAGTCTTGGAGCTAGCTGCTCCAAGCCGCCTCAGCTTGTCTCGCCTCAATCGAAGACTTCGGCTGATTCCACATGCAAACCCAAGCAGAGTTTAAATATCACTAACGGTGTGGTGAATGCAGAAAAGAAGCTGCCCTACGTAGTCGCGCTCGATTTAGGCGGCGGTCTCTGTACGGCTACACTCATTTCAAAAGCTCAAAACAACTTTTATATACTAACAGCTAACCACTGTACGGATGGTCGAAAACCTGAGCAGGTCAAAGTCACGATCGATGGGAAGACTTACACAGCTTCGGCGCTCGAAGGCCACCCTCTTTTTCAGGTGAAGAAAGATCCATCAAATAGCTTTGCGCACTACAGCGGCTTTGATATCGCCATCGTTCACTTCAAAGGCTCAATCAGCGCAAAAACAGCGGAACTTGCCAAGGTTGAAACAAACGTGGGAGCGCCCGTATTCCTTGCTGGATACGGCGGGCAAATTGCAGGCTACGATAACAACGGCCCCATCAATCGTCCTACCGATGGCAAGTCGCGCTATGCGTGTAATGATGTGAGCAAAGTTTTTCCGTGGAGCTATGGGAAAAAAGGTTCGTATGATATGGATGGCATCATCGAAATCGATGGTATCTATGGGACCGAAGAAACACGTGCCAACGGTGGCAATGGCGAGAACGGTGCGCACTGGTATGGCGATTCGGGAAGCCCACTTTTTCAGAGCGACAGTCCTATCAAGTCCTGCGTAAACGATGCTCTTTCAGGTAAAGTCCTGGGGGTTGCGGCAAACAATAATAAAAAAGACGACAAGCTTTATGTAAACGGCTATTCGAGCGTTAATCATCCTTGTATTCGAACGTGGCTTGCAAAACAGCTTGCGGTTTCAGCCTGGGGGAACGCGGGTGAGAATATGATGGCCGCAAACTCATGTGGTTTTGCGTTGAAAGATCCAGTCCTCCCTTATCCTGTGGAGCGAGAAGACGATAAAGCGCCGATACCTGATCCGGTGCCCATGCCAAAGCCTGAAGAGCCTAAAGACGATACCAAGAATGAATTACCAAGCGACGGGATGGATAAAGAAGAGGAAGATAAGTTAGGCGAGCCTGAGCCCAGCAATGAGGAAGTCCCGAGCGAAGATAACGAAAGTGAGAAAGACACTAAGACTGATAAATGCCGATAAACTTAGTGCCTAAACTCATCGGGTAGATTGTTCATGTCCACATGGATCTGAAAGCTTTTCCCTGTAATCGTATAATCGATATGATCTATTGTGATCTCGAGTTCGCAGTCACGCTTAACGGCGAAGTCCACAGCTATCCGTCCATTCAAAGCTTTATTCGGTATTCCATAGAGTTCACCATCCGATAAGACACCCTCTTTCGGAAGCTTCTTGCACTTATAACCGCCGATCTTAATCGCTGCGGTAACTCCAGTCGTCTTTGGTTTTGCCGAACTTTCCGGTGTGCAAATAATCACGACGTGACTGAACACGATTTCAAGTTCACCAGCCGATGACTTTACCTCGGAAATTTTCGAACCGTGGAACTCCATTTCGAGTTTCATAAGTTATTTTTCCTCTCCTCAATGGGCGAAGGTCTATTATACCCAATGTGAAGATGAAAATGAGAGATGCGCCGAAATATCATCTCGGCGCATCTCTCTTTAGTCTATTCTTTTCAGAAGCTTATTCGTGCATATCGTTGTACCAGCCATCGTCCACTCTGCGGCGGTGGATGAGATGCCAAGCCTCGCCTGCATAAACTCGCCCATGAGCCACGAGTTCTGGATCGTCCATCGAGCCTTCCGCTTTGACGATGATATTGAGCTGATCGAACTCCGCCTTCATTTCGGCAAGTTTGAGGACATCGTCTTTCGCAAGGGCGTGATTCTCGTAGAAAACCACTCCGTATTTCTTAAGACTAGGGGGACTCTTTTTCACTACCTCAGCTTCGGAGCGACCGCGATCCGCTGAAGGAGTCCCACGACGCCTGCGACGTGGTCTTCCTTTTTGTTCAGGAGGATTTTGCACTTGTCCTTGACCTGGCCTTCGATTCACTTTTTGGCTCCTGGGGCAGGGTGACGAACTTTTTCAATCACAAGCTTAACCGCTTCAGTGATCGGCATACGCGTTTGCTCCGCGGTGTCGCGGAAACGAACGGTCACAGTATCATCCTTCATCGTATCAGGATCGACGGTGATACAGAAAGGGGTTCCGATCTCATCGTGTTTCGCATAGCGTTTGCCGATGCTTTGTTGCTCGTCAAGACTCACGTTAAGACCCGCGGCGCGCAGAGCCTTCGCAATCTCATCGGCTTTTTCCGGCTGACCATCTTTTTTCACCAAAGGCAAAATCGCGGCTTTGACCGGTGCTAGACTTGGATGAAGTTTGAGGAAGGTGCGAGATTTTTCTTTGCCTTCCGCATCCACACCCGATTCTTCTGTGTATGCATCGAGGAGCAAAGCGAGGAGGGTTCGGGTGAGACCAGCTGCGGGCTCAATTACGAAAGGTACATAACGCCAACCCATTTTCCCTGTTTCAGGATCGGGTTTGTTTTGATCGAAATAACTGAGTTTCACGCCGGTCGCCGCACCGTGACGCTTTAAGTCGTAATCGGTACGCGAAGCCACACCTTCGAGTTCACCCCAGCCCCAAGGGTATAGGTACTCGACGTCGTAACAGTCGTCGGAATAGTGCGCGAGTTCGTCTTTATCGTGCTGACGAAGACGGAAGTTCTCAGGTTTGTTGGAGTAAAGGCCATACCAGCCCATACGTGTGTCAGTCCAATATTTCAGCCACTCGCCTTGAGTGCCAGGCTCGATGAAATATTCCATTTCCATCTGTTCAAATTCACAGGAGCGGAAAATGAAATGCTCAACCGTGATCTCGTTGCGGAAAGACTTGCCTTGCTGAGCGATACCGAAAGGAACCTTCTGCGAAGTCGTCTGCTGCACGTTCAAAAATTGAACGAACATAGCCTGGGCAGTCTCAGGTCTTAGGTACACCAAAGAATTCTTGGTGATGCCTTCATAGATTCCGCGCATCTCTTTCTCAGAAAGATCCTTGCCTTTGATCTCACGGAAAAATTCGTCCATCGGATCAACCGGACCGAGGATAGTGCGGAACATTCCATTGAATTGACGTTCTTCACTGAGTTCTGACGATCCACATACGGGGCAGACATAACCGCGGGAATTGACCACGCCCTTGATCTTCTCGCCCTTGTCTTTACCGCCTTTGATAAAGACCACTTCTGTCCCGGGCGCCATCTGCGGGGCTTTATCGCCACGAAAACGCTCTTTGCAATTAAGACAGTCGACCAACGGATCCGAGAAACCGGATACGTGACCCGATGTTTCCCAAACTTTTGGATGCATGACGATCGAAGCATCGAGACCGACGATGTCATCGCGCTCGTAAACCATGCTGCGCCACCAGGCGGCCGCGATGTTGCGTTTGAGTTCGACACCCAAGGGACCGTAGTCGTACGCGGATTTCAATCCTCCGTAAATTTCCGAGCTTTGAAAGACAAAGCCGCGGCGTTTGCAGAGAGATACGATTTTGGTCATTAGGTCGAGCTCGTTCGCGTTCAAAGTGCGACTCCATATCTTGAGTGGCGTTCCAGAGGGGAAAAGATAGTCCGTAATGGACATTTCCTCAAGGTGGAATCCTACTGATATTGGGATTTTGAAAGCTTTGGCAGGGAGTGGGATTACTTGTCGCCGAGTAGGCTTAAGACGAGAGATTTGGGAAGGACACGGCCTTTGCTTGCAGTGGCTTGATAGGTCACACTGCTCTGGGTGAAGGACGCGGCTTCATCCGAAGGGTCAGCTGGCATTTTTGCAGGTGCTTTATTTTCTACGTCTGTGATCAAAAGCGTGAGAGGCATAAGCCGTGGTGTCGGGTCTTTGGGCAATTGACGCGTATAACTATCGAGATTGCTCGGCGCGCGATCCAGTTTGGGGATAGTGGGAAAGTCATCTGACTTTTTGTCGCCAGCAATCACGACATAGCGGAAAGGCGATGCGGTTTCTATATGCTTACGTGGCGCTTCGAGATCAACGAGATCTCTGGCGTTTTCCGATAGGTTCTGTTGGTGATGCTGACTGATGCGCGCGAGTTCGTCTTGGAGAACATGATAATCCGAATGTGTGCCGTCGATGGTCTTTGAATTTTCGCTTTGAAGGACGGTGCGTAGGCGTTCGATCAGATCTTCCGTTCGCTCGGGCGCATGCGGCTGGGCGTGCTCCGGCGCTTTGTGAGAACGGACACGCATCAAAGCCTTGACCGCTTGGGCCTCGACCTGGGGTAGATTCTCGGCGCTTCTCCGTTGTTCACGCAGGGTGCCTATGGGGGTACGGTTTCTAATTCCCATCACGGACCTCCTGTCACGATAGATGGTTCTCTCCCAAGTTTATCGGCCAAGCTTTTTGAAAGTTGAATCCGGAGTGAACCCTGGCGACGGTCTTGCCCGGTTAAAGTATCGAAAGCGCTTGGGAGAAACGGGCGCGTTCGAATGTTTCTCAAGACCTTCAATCAGGATTTGTGGGTCAACTGGCGATAGATCTCTAGGTTCCCCTCGACCATCTGCTCGAGCGAGAAACGCTTTCGGACATGGGCTTTGGCGTTATTGGCTAAAGTCTCCCGTAGAGCTTGACTCTGCAAAGCCTGTGTTAAATTGATCGCGAACGCCTTGTGATCCTTTGCTGCACTGAGTAGACCGGTTTGCTTGTGCGTGATGATTTCCGGAATTCCGCCTACGCTCGTCGCGACCAGACAACAGCCCGAGTGAGTTGCATCGAGCAGACTTGTTCCAAGGCCTTCGTCGTTAGAACTTAATGCGAAGATATCCGTCGCAGCGAGGAGTTCGGGAACGTCTTTACGAATACCGAGGAACTTGAGATTGGCCTCAAGATTGAGGGTGCTCGCGAGGGTCTCGTTCATCTGCCGGAGTTCGCCGTCTCCTGCGATGAACGCAAAAAACGGTAGGCCTTGAGCCTTTAGTATGCCGAGAGCGCGAACGAGAGTTTCGTGGCCTTTTTGCTCGGTGATATACGCGAGGTTGCCGATGATTGGGGTGCTCGCCGGTAGGGTAACACCGAGTTCGGCGAGGAGTTTCTCGCGGGCTTTGGCGCGATCCAGGCCTTCGAAGGGAGATGGATCAACAGCACTTCGGACTATGCTGATCGATTCTTTCGGCACACCGTAGTCGATGAGTATGTCGCCGATGGCCTGCGAAATCGCGATGTAGCGATCGATTCTTTGGTTGATGTATTTAAAACGGTTGAGCCAAGAGCCCCCTGGGGGATAGTCAACTCGTCGATGGACGACGAGTTTGATCGAGGGAACAAGATATTTGACGAGCAATCCGAGCTGATGAGCCCGCGAACTCTGACAGTCGATCAGGTCGATCGATTCAGTTTTGCAGTAGTTGGCTATGGTTTTTGCCGCGGAAAGTTGTTTCAAGCCCTTCATCGGCACGGGCAGAGTGCGTGCGAACTTTGCCATACGAAGGATAGCCTGACTCTCAGGAGGCGCTGCCAAATGCCATTCGACGCCGGAGTTAGGCGCGTGCTCAAGTAAGAGTCGGATCTGGTTTTCACCGCCTCGCCAACTCATCTCGGTATCAATATGAAGAACTTTCTTTGAAGGCACTTTTGGATTCCTAGAAAAGCAGCTTTGTTGGCGAATCCTATTCGTGATAGAAGGGAGGAACAACATTTTTTTGGGCGCGGAGGGATTTAGATGAAACGTGGAATCTTCGGTTTGTTGTTTGCAGCGACTCTTTTATCGGCTTCACCAGCGTTTGCTATTTTTAATGTGCAGGTTTTGGGTGGTCAGCGTTCGTCGGAATTCAAAAACGATAGCAGCAGTATAGATTTGTCTGGATCGGAACTGCGCTTTGCGGCCCATTTGGACCCCATTCCTCTCGTGCCCGTTGGTTTTGGTGTCGCATTTGCACAGACAACATTCGATGAAGATGGCACCAAAGTCGATGGAACAGACATTGATCTGGAACTCGAAGCTTGGCTACCTCTCGAAATCGCCGGTCTCGTTCCTTTCGCCAAGATTGGGTACACAGTCGGTGGTGAATATGAGGTTGAGTTTGATGACTTGGCGGGCGTCAAATCTAAGTTCAAGCCATCGGGCGCAAGTCTTCATGTCGGTATCAAATACGAGTTTCTCCTGCGCATAGGCATCATGGCTGAAGTTGAATTCGCCAACCGCGAACTCGATTACGACAGCACCTCAGGCGCGCCTGCAAACCTTCAGGTCGAAGCGGATGACAGTAAGCAAAAGAGCACGAGCATCCTGATCGGCGCCCAAGCCGGTATTTAAGTCCTTACTTTTTATTAAGTCTAAGTCCTTGATTTGAAAGTAGAAAATATTTTCAAATCAAGTACTTCTCAAGACGGCTGTAAGATTTCCGATACCCCCACTACCAGTTAGAGGGGGATTTATGAAAAAGATCACTGAGCTTAAAAGTCGCAACTTACGTCACGATAGAAACAGCGAACTCGTACGCCGCATGCGTAACGGTGAGCAGTTGAATAGCTTCAATAGCCAGTCGAGCTGGTATCCTCCACGCCCCATTATCGAAAAAGATCAAACCGCCATCAGCAAACTTTACGGTCGCGCTGCGAAAGCTTTGAAGCCAGACGCTTTGCGCTATATGAGCGAGATGACGATCGACACTCAGGAAGCAAAAGACAATCATCTGCAACTTGCAGACTAATTGAGCCTGCGGAAAACCTTTCTTTGGTTTATGATACCGGCAAAGAGGTTATTGTAAGACGATACAAAGGGTTTTTCCCATGCCAAAAGAAAAGCGAAGTGATCCTAAAGATCACGCGATGGAAGTTAACCTACAGTCCTTTGCCAACGGAATAGGCATAATCTGTGCGCTCGAAGCTGGTGGTAAGATCACGCCGCAGGAAGCCTATAAACAGGTGAAGGTCTTATGGAAGCAACTCAAGAAGACGAAAAAATCCCTCTATCCCAAAGAGAAACTTGCACCTGCTCTCGCTACCGATGATATCGACAGTGAAGAAGACGGCGATTAAGTAAAGCGAGTTTCTCGCTTTCTCACCCCAGACCTTGTGTTCCCCGCACAATTCCCCCGTTTTGGCCTAATTCTGCCCACGACATTTATGCGCGAACGAATGTTCCGATTCTTCCCTTGAAACAAGATTCTACCAAATGGTAGGAAAAAACCGTCGCAATTGTCTAAAACGATAATTTAGCTCTGGGGTTTCAGAGAAGAATTGGGCTATAAAATCCCTAATTCAAGCGTTCGCGTATAAAAGACCAATAAAAACCACAGACAAGAATCCAGACAAAAGGCATGGGAGGGTAACAATGAATCCTCGAAGTCAGACAGCGCCGATCTTGTATGAAGCGACTGAGGATCGGTCACGCAAAGACAAACAAGTCGACGTGCTGAAACTTGCGGCGGGACATCTCGAACGAAGTCAGGGTTTTGTAGACGGTCTAAGAGACATTCTGCAGCTCCTCGATCGCAACTGCGATCTCGTTTTGGGCCGTATCGACTTTCTCGATGGCGTAGCTCCGGTAGGGCGTGAGATTCGCGCGACGGGCGGAGATCGCTATCAGGACGCGCAGGTCGAAGACGCAATTCAAATATCTCTGCAAGAAGTTCTACGAACCTGGAAGGCAAAAATGCTTCCCATCGTGAGCTTTGATAGCACTCGTTTTCACGGAACGTTTCAGATCGACCGGCAGCTCCAGCTTTATTGCCTTTCGCATCCTATAAAACTGGGCGAAAGAAAGATGGGTACTTTGACAGCTGTTAAAGTTTGCCACGGCAACTTCGAGCCGAAGTCTGAGCAAGCCTTTCTTAGCATTTTGAGTTCGATGATTGCGCAGGCGGCGATGATCAATCGCTTTTATCCTGATCATGAATTGAGCGTTGTGAATATGCCGCTGACTACCGGCAAGATGCCGTTCGATCGCTCGAACATCGTCGGCAATTCCAAAGCTATGGAAAATCTTTACGAGCTTTTGCAGCAAGTGTCGGGCGCTGAGACTACCGTTTTGATCTCGGGTGAAAGTGGAGTCGGCAAAGAGTTGATCGCCGATGCTCTCCATCGCAACAGTCCCCGTCGTGGAAAGCCGTTTGTTAAAGTCAACTGCGCGGCACTCCCGGAAATGCTCCTTGAATCTGAGCTGTTTGGTCATGAAAAAGGCGCTTTTCCTGGTGCGCATAATGCGAAGAAGGGTCGCTTTGAGTTGGCTCAAGGCGGGACGATTTTCTTAGATGAGATCGGTGATTTGTCGCCTGCGACTCAGATTAAGTTATTGCGCGTGCTTCAGCAGCGTGAGTTTGACCGCCTCGGTGGGCTTGCGCCTATTAAAGCGGATGTCAGGATTATTGCGGCAACGAATCGCGATCTTGAGAAGTTGATCGATCAGAATCTCTTTCGACAGGATTTATACTATCGGCTTAATGTGTTCCCTTTGAATGTCCCGCCTTTGTCGGAACGTAAGACGGATATTATGCCGATCACCGATTACTTCATCGAGAAGTATCGAAAGATTCATAATAAGAATATTCGCCGGATATCAACCCCTGCGATCGATATGCTGACGAGCTATCACTGGCCAGGTAATGTTCGTGAGCTTGAGAACTGCATTGAGCGTGCGGTACTGCTCACGAATGAGGGCGTGATTCGCGGTCATCATCTGCCGCCGAGTCTTCAGATCGCCGAGAGTGCGGGCGTTGAGAGCGGGCAGAATCTTAAGACGATGCTGGAGTCTATGGAGCGTGAGCTTATTTTGGATTCTTTGAAATCGAGTAAAGGGAACATGGCTAAGGCCGCACGCGAGCTGGGATTGACAGAGAGGGTCATGGGACTTCGGGCTCGGAAGTATCACCTGGATCCAAAGAATTTTCGTAAACCTGGTCATGGTTAAGTGAATCGGTGTTTGTTAGTCAAAGGCGTTTCACGGAGTGTGAGCGCCTTTGGGTCCTATTTTTGAGGAAAAGTCTCAAAGATTGGAATTTGTAAGCATTGCGTTATTTCGAATTGTCCTCGTATTGACCTTCAAGTCCTTGTTTAAATCGTCTGTCGAAGTCAATGCAGAGTTGTCTTCGATCTTTAAAATAGATCCGATTATAACGAGTGAGTCTAATCCATTCAGGCGTTCCAAAGCCGTATTCTTTTTGATAACTAATGATCCTTGAATAGATTTAAGAGCCTCTAAACCTTTGAGGCTCTTGATAGACATACCCACAATGCTTAAATCCAGGCCTATTTGCGATAAATTCGAAAGACTTCCCAATTCAGAAACACTGTTTGAATCTGACAGGCGAATACTCTTTTTAACTTCTTTCAAGTTGCTAAGTTCGTGGAATGAAGAAACAGCTAAATTACTTAGATCTAAATTTCCTCCCGCTGTTTCTAGACAGGCGAGGATCCCGATGTCTTGGAGCTTTGCATTGTTGGCAATTGAGATGTCCCCAGCAACAGACCTAAGGCACGGACCAGATGTACTGGTCAGTTCCTCATTGTCGCTGATCGCGAGTGCACTTGACTCGAGAGAAATCAGATTTCTAAGACTAACGAGATTCTTTAATTTTTCATTTCCGACTATACTCAAGTCTTCAGATATTCGAGACAAGCCTTCGAGGCCTTGAAATGACGCGAGGGAACTGTTGCTCGTCACATTGAGAACAGATAGATGTTCGACCTTTTCCATTCCCTGAAAACTCTCAAGTTTTCCTACATACATGACAACAAATTTTACAATTTTTGAGAGACTTCTTAAGCCGTGTATATTTTTCAAATTGTCTAACCAGATTAGGTGAACCTCGCCGACACTTTGCAGCTTAGAAAGCTCGTTGATGCTCGTGATTAACGGGCTCGCCTGCAAATAAAACGTCTCGCCAATACTCTGAATGTTATCCAGACCGCTTAAGCTAGCTAAAGAATCATTCTCAACTAGATCAAGAGTCCCACTCAAGCGGGTAACGTTTTTAAGGGTATCGATCCTCGACAACCTCGGATTGTTTTTCATCTTGATAGATTGAAAAATATTCTGAAGAGAACTTAACCCATCAAGGCTTTCAATATTGGCATTTGAATTGAGTTCCAACGTTCCTACACTTATTAAATTCTCTAGACCATGTAAATCCTTCAGAAATGAGTTGTTCGATATGTTTAATGAGCCTGAAATTTCGATTAAACTTTTAAACTCGGCTAAAGAAGAGATCTCAGTAGAAACGATTAAATTATCGTCTAATTTGGTACACATAGGCTTGGTCCGAGAGATTAATTCCATCTGCGTGCATTCATTTTCAACGAAAAGACTGATTTTTGACCATTGGTCACTCGAGCTATTCCCTGCCTTATCGGTTCCTTTAAAAAGAAGAATCCATGCGCCTTGATCAAACCGCGGTGAATCCTCGATTCCGTATGTTTTGGTGAACTCGGGAGCGCAAGAATCGGGAAGTTGGCCTGTATTCTCATGAGTTTCTTGAAAAAAGCAGTATCGAATAGTCAAATCTCTTAGTGAATCGGACTTTGATGCAAAGTTTAGCTTATAGTTTCTTGCTACATAGTGACGAGATTCACCCATGTAGTGATGAACTGCAGTTATGCCGATAAAATCAGGGTAGAAACTTGGTCTCTGAGAGTCAATCGTAACATTTTCATTTAGATAAACGCGATTGCCCGCTCGATCCTCAAGCTGGATTTTTATTGTGTATTCACCATCCTCTGTAGGCGATTGAATAGAATTAGAGTGTGTAACCAAGCTAGCTCCTAGTTTCACACCTAGGCAGCTACCTTGGGCATTTTGCTCATCAAAGCAAGCGGTGACTTGTGCATTCTCCGATGTCTGTATGATAATGCCTGTGTTCGGCGAGACGACCCGAGAGATTAAGTCTAATGTTGCCTTCGGCTCAGTATTGTCAATGTCCAGTAAGAGGGTGTTTTTTTTGCTTTGATTAAAGTTCAATTCGGCTGCCAAATGTTTACTTGGAATTGACACCGTGATTTCTTGCGTATCTTCTATATTTAGGCTGAAACACTTTTTTGCATTTAGGCTAATTGGACCTATCGGCTCGTGCAAAGGACCGTCATATACAAAGATTTTATCACTTGCCGGATCGACGTCATAATTTTGGATCTTAATGACCTTAGTTTTGTTAGAGGATTCAGCTATTCCACAGAAAAGCTTAAGTTCGTCGGCTTCATTATTCATTTTGTCACAGGCTGTAGAGAGAAGTAGGAAAATGAGCAAAAGAAATTTCATAGACAACTTCCTGAAAATATAAATTCCAGCAACGATTAGTCAAGGATTTCTATGCTGTCGGGATCAAAGCCGCCGTTCGATAAAACGTCTTCTATAAAAAGTTTTTCGTGTTCTGAGATTTTCAATATTTTCTGGCTCGAATTCGCATGAATCTTTTGCTGAGCTAAACCGCTCCATCGATCATGCTGGTAGCCGTTTAGAAAGACGATGTAATTCCGGGTTTTCTCTGACAGGCTCTCAAATTGCAGGTTGCTGCTTTTTTCCTGAAATTTGCTTAGATCCGCTGATAACAGTCTGACGTAATAAATGAGTTCAGTGTAGAGATAGACAGATCTCTCGAAGGATGATCTTTGGCACTCATAATTTGCATTAAAGTTTTGAATGGCAAGATACTTGAGTAAATTGTTGTGCTGACTTTGGCTTAGTACGCCAACTTTTCTTCCTAGATCGGCTTTAAAAGTATCGGGATTAAAGAGTATTTTCTCACACGTTTTCTTCGAAAGTATTTGAGTTTGAAGTGATTGCTCTAGATCACTTGAGATGGAGCTTATGGTCTCGATGTAAGACTCCACCGATAAATCACGACTGGACTGAAGAAATGAATCAAACGTTGTTGATTTTAATTTTTGTAAGTCACCAAGAATATCTTTGTAGGAATAGAGTGAGGTTTTGGGCGATTTTACTATGGCCGCATTGTTCGTGGAAGTCACACAGGCAAACTGAGTAGTGCCCATCAGACAAAGGGCAAAAATGATCGAAAACTTCTTCATGCGACACCTCTATTCGTTTGCACTTAACTGCAAATTGCAAATCCCGATCCTAAAATTTGCTTCATTTAACCTATGAATCTGTCAAAGGAAATTTCTAAGCGATGAATCTCGCTTAGCGAACTGTCTAAATCTTGGATAGCTCTGCTTGTCCTCTGGGCGGGCTGGAAGAAAGTTTAGGTTATTGGGACCTTTAAGTGGCTAGGATGGCAAAGACCATTGTAACTTAGCCTTAAGTTAAAGAACTTTACTTAGGCCCATTCGACGTCTTAACACTACCCAATTCCATTTGGGATGCCGGAATAAAGAATAATAATATTTCAAATTGACCCACTGAAGATTATCCCTCGCCGCCTTCTCCTACGTTTGCGAAGTAAATCCCTATTTTAGATCCATCATCTCAATTATAATCATCGGATTGGTCAGTCCTGTCTGTGTTCGGCGTACATAAAATAAGATGTCGATATGATTTCGAGCAGTCGCTTAGAATGTGCGTTATTTTAAATCCTACTTGTGTATTATTCCCTTAGAATCTACCTTTCGAGCGCTTGCAGTCAGGCCTTAACCCAAAGAGTTAGAGAGGGCAAATTCTGAGCGACCGCCGTTTTACCACCAGCTCTACTTTAGTTTTACTCTTTGCGTTTGCCATAGGCTGGACGCCCGCACTGAGAGCGCAGCAGCTTCGCGTTGCTGCGTATGAACTTGCGCCCTACATCTCTGAGACACGCTCCGAACATGGGCATCTTTACGATATCGTGAGCGAAGTTTTTCGAAGGGCCGAATTCAAGACGGAGATAGAATTTTTACCTCCCCTCAGAGCCAAAAAATTTGTGGAAACTGGGGCCTATGATCTGCTTTTGCCGACAGAAATCATGCCGAATGACAAGAAGGATTTTGCCTTTTCTGATCCTTTGATCGTCAGTCCCATCAGTATCATTTATCTGACTGATGCGGCGGATTTTGCAAAAGACAAATCGCCTACGCAGAAGGAAATCGTCGCTTGGCTGAAAGGTCGATCGCTCGGTCTGTTGACGAGTCAGAACGTAAGCGGAACACCACTCGAAGACCCGCTGATCGCTAAACAGCGTTCACAAAGCGTTTTGCAGTTGATCGATATGCTCGGCAGTGGACGTATCAGCGCAATTGTCGAAGATAGAAATATCATCGCCGATACACTGATCGACAAGCGTCCCCATCTTTTGGGCAAACTCCGTTTTGTCGATCCAGCTATTTTTGTCAAAACTTTGCATGTCGGATTCAGTAAGAAAAATCCGAACTATCCGATTTTGCTTGATCAGTTTAATGCCACGCTTTCCCGGTTTAAGGCTTCGCCGGATTATCAGAGAATCATAGCCCGGTATGGCTATCAGCAGCTGTCCAAAGATCCGAAGACGATACGCATAGGAACGGTTAACAATCCCGAGATGAAGATCATGCGTGAGTTGAGCCGGCAGGCAGTTCCCGCTTTGTCTGGGATAAAGATCGACTGGTTATTTATGGAAGAGAATATCCTTCGCCGCCGAGTCCTGTCCTCGATTGCTATCGGCGATCCCTTGTTTGATGTGATTACTGTGGGCGCCTACGATACTCTCGACTACGCAAGACGTGGCTGGATCAAACCATTTACAAACCTGACGAAAGAATTCGATGAAAAAGATTTATTAGAGCCGGTCATGAAACGGCTAAGCTATGATCGTAAAATCTATGCATTGCCATTCTACGGCGAGAGTTCGATGACATACTATCGCAAGGATGTTTTCAGGCGGCATGGTCTGACGATGCCGGCTCATCCTACGTTTGAACAGATTAAAGCGTTTGCCAAGAAGATTCATGATCCTAAGTCGGGGCTTTATGGCATTTGCCTTCGTGGTAAGTCGGGTTGGGGCGAGAATATTTCGGTGATATCGTCGATCGTGCATTCGCTGGGCGGGCGTTGGTTTGATATGGATTGGAAACCGGAGGTTGATTCCAGGATCTGGCAGGAGGCTATGCAATACTACGTGGATATCCTTTTGAAGTATGGTCCACCGGATATTTATAAGAATGGTTATGTTGAGAATCTGGATTTGTTTATTCATGGACACTGCGGAATTTGGGTGGAGGGGACCGTTGCGGCGACCACAGTGTTTGATCCGAAGATTTCCTCTGTGGCCGGTGTTACGGGATATACCGATGGTCCTCGCGGCCGCTATGCGGGGGGAAGTCGTTGGTTTTGGAGCTGGGCGCTTGCGATTCCCTATGTTTCAAAGTCTCAGGATCTGGCTTTGAAGTTCCTCACCTGGGCGACGTCGAAAGACTATATTAATCTGGTTGGTAACATGAAGGGATGGCTCAAGGTTCCGCCTGGAACTCGAGCTTCGACATATACAAATCCGCTCTATCAGCAAGCGGCGCCTTTTGGTCATTTTGTTTTGAATTTGATCCAGAACCTCGAGCCTTTGCCTAAGATTCCTCCTAAGCCTTATGAGGATTTCCGTTATGTTGAAATACCTGAGTTCACCGCTGTAGGGACTGCGGTGAGTCAGTATATTTCGCAAGTTTTGCAGGGAAGTATATCGATAGACGATGGTTTGAGACAAGCAAACAGGGATGTTTATAAGATCATGTATCACGCAGGGTACTATGATGTGAAGAAGGTGCCTTAGTCTAGCGGACGCAGGTCATAATCATGGTATTGGTTTTGTTTGCAGTGAACATAGCTGGATTCGGCCACATCTCGTAAGCTTTTGTAGGGTATTGATTATCTGTGGTCGCCGTCCACAGTCCTGAGAAGCTTAATGCTCCATCGGAAGCCAAAATAAATTTGTCGTTGTTCACACGACTATCGCCGCCAGGACGAGGAGTTCCGCCATACCATATGCCGATTCCAACTCCGTTTACAAAGGCCGACATGGTTTCCTTCACGGTGGGCAATCGCCAATCCGAATGACCGGCAAATGTCAGGCCATCACAGAGCGCGACAGAGTCTGACCAGTTAAGGCCGGCGTAAATGGGTGCTGCTCCTGGTGAGGGCATGGATTCCGTCCAAGAGAGTCCGGAGATATTATCCCTCATCACACAATCGTCACTGCCCGTGTCACACATTCCGTCAGTGGTCAGATCCGTAATGTTGGATTGATTACAATCGCTCGAACTATCCCATCCAAACGGTAATGCGCCTCCGCCGCCTGAAACGGTATCCCACCAGTCAAGGACGGTTCCTGCCGTGGTGGCCACGTTCCCTGGGCCCATGGTGTCACTGTTGAAGATCGATTGGTTTGCCAAACTTCGGCAATTCAGCTTTGAAAGACCAGAAACACCCGCAAAGCTTTTGCCATAACGAAGATCCCAGGCGGAAATATTGGTGAGCTTTGCCGCTTTGTAATTCACGTTGGCGAGACAATCGATTTGCCCATCCGTACCGCAGTCCGGGGCGAACGTGCCTGCGCTTCCAAATATTGAGACTGTGTCTTTGATATTTCCGACGATCAAGTCGTCGTCACCGGTTCCCGCTTGGTGGTTGCCTGCCGAATCCCAATATTCAAACGCAGCTGAAGACTTTACTTTCGCATTGAACGTTGCATTTGTGAGATCGGCAGCGATTGATGCCGATGGGAGCGGAAAGGCGACAGAAGGATATTGGCCCGTTTCTCCGAAAATAGTTACATTGTTTTTGAGATTAGCGGCTGAAAGGTTCGTGGCCCCAGGGATGCTGTAGCGGGTTCCTAGCGAATCCCAAAATTCAAAGTTGCCTGGGCTTCTTATTGCGGTATTAAAGTTATTTGATCTTAGAGATATATCTGTACCGGCTAATGTTAAATCCATAGTTTTGAAGATAGAAGTCGCCACGCAACCTGCCTGGTTACCGGCATCGCAGTCGGCGAGAGTACCCTTGACGCCCGCGAGAGTGAGTCCGATTCGCATTTTGGATTTTGCTGCATCGAGTGTTTCGATACTGAGCGCACGAAAATCTTTAGTCACGACACAAGCTGAATCTTCATCTTTTTCGCACAAGGGTAGACTGCTTGAACAGTTTCGCGAACCGGCCTTGAGGTGGCCCTCGGAGTTCTGGTAGATGATGTCGAGGCAAATTAGGCTCGCATCCGCATCCATAACGGGGATTTGAGCGTTTTGGTTGCTGTTTAAAAGTGCTAACGTTCCTAATACACTGCCATCGCTTGCCATAAATGTTGCCCCGATATTTCCAGTCCCTTCTGTGACTGGCATAACGAAAGAAGCGGAGCCGGACGATCGTGCGTCCAGAGCGAGAACTTTTCCGCCCACTTGAACAAACATACCTGAGGTAAGATTGTAACCCGATACTTTTATCAATTCGCCTGGAGCGGCTTTGAGTTTGCTTAGAGCAAAGATCTCGGACTTCCCATTGGAATTGGACACAGGAAATCGCCCCATGATCGATAGGTCTGAGTTACAAGCGCTGTGAGCCAACGCGATGGTGAATAGAATTTGATATTTCACGCTGAATACCTCGTTGTACCTATGATCGGTGACTGTACGAGCATTCTTTAAGTTTACTTGGGGCGGGGTAGTGTGGGCGTTTCAAAACTTGGTTGTGTCAAAGATTTGGTCATTTGAAAGGGGAGCGCCTCGTAGCCTTTCGCCAGTATCTCTGACGAAAGGCTACTTTAGCGATTTTTTATATTACGGGCGCGCAAAATAATTCACTGGAATATATTCCATTTGAGTCGTATTAGGCCTTTTCCACATGAGTTCCAAAGCGATATGAAATTTTGGACCTTGATACCAAGCGACATTAAAATTATGCCAACCTCGTGACAGCTCGGTTTCTTCCTCAACTCTGGCTTGTGGATGCAGACCATCATTCTTAATAATGAGTTTGTTATCCACATACAAAAGACTTCCGTCGTCTGAATTAAGTGCAAAAGCGTAGCGTCCATTTTCTGGAATGAAAACTCTCCATTTGATATTTAAGGCAAATCCCTCGAGAAGATTTCGCACACCAGGGAAACCTTCAGTGTAAATGCGATTAGTGACATCGAGCTGCCGAAGACAGACCTCCTTGATTTTTTGAATTGTTTTAAAGTCAGGGATATTGGGGCTGTTGGCTGGTATTTGATAAAGAGCTGCGACCAACATATAATCTGGATTCTCAGGACACTCGACAAACACGGGCGGCGTCTTACCATCCGCCCCTGGTGTCACAGGCTTGCCTTTTCCTGGCGTAAGTGGATCAGAAGAATTCGTCGTTGTTTTCGTTCCATCCGGTTTTGTTACCGTCGTCTTACTCGTTCCGTCTGGGTTTGGAACCTGCTCGGTAACGGTCTTCTTACCATCGGGCGCCGTCACCACTGTCGTGACCTTGCCGTCAGGCGCTACCGTTTTGTTTTCCGTCGTGACTTTGCCGTCTGGCGCCGTAGTCTTGGTATCCGTCGTCGAGGTTCCATCAGGGCGACGAATCACAGTTGTCGTCGTTTTGGTTCCATCAGGTCCCTTGGTATTGGTCGTGACGGTTCCATCGGGTTTGGTGCTCGTATCGACTACCGTGGTCTTGCCATCCGGGGTTTTTGTTTCGGTGATGACAGATCCATCCGGCTTCTTTGTTTCAACCACAACCGTCCCATCGGGCTTCGTCGTTGTGATCACTGTCGTCCCATCGGGCTTCTTATCCTCGACAACGACCGACTTATCGGGATACTTAGTCTCCGTACTCACCGTCCCATCAGGCCGCTTAATCACTGTCGTCGTCGTCTTGGTTCCGTCGGGATTCTTAATCTCCTTGGTCCCTGTGCCATCCGGTTTATTCGCAACCGTCGTCACCTCACCATTCGGTTTCGTCACGACCGTTGTCACACTTCCATCGGGTCCCTTGGTGGAAACCGCAACTGTCCCATCGGGAATCTTAGTCGTCGTCACTACACTGCCGTCGGGCTTCGTCTCAGAGGTCGAGGTGCCGTTGGTTGGAATGATAGGGTTCTCAAGAACGCTAGTCGAGCCCGGAGGAGTCACGGGCCTTACCGTTGCCGTTTCGCCTTTAAAATGGGCGGTCTTGCAACCAAAGGCTAAAAATCCAAAGAGCGCCACGCTCAAAAGCTGCTTCATCTCATGCTCCGGTATGAAGTTCGTGTACATCCGCGCCTTATAAAATACCCTTTTTTGCATGCTTAAACTAGGTTTCTGATTCGGGCCCGGTGTGGGTTCGCCAATCTCGATTAGTAATAAGTCTCGCACCCTTATTGTGAGTAAAGTACGACCAAATCCATTGAAGGAGAACAGCTACACGGTTTTTAAACCCTATCAGAAAATAAACATGAACGAGGAGCCAGGCCATCCAGGCTATAAAGCCCTTCAACTTGAGCTTTCCGACTTCAGCAATCGCCTTGTTACGACCGATCGTCGCCATAAATCCTTTGTCGATATAACGAAAAGGTTTTGGTGTTTTACCAGCTACCATCGCTTTGATGTTTTTAGCGAGGTGGCGACCTTGCTGGGTCGCGACCGGAGCAAGACCTGGCAGTGGTTTGCCATCAACGCCCTTGAAATGCGCCTGATCACCGATCACAAAGATTTCAGGATAGCCGGGAATATTCATCAAATCCTCGACGATCACCCGGCCGCCGGGATCGAGAGGAACGCCTAAAGTCTTGTTCATCGACGACGGCGCAACGCCGGCTGCCCAGACTATCGTCGATGCTGCGACAAACTCGTTGCCGATAAAGACACCATCGGCGTTGATGTCGGTCACACGCGAGTTCGTCCAGACGTGGACACCCAGCTTTTCCAGATCACGCGTCGCACGCGCCGAGAGAGTGGGATCAAAACTCGCAAGGATTCGAGGGCCGGTCTCTATCAGGATCACACGGGTACGCGAGGGATTGATGTTCTTAAAGTCATCGGAAAGTGTAAACCGCGCAATCTCTGCGATCGAACCGGCCATCTCAACTCCGGTTGGCCCACCGCCTACTATCACAAAAGTCTGCTTTTGTTTCTGCACCTCGGTTGAGGTGTCTCGCTCAGCCTGCTCAAAGGCGAGGAGTATGCGGCGACGAATCTCGGTCGCCTGCTCAAGGGTCTTTAATCCCGGAGCAAAGGTCTCCCACTCGTTTTTGCCGAAATAACTGTGTTTGGCTCCGCAAGCTAAAATCAAATAATCGAAAGCGATCGAGGCAAAGTCGGTCGTAATCGTCTTGCCTTCGAGATCGACTTTTTGCAGTTCGCCCAAAAGAACGTGAACGTTATCGTAACCCGATAACACATGACGAATCGGTGTCGCGATGTCCGCTGGGCTCAAGGCGGCCGTTGACACCTGATAGAGTAGAGGCTGAAACAGGTGATGGTTTCTACGATCGAGTATCGTGACCTTGATATCTTTGCAGTGGCCTAATCCTTTAGCAGCGTTTAGCCCACCAAATCCACCACCCACGATCACCACGTGTTTTTGCATCGATCGTCACTCCCATTTATGTACTGAAAGCATGTTAGCGAAGCCCAGCTCAGGGTGCAAATCATTGATGAGAAGGAATCGGCAAGCGATCCCGAAGTTTACTCATCTCGTGCTCGACTAAAAAAAACGCTACACTCTCGAAAGAATCGACGACGTGTAAGGAGCCCAGGTGTGAAAATTTTCCTTTTAGGAACCAGTGGTCTAGTCGGCAGTGCGGTTTACTCCGAGCTTCTGCAGGAAAATCCCCGGCCAGACCTCATCACCTTTACACGTAGGCGGCTCGGACTTGAAGGCGGACTCGAAAAGGTGAGCGATCTCTCCGATTTCAAAATTCAGATGCATGAACTAACTGCTGAGCTGGCCTTCTGCGCTTTAGGCACAACTATAAAAAAAGCGAAGTCACGTCAAACCTTCGAAGAGATCGAACTTAACCTTCCCCTTCGATTTGCGACTGAGGCTCGCAAACATGGCGTCCAGAGCTTTCACATCATTACAGCCCTCGGCGCTGATGCTTCGTCCTCCAATTTTTATCTGCGCACCAAAGGTCTACTGGAACGTGATCTTCGGCTGCTTGGATTCCCTTCGCTTCATATCTATAGACCCTCTCTCCTCGTGGGTGACAGACAGGAGTTCCGCTTGGGAGAAAGGCTCTCAGTCGCCCTGTATCAAAACCTCAAAGGTCTGTACCCCAAGGCTTTGGGGCGTTATCAACCGATCGAGGTCTCAGTCCTTAGCCGCTTTATCCTACGGAAAATGAAAGACTATACCCCCGGTCTCCATATCTGGGAGAACCAGGCGATGATTTCAAGCTAAAGGCGGTTTGCCATTCTTTCTCCAAAAATTACTCTTTTCTAAACATGTGAAATGTCTATATAAAATATTAAAATATGGACTCTCCTCAAGGTCTGGGGTGGCGTACCCGAAAAGTAATTTGCAAGAGGAGTATGCCCATGAAATTTATCTACGTTAGTTTATTAGCCTGCACCCTGGTCGCCTGCGATAACGGAGCTGTAGCCCCGAAATCGGAAATTACCACGCAAACCAAGCAGGATAGCGCAGACAATGCCCCAACGGCGTCTAGCCTTGAGAGCGACAGCTCAGAAGGTGTCGTCGGTCCCGATGATGCATACTTTGCTGGTGTCTATCTTGAATCGGTATTCAAGGTTTCCAAAGCAAATCCACATCCGGCTCTCGACAGTTCTCTTTCGCTGGGCAAGGAGAAGTCGCCTGAAGCATTTGACTTCGCTGCGAACCTTATGCCCAAACGTTTGAATCTTATGAGCCGCATCCTCATCTCCCTGGGCGATAAGGATAAAGATGGTTCCTTGAATCTGGATGAATTCCAGGCCGTCCAGCTGGCTCCTGAACTTCAAGGTGCGGTCGAGGCTATCGGTCACGACTTTGATAAAGAGCTTTTTGAAACCCTTGCTGGCAGTGACGACTTCCTCTCAGCTGAGGAAATTAAAGTTCTCTTGACCAATGTTGCCGGTCAAATTCAGCTCTCGAAGTTGAGCAAAAAAGAGATCCGTCAATCGCTTGAGGAAGGCTGGGAGAAGATCCTTGCTGCCTATGACGAAAACAAAGATGGTAAGATGAGTTTGGTCGAACAAAAAAAGCTTCGTAAGGAGCGTGCGAGTATTCTCGGTCGATTTGCTGCTGATTGATTTTTTAACTTAGTCATCAATGGGTCTCTCTTTGCGGGCGATGTCGTTCGTTTTAGACTGGGATGCTTTATGTGGTGCGTTTTCCCTCGGGATAGCGCTTCGCTGATGCCTCCGGCGG
>JAZKGL010000008.1:0-15443 GCA_040385935.1 Bdellovibrionota bacterium
AACGAATTCATGGAAGCTCTCCGTGACCGTACCGTAAAGATCGATATTCCTTACATCACGCGTCTTGATAAAGAGGTTGAAATCTATCGCAAAGATTTCAACTCGGTGACTGTGCCGCACATTCACATTGCGCCGCACACGCTTGAAATGGCTTCGATGTGGGCGATTCTTACGCGTCTTGAGGAGCCGAAGAAGGCGAACCTTACGATCATCCAAAAGCTCAAGCTTTATAACGGTAAGTCTATCCCAGGCTTCACTGAAGACAATGTCAAAGAGCTTCGCAAAGAAACCGTTCGTGAAGGTCTCGAAGGTATTTCTCCTCGCTACATTCAAGATAAGATTTCGAACTCACTCGTGACCGATCGCGGGACAGGCTGCTTGAATCCCTTTATTCTTCTGAACGAAATGGACTCAGGCCTTAAGAATCACTCGCTGATTCGGGATGAAGAGATTCGTAAGCGCTATCGCGAACTACTGAGCATCGTGAAGATGGAATACGAAGACATCGTCAAACACGAAGTTCAACGCGCAATCTCAGCGGACGACAGTGCGATCGAGAAGCTTTGCGGCAACTACATCGACAACGTCAAAGCTTACACGCAAAAAGAAAAGGTCAAAAACCCGTATACAGGTGAGACCGAAGAGCCAGAAGAACGCCTGATGCGTTCCATCGAAGAGAAGATCGATATCCCTGAGTCGCGCAAAGACGATTTCCGTCGTGAGATCATGAACTACATCGGCGCTCTCGCGCTCGATGGGAAAGTCTTCGATTTCCGTATGAACGAGCGTCTTCACAAAGCTTTGGAACTCAAACTCTTCGAAGATCAAAAGGACACGATCAAGCTAACCAGCCTCGTATCGAGCGTTGTCGATAAAGAAGCTCAAGCTAAGATCGATGTCGTCAAGAACCGTCTGATCAAAAACTACGGCTACTGCGAAATCTGCGCGAACGATGCCTTGGGTTTCGTAGCCAGTGTGTTTGCACGCGGCGACGTTATGAAGAAAGACAAAAAATAAGATCGAGATTGAGTTAAGAACAAGCCAGTCGAAACAATAAGGGAGGATCGTTAAAGTCGACTTTACGATCGTCCCTTTATTGCTTTATAGCGGAGAGTTGTGGAATGGAAACCGATGTCAACCGATTCCGAAAGATTGTTCGCGGCAAGATCAAAAAAGAACTGAGACGCTTTATCTCCAGCGGCGATCTCGTCGGCCGCCAGGGCAATAAACGTGTGACGATACCTCTTCCTCGCATCGATATTCCTCACTTCAGCTTTGGCTCAGGAGAAAAGGGTGGCGTTGGCCAGGGCGAAGGCGAAGTTGGAGATGAAGTCGGTCAAGGCCAGCCGCAGCCGGGCGAAGGCGAGGCAGGCGATCAAGAAGGCAAACATACGCTCGAAGTGGATGTCACGCTCGAAGAGCTGGCGAATATCCTCAGCGAAGAACTTGAGCTACCGAATATCGAGCCCAAGGGTAAAGAAAATATCGAAGATAAAAAGTACAAGTATTCGGGGATACAGCGTCAAGGCCCCGAGTCGCTTCGTCACTTCAAGCGGACTTATAAACAAGCCCTCGCGCGTAGTATTTCCAGCGGCGACTACGATCCCGACAATCCTATTATCATTCCGGTGAAAGAAGACCGACGCTTTCGCTCCTATAAAATCACCCACGAGAAAACAGCCAATGCGGTCATCCTCTATATGATGGACGTCTCGGGCTCGATGGGCGATGAGCAAAAGGAGATCGTTCGTCTCACTGCGTTCTGGCTCGATACCTGGCTCAGCACGCAGTATAAAGGCCTTGAACGCCGCTATATCATCCACGATGCCACCGCACGTGAAGTCGATTCGGATACCTTTTATAAAACTAAGGAATCCGGCGGGACTCTCATCAGTTCAGCCTATAAGCTCGCCCTTAAGATGATTGAAGATCACTTTAATCCATCCGAATGGAATATCTATCTCTTTCATTTCTCCGATGGTGATAACTGGTCGGGCAATGACACTGCCGACTGTATGAAAATCATCGAGCAAAACCTTTTGCCTATCTCGAACCTCTTTGCTTACGGCCAGGTGGAATCCCGCTACGGCTCCGGGCAATTTCTACGGGATCTGCATAAGCACTTTGGCGAAACCAATGAGCAGGTCACGACCTGTCAGATCAAAGACCGTGAATCCATTATGGACGCTCTCAAGGTCTTTTTGGGGAAAGGAAAGTAAAGTCTATGAACTACAATACGCAGCTGACGCCCGAACTCCGCGAGATCGCCATCAGTATCGGCAAGAAGGCTCGCGAAGTCGGTTTGGATTTCTTTGATACCGTCTTTGAACTCATCGATTATAAGCAGCTCAACGAGATCGCGGCCTACGGCGGATTCCCGACTCGTTATCCGCACTGGCGCTTTGGAATGGACTACGAACGTCTATCCAAGAGCTATACCTACGGTCTCTCTGTAATCTATGAGATGGTGATCAATAACGATCCCTGTTACGCCTATCTTCTGCGAGCGAACAGTCTCGTGTCGCAAAAGACCGTCATAGCTCATGTCTATGGGCACTGCGATTTCTTTAAAAACAATTACTGGTTTCAAAAGACCAATCGCAAAATGCTTGATCAGATGGCCAACCACGGATCGACAATTCGTAGGTTTATCGAAGAAGTGGGTCATGACGAAGTTGAGGATTACCTCGATGCCTGTCTATCCCTTGAAAACCTGATCGATATCTATGCGCCGCACAACACGGCAGCGAAAAAACAAATTTCATCGGCGATGGATGAGGAAGAAACCTACTACCGCCCCGATCCGGTGAATAAGCTTCAGTCCAAGAAATATATGGATTCCTATGTCAACCCCAAGGATTTTATAGATTCGCAGACCCAAAAGCAGGAAGAGGCGCAGAAAAAAAAGAAGAATTTTCCTGAGGAACCTCAACGGGATGTCCTGAAGTTCCTCATGGAGAACGCCCCACTCAATAGCTGGCAGCGTCGAGTTCTGGGTATAATAAGAGATGAGTCCTACTATTTCGCTCCTCAAGGACAGACGAAGATCCTCAACGAAGGCTGGGCCACCTACTGGCACAGTCAGATGATGACGGAACTTCATCCCTTGAATGATTCGGAAATCGTTGATTACTGTGATCAGCACTCGGGTGTCGTCGCCTCGGCTCCGGGTCAACTCAACCCCTACAAGTTAGGACTCGAACTTCTTCGTCACACCAAACGTCGGTGGGACCGAGGGCAATTTGGTCTGGAATATTTAAATTGTGATGATCCTAAGAAGCGGGCAGCTTGGGATACACAGGCAGGGTTAGGCAATCAAAAGCTATTTGAAATACGTCGCATTCATAACGATATTACCTTTCTTGATGCTTATCTCGATGAAGATTTCTGTCATGAGCATAAGCTTTTCATTTATGACTATGATCGTCGAAACAATCGGTATGTGATCTCCGATCGTGATTTCGGGAAAGTCAAAAGTCAGCTTTTGAACCAGCTGACGAACTTTGGTCAGCCGATCATTTTGGTCAAAGACGGGAACTTCAAAAATCGGAACGAACTCCTACTCGAGCACAAGCACGAGGGGAACGATCTGAAACATGAATTTACTGTCGAGTGTCTTAAGAACCTGTTTAAGATCTGGCGTCGTCCAGTCCATATTGAAACCATAATCGAAGAAGGGCGTCGCCGCATTTCCTTCGACGGTTCGGCTCACTCGGTGGAGAAATTATAAGATGAAGATCCTTCTTCGCAGCCTCTTTCTCACAATGCTCACCCTCTTTAGCCTTGTGACGGCAGGCCGAGCGAAGGCCCAAGGATCTTCCGTTCCGTCTATCAAGTACGCAGGCATACTCCCTGTCTACTGGCAGGGAGAAACCTCGCCGGCACTGTCCCGCAAGAAATCGCAAATCGACGCTTTGTTTCCCCAATTGATTCGGGATTCCAAGCGTTTTGCTTTTCTAGGCGATTCGATCGTGGCCGACAACTGGTCGAGCACCGAAGGCCGTAAAAAGCTGCGTGACGAGTTCGAACTCGATGCTTTCCTCAACTTGAATGTACTTGAGCAGGGTGATGTTGCGATCTTCACAGCTCGTCTTCTGAGTCCTGAGCTTACCAACTATGTGAGTGAAACCGAAAGAGTTCCTCTCACTTGGTTGAATACAGCTTCGAAGGCCGAACTTTCTCAAAAAATTCGTGATCTCTCTTTTCGAGTTTTGAACCGCTACCCGGTGGATGTGTTCGTCACTTCGCTCCAGGGTCGTTACCTCACCTTGTCAGCCGGCAAGGATCAAAATGTGCTCGAAGGTGATGAACTTGAGTTCGCAGAATTTACCATCAAGAGTACGCATCCAACCGATGATACCTGGCTAGAATTTGGCACGCGATCCCTGGGTAAAGCCAAAGTCGTTGAGAGCAAAGCGCAGTCGGCGATCGCCTTGATCACGTCTTTAACCTCAGAGAATGCAATCAAGCTTGGCAGCGGCGCGCGCGTCGAGAATATCGCCTCTCGCCGCAATTTCCGTGCGGCTCCTAAAGAAGAAGATGTTTATATCACGACCGATAACAGTCCTATTATTCAGTCTCCGAGCCAAGCACCCGCTGCCAAACCCAAAGCAAAAGCTATCTCAGCGCCTGCAGCCAAAACTGTGCCTGAAACACCTTCATCCGACGATGGCCCCATGCACCCGGCAGCCCGCGGCGGCACTTCCGAACCCACTCAAGATCTGGCCGATGCGCCGCGTGATCCATCGTCCTCTTTTCCTGCTGAATTAAAAAATGTGCGTTTCTCGCTGGAAAACTCTAACTGGAGTGTAGGCGGAGCGGCCAAGGCGTCGAGCGTCATGCCAACCATTCTTATAAATCAAGCGGGTGGATATTTCGAATTTGAACTCGACTCGCAGACGACTACGATGTGGGATCTGCATTTGACAACAGGTTCAACCGCCAAAGGTGATTATTCAGGAGCAACAGTCGGGGGCGAATACTTGATGGCGATTCCGTCCGCCACAGCCTTCATTCCAAGCCTTGATCGACTCTTGATCGGTGTTCGCGGCGAGGTCGTGACTCTAGGAGTTTCCAAAGAATCGTTCGGCGGTATGGATTCGTTTCACATCATGCCGGTGCTTCATGCGCAAGGCACTTACCATGTAGTGGATATAGTCGAAACCTTCGGTTATGACTTCAGCGCGAAGGTTATTCCGCTGAACTTTGGCTCAGCGGGTGTGAAGGGCAAAACACAAAGTCTCGGCAGCAGCATGGGCCTTGATCTTGAAGCTCAGATTCTACACATCAACAAAACCGAAAATCTCGAATGGGGTGGCCTCGTCGGCTATCGAAACGTGAGCTACGATCTTCCAAACAAATCACTCGATCAAAGCGTTTTGCGCATCGGCCTAGTGGGTCGGGTCAAACTCTGATTTCTGGATAACCGGGCCGCATTAAGCCAGCTCTGACCAGTGGTGTTACGCTTTCGTAACGCCACTTTTCTTTTTCCACGCCTTCAAGCCAAATGCGCGAGATTCCATCGCGTAGAAAAACCAAGGCATTGGGTTTGTCCCAGGAATCGACGCTGAGCACCGCGCCTTCTTTCAGATCGCGTCGCGGCTCGGCGTAGGGCACATGAAAGTGTCCGAAGATTCCGTAATGCGTCTCGCCCTCGATTTTATCCTTCTTTTTTTCCATCCAGTCATCGACCGCATGCAAAATCTTTTCGTGATAAATCGGTCGGTAAGCATCAGCCGATCGAGAGACCTCTGAGGTCTTGCTCGTTAAACGATCAAGAAAAGTCCCAGGAAAAAGAGTCGCAACGCCAGTCACGAAGCGAGATTTCACGGCATAGCGAAACGTTTTGTAACGGCGATGGCTATAGATCATGTCGCCGTGCGCCGCCTGAACGATCTGACCGTTGCCGAGTGGAATGAGCGTCGTACCGTTTGGTATGACCTCAACCCCACGCCAGGGCAGATCTTTCAAACGAAATTCGTGATTGCCTTCGAGGTAAATGACTCGGGTTCCGCTGGCTGCCACTCGCTCCAGAGCTGCGCCGATCGGCGCGAACTTCTTTTGAAAGTAGGGATGCGAGCCGAGGCAAAAGTCAAAGATATCGCCGAGCATGCAAAACGTATCTACCGAGGATTTCTCGATTTCCGAGAGAAGCGCGAGCAGAGTCAACGCGCGTTCATCTGCAGACTGACTGAGATGAATATCCGAAACAACGATCAATGCGGCATCGAGCGCGGGAAGTGGCGAAGACAAATCAAACCCCCTCAAAAGGCGAGAGACCAATAATCCGAGCCGCTTAGGATAGCGGTATTTATTCGGCGTCTCAAGCAATCAAAAAGTCTCTTAAAACGGCCTTGTATGCAGCCTCAGGCGTACACTTATTATCTTGCTTTATCCCGGACTTTTTGGTTCTTTAGATGAACGATCGGCATACATGTGCCAAATTGAAGGAGAAACTATGTCTCTCGACATCGAAAACCAATTGAAAAAAATCGTTGTAAATCAGCTTGGCGTTGAAGAAGCGGCAGTTGTGAGCAAAGCCAAGTTTATCGAAGATCTCGGTGCAGATTCTCTCGATATCGTTGAACTCGTCATGGCGATGGAAGAAGCATTCAGCGTCGACATCCCTGATGAAGAAGCCGAAAGCATTCGCACAGTCGAAGACGCTGTCAGCTACATCAAAAAAGCGAAAGAAGCTTAATCCATTTAAGCCTCAGCTTGTTTTTCCTTCGCGACTGGGAAGCCACTCAACTTCAGGCCTTCCCCGTCTCGGGCCCTCCCCAAAAGCCTCTAACCTCTGAGGTCTTACGCTATGAATCTTGAGATCGGCATCGCATCGGATCACGGCGGCAAAATCCTAAAAGATAAAATCGCGCGATTTCTTAAAGAGCATTCCTATTCGGTCAAAGACTTTGGTGTGGCGGTAGACTCCACGGCCTCGGTTGACTACCCTGATTATGCAAGCCAATTGTCCTCGAAGATTTCTTCGGGCGAACTCAAACGCGGCATCCTCGTTTGTGGGAGCGGCATTGGAATGTCGATAGCAGCCAACAAACACGCAGGCGTTCGCGCCGCGCTCATTACCGACGAATACACAGCGCGCATGAGTCGCCTCCATAACGATGCAAACGTTCTTTGCCTCGGTGAACGTGTACTCAATCACGACCGCGCCCTCGATATCGTCAAGGCTTGGCTTGAGACCGAATTTGAAGGCGGTCGTCATCAAAGTCGCCTCGATAAAATCCGGGCTTTGGAAACGAAATAATTATTCTCAGGGAAGCGAGAGTAGATATGAATCAGAAGCCATGGGCTTTGCTGCAAAAACACGATCCTGAAATCTATAATCTCATCGAAGATGAATTCACCCGTCAGCAAAATGGTTTAGAGCTTATTGCGTCCGAGAACTTCGCCTCCGCGGAAGCGATTGCGACGATGGGCTCGATTCTGACCAATAAATATGCCGAAGGCCTTCCGGGCAAACGCTACTACGGTGGCTGCGAAGTGGTCGACAAAGTCGAATCACTCGCCATCGAACGCGCCAAGCAGCTCTTCGGCGCTAAGTTCGCCAACGTTCAGCCGCACTCAGGGGCTCAGGCTAATGCCGCTGTTTATCTTACGCTCCTTCAAGGCGGCGATAAGGTTTTGGGTATGGATCTGTCGCATGGCGGTCACCTCACCCACGGCTCCAAGGTGAATTTCTCGGGCATGCTTTATGAATCTCACTTCTACGGCGTGAATACCGAAACAGGCCGCCTCGATTACGACAAGGTTCGTGAGCGCGCGCTTGAAGTGAAACCTAAGATGATCATCGCCGGAGCCAGTGCGTACACGCGCGAAATCGATTTTGCAAAATTCCGCGCCATCGCCGATGAAGTCGGTGCTTATTTATTCGTGGACATGGCCCACATCGCAGGCCTCGTAGCGGCTGGCGAGCACATGAATCCCGTGCCTCACGCCCACGTGACGACGACCACTACGCATAAGACTCTTCGTGGTCCACGCGGCGGTCTCATTCTTTGGAATGACGAGAAGATCAATATCAATAAGTCGGTCTTCCCCGGTATTCAGGGCGGTCCGCTTGAGCATGTGATCGCTTCGAAAGCGGTAAGCTTTATGGAAGCTCTTCGTCCCGAATTCAAAGAGTATCAAAAGCAAACCCGCGCCAATGCTAAGGCCCTCGCTGAAGCCTTGGTTTCCAAGGGTTTTAAACTCGTCTCAGGCGGAACCGACAATCACCTGATGCTACTTGATCTCTCCGACACGCCCGTGAGCGGCAAGCAGATGGAAGATGCGCTCGGCAAAGTCGAAATCACTGTGAACAAAAACACCGTGCCCAACGAGAAACGCAGTCCGTTTGTTACGAGCGGCATTCGCATTGGAACGCCTGCGATCACTAGTCGCGGGATGGGCACCAAGGAAATGGTTCTGATCGCGGACTGGATTTGGACGACCTATCAAAACGTCGACAACGCCGATGTCCTTTCGAAAGTGGCAAAAGAGGTTCACGCCTTGGCTGCTAAGTTTCCGCTCTATCCTGTTTGGAAAGGCTAAGCTGTGAAGTGCCCTAAGTGTGATTTCATCGACACCAAAGTGCTGGAAAGCCGTGTGAGCGTAGACGGCCGTAGCATTCGGCGTCGACGTAATTGCCTGAAGTGCCATCATCGCTATACGACTTATGAAAAAGAAGAGGAGTTGATGCTTCAGGTCCGTAAAAAGGATGGAAGCTTCGACGAATTCAGCCATGAGAAGATCGTGCGAGCGATCTCCATGGCTTGTCGCAAACGTGCTATATCCATCGATCAGATCGAAGTGATGGTGAACTCCATTGAAGTTCAGCTTCGCTCCGAGGGTGAGCGTATTATTCCAAGCAGCCGCATCGGTGATCTTGTGATGAAACGTCTTCGTCAGACAGATCATGTGGCTTATGTGCGTTTTGCCTCGATTTATAAAGACTTTAAGGACCCAGAGGAATTCGTGCGCGAACTCAAGGGTTTAAAATCCACGCGCGAAACCAATTCGCCTCTGTCCTGATTATTTTTGCAAGAGAGTGAGACGTTTATGTTTACGGGTTTAGTGGAACGCGTGGGCCGCATTGCAGCCATTCACGATAAAGATGGTTTTAAAGTGCTTACCGTTTCTCTGTCTAAGCCCGAAGCGTATGCGACTCAACTCGGCGAGAGCATCGCTATCAATGGGTGCTGTCTGACCGTCACGCAGTTTGATCAGACCTCAATGAGCTTTGATGTCAGCTTTGAATCCCTCGATAAAACGAACCTCGGTTCCCTTCAGCTCGGCTCGCCGGTGAATCTTGAGCGCGCGTTGCGCATGGGCGATCGCCTCGGTGGCCATATGGTGTCCGGCCACGTCGATGGTCGCGCGATGCTTACGAGCATCGAAGAGGAAGAGGGCGGCTGGAACGTGTTTGTTGAGATTCCACGCGATATGTCGGGTTATTTGATTCCTAAGGGCTCGATTACTCTCGACGGTACAAGTCTTACCATCAATGGCGTTGAAGACCTTGAGCATGCGACGCGTATTCGCCTTACACTCATTCCATTGACTATGGCTCACACAACGTTTGGACAGCTCAAGGCAGGTTGGCCATTGAACGTCGAAGTGGATCTTGTGGGGAAATATCTAGAACGATTCGCCAGCCCCTATGTCCAAGCCGGCCGCGCTCCGAAAAGCTAAGACATGAAGATGCGATTGGCATTCTGAAGGCGAAGCACTCGATCGTTTTTCACTTCCAAGGGCTCGTGACCGATCTCCACCATGCCTAGGAAGATCGTTTGATCGGGTCTATTCACCATCGGCCTTAGAGCTACGAACGCGCAGTTGAGATAGCGATCTTGATCCTTCGGCGAAATGCTGAGTTCGATATAAAACGAATTGCTCTTACTCTCCCAGAAATCTCTCGAAGCCACTGATAACTCATCAAGATGATCATCAAAGACTATTTGAGTCAGGTCGCGTTCGCCATCTAGATAGGTGTCACTCGCCGACGTGTTTTTCCAAAGGATTCGAAACTCGCTATCGACTTCTATACAAGGCCGGGGGCAGTCTCTCAGCGTATCGCGATTACCCTCTGCAATCGCTCGGCCCCACTCGAACACGAAGTCCCGAACAGGAGAGAGAAGGCGAAATTTCGCCTGCTCGAGCACCATGCGGTACAGGTAGAGATCGCCTGAACCACGCGTGCGCGTAACGGTCTCCGTGGTCCATGGTTTGCGATCGAGGAGATAAAAGAATGTGCTCAGGCCAATGCCGAAGCTTGAGCAAATGCGTTTAAGGGTTTCGACTTTGACTTCGACCCGACCGCTCTCGATGTTTTGATAGTGCCGATAATCGAGTTCGGTGAACGACGCGAGTTGGTACTGCGTGAGCAAAAGACTCTTTCTGAGCCACTGCAAACACTTGCCAATATCGCTACTCAAAGAGTCTACATCCATGAATTTGCTCGGAGAATAGGGAATAAAAAAATATATATATTGTATAGCAGATATTGGTTAGGAATGGGTACGTGATCGCCCCCTAAGGAGCTTTGACGGGCTCTCCAGATACCTTGCTGCGCCTGGGTTTCATATTCCCGTGCAGAACACGTGGCGAGGTAAATTTTATAAACTTCAACTTTTCGTTCTCAAGACCTGCCGTAGTTTGGAACGAGTAGTAAAGGAGGGCCTCAAAGTCCGACTTCCTCGTTGAAAAAAAGGGTCTTGTGACTTAGGATGAGGGGCTTTCGTGTGTACACGACAAATTGTCGTAGCTCTTTGAAAACCATGCCCCTTCATCATTTGTGTTCATAGATAGGGATATTTTTCTATGCTGACAGATCAGGAAAAAATGATCGCTCGCGTTCGTACTGCGATCGAGGCCATCAAAAATAATCAAATGGTAATCATGGTCGACGACGAAGACCGTGAGAATGAAGGCGACTTGGTTATGGCAGCTTCGGCTGTCACCGCGCAGCACATCAACTTTATGGCCAAAGAAGCCCGCGGCCTCATCTGCCTTCCCCTTGATCCTGAATATATCGATCGCTTAAAGCTTCCTATTATGTCGGACAGCACGCGTGCTATCGCATCGAAAGAAACGGCTTTTACTTTCAGTATCGAAGCGCGCGAAGGTGTTTCCACCGGTATTTCAGCCGCCGACCGTGCCCACACGATTTTGGTGTCCATTAAAGATGATGTGGTTCCCGAAGACATCGTTGTTCCGGGTCATATCTTTCCATTGAAGGCACGTAAGGGCGGAGTCCTTGAACGCGCCGGTCATACCGAGGGTTCAGTCGATATCGCGAAGTTCGCGGGTTTCAAAGGCGCCGCGGTTATTTGCGAAATCATGAATGACGATGGGACCATGGCCCGCATGCCTGATCTCGAAATCTTCTCGAAAAAACATAATATGCCTATCGTTGCGATCGCGGATCTCATTCAGTACCGCCTTCTGCACGAGTCGATGGTGGAAGTGGTTCATCGCGAAACCATCCAGACTTCATCGGTCACAGCCGAAGCTGTTGTGTTCCGCAGCAACGTCGATGGTCTTGAGCACCTTGCTCTAATCACCGGCCAAGATAAGTTTGAAGTTGAGCCGGTGAATGTTCGTGTTCACACGCAAAGCGCTTTGCTTGACGCCTTCGGCGATCGCAAAAGCGGTTCAGGCTTTCGTTTTCAAACCGGCCTTGAACTGCTCAAGCATCATTCCCCTGCCGCATTCATCTATTTGAATCAGCCGCAGCATTCGTGGATCGATGATGTGAAGCAACTCGCAGCCGATATCACGAAGAAAGATCTTCATCCGGCCGCGCAAAAGCCACAGGATGTTCGCCTGCATGGAATCGGCGCGCAAATCGTTCGTGCGCTCGGCATCCAAAAGATGAAAGTTCATTCCTCATCGCCTATGGTTCTAAAAGGTCTTTCGGGCTTTGGTCTGGAAATCGTGGAAACCAACATCATTCATAAATCCAACTGAGATTGAGGACGTTATGAGCCGTATTCTTATCGTTGCCGGACAGTTTAATGACCTCGTCGGAAAATCTCTCGTCGATGCCGCTTTGAAAGTTTTTAAAGATGCAGGCAAGGAAGCCGACGTCGATCTCGTTTGGGTTCCTGGCGCTTTTGAAATTCCTGTGGTGACGGCCCGCGCGGCCCGCTCGAAGAAATATGCTGCAATCGTGACTCTTGGCGCTGTGATTCGTGGGGAAACCCCTCACTTTGAATACGTGTCAGGTCCTTGCGCATCGGCAGTCATGGGCATTTCGGTGGAAACAGGCGTTCCTGTTGTTTTCGGTGTTCTGACTGTCAATACGGTTGAGCAGGCTCTTAATCGTGCCGGTCTTAAACTGGGTAACAAAGGTGCTGAAGCGGCTCACACTGCGCTTCAGATGATAGCTACTTTCCAAAAACTTGGTTTCTAAGGATTTCCCTGTGACGACTCAGCATCCACATGCCCGCGCACGCGAATGGGCACTCCAGTTTCTCTATCAGTCGGAAATCGAGAAGCACTTTTTCTTCTCACCGATGCACTTTGAACAATTCGTCCAGCACCACAGTGTAGGTAGCTCGGAAATCAAATACCTGCAAAAGCTTGTCGAAGGTGTGTTCGCAAAGCTCGGCGATCTGAACGAAGTGATAGATGCTCACAGTGATAACTGGAATCTTTCGCGTATGCCGGTCATCGACCGCTGCATTCTTCGACTCTCAACTTTTGAGTTGATGAATCAAGAGCCGCCGCAAAAAGTTGTTATCAACGAAGCGATCGAGCTTGCCAAGAAGTATTCCACCGAGAATTCGGGTTCGTTTGTAAACGGTATTTTGGATCGTCTTGCGAAAAAGTATCAGGCTCCTGCCCCAACTTAAATCTATGCGACCCAATACATTTCGACCCGAGTAAGCATCACGGCTCACTCGGGTCGAATAACGTTTAGACCGATACTTATGGAATGAGAACAGAAACCTTTTCAGGGAGCTGAAGCACCCAGCTGGGTGTTTCTTTTTTGAAAAAGGATTGAAGACCATGCTGGCCCATAGCACTCGCACGAATCGTGGCAATAGCATTGGCCGTCACGTCAACATTCTGCTCGCCAAGAGTCAGCTCAGACCAAAGTTTTTTGTAAGCGGATTGGGCCTCAGGACTCGTCTGCAAGAGAGCATTGATCTCGGTGCGAACCAAGGCCTCAAGTTTCGAAGCTGACGCAATCTCTTGCACCAAACCTATCTTCAAAATCTGATCGGATAAAAGGATAGGCGAACCCATCGCCATGCGGTGAAGCGTGGCAGGCGCGATCTTTCGCTGCAGATAGGGGAGTATAACCGCAGGGATCAGACCGATTTTTGCCTCGCTAAGACAGACCTTCGCCGACTCTTCGGCAAACGCATAATCGCATGCCGCGAGCAATCCTACGGCTCCACCGAAGACGGCGCCTTTGACGATCGCGATCGTTGGAATCCTCAGGGACGACAGGCTCTCAAACATAGCGCTTAGCTTTTTCGCTTCGGCAAGATTGCCGTCATACTTCAGCTGCGCGGATTCTTTCATCCACATCAAATCCGCACCGGCGGAGAAGTGTTTGCCCGAACCTTGAAGAGTTAAAAGCCGAACCGAAGAGTCCGCTCTCACCTCTTCAAGAAGTTCGGTGATACGAACGAGAAGTTCCCCGCTGAATGCGTTAGCCGCATCCGGTCGATTCAAAACCAAAGTCGCTATACGGTCCTCAGCCTCTCGTCCTGAAGACGACAAGAGGGGCGTATAGTGAAGATAGGCGGCCAAAGACTGTGACATGAAACCCTCAGCTCAGATATCGAATTTAATGCCTTGCGCAAGCGGAAGATCACGCGCGTAGTTGATCGTATTGGTCTGACGACGCATATACGCTTTCCACGACTCAGAGCCCGACTCACGTCCACCGCCTGTTTCCTTCTCACCACCGAACGCGCCACCAATCTCAGCACCCGAGGTCCCGATGTTGACGTTCGCGATACCACAGTCGGAACCAGCAGCTGAAAGAAAGGCTTCGGCTTCACGAAGGTTCAGCGTGAAGATCGAAGAGGAAAGGCCTTGTTTCACATTATTTTGAATCGCAATCGCTTCCTCGACTTCGCCTTTGTAACGAATCAGATAAAGGATAGGAGCAAACGTTTCGTCTTGGACGATTTGCATATCGGCGCGTGCTTCGACGATAGCCGGTTTTACATAACAGCCTGAGGTATATTCACCGCCACTAAGAACTTCGCCACCCGTCACGATCGTTCCGCCTTGCTCTTTCGCAGACACCAAAGCTTTTTGCATGAGCGTCACAGCGTCGGTATCAATCAGAGGACCCACGTGATTGTTTTGATCCAATGGATTGCCAATACGCAAACCGGAGTACGCTTTCAAAAGCATAGTTTTAACAGCGTCGTAGATTTTATCATGGACGATCAGACGACGTGTTGTTGTGCAGCGTTGTCCGCACGTTCCCACCGCACCGAAGACGACTCCGGGAGCAGCCAGCTTAAGATCTGTGTCAGGAGTAAGGATAATGGCATTGTTACCACCGAGTTCGAGAAGCGAGCGACCAAGGCGCGCGCCAACGACTTCACCTACGCGTTTGCCCATACGCGTAGAACCGGTTGCCGAGATGAGAGGAATACGATGATCAGCGAGCATAGGCTCACCGATAGTTGCCACATCACCGACGATCAAAGTCAAAACGCCTTCCGGAACTTGATTTGCCTTCAAGACGTCTTGAATCACATTGAAACACGCGACCGCCGACAAAGGTGTTTTTTCAGACGGCTTCCAGATCGAAACATCCCCACAGACCATGGCGATCATCGAGTTCCACGACCAGACCGCAACAGGAAAGTTGAACGCCGAAATAATAGCGACGATACCGAGCGGATGCCACTGTTCGTACATGCGGTGATTCGGTCTCTCGGAATGCATAGTGAGGCCATACATCTGACGAGAAAGGCCAACCGCAAAATCACAGATATCGATCATCTCTTGCACTTCGCCAAGACCTTCTTGCAGCGACTTGCCCATTTCGTAAGCGACGAGCTTGCCAAGGGCCGACTTCTTCTCGCGCAGTTTATCGCCGATCTGACGAACCACTTCCCCGCGCTTAGGGCCTGGAACCTTGCGCCATTCCACAAACGCCTTCTGCGTTGTGCCGATCAATTTTTCATAATCTTCTTTACTCGCTTTGAAGACCGATCCGATTTGTTTGCCATCGACAGGTGAATGGGATTCGTAGGTCCCCGACGTTTTCGAACCGTACCATTGAGTACCCGTGCAAACGGCCTGCGCTTGCGCGCTGAGTCCTAATTCTTTGAGAAAATCGAGAGAGATTGCTGAAGACATATAAGATGGCCTTTCCGGACATTAAACGCACGAGGTGAAAGTATACTTTCGAGCCGTCGCACCATGGGGTTCAATATATATTTTATGAGTTGGGGGAAGCATTT
>JAZKGL010000009.1:0-3173 GCA_040385935.1 Bdellovibrionota bacterium
TCGGCTAAAAGAAAGTTATCGTGTTGTTCAAAGTTCATCGCTTCCATTCCGCGAAGTGGCAATTGCCGTTGATGCCGATGAAGATAAAGGCCGCTGACGAGACATCGGCGATCAAAAATTCCATGTAGGAGGCTATCGCATTGGAATACGCTATCCACTGGGGAAGCCTGATTGTTTCCGCAGCGACACCTCGCTTTTGCAGCTCACCCCAACAGGCAGGCAATAGACCTTTAAGATGACTGTAGATATAAATTCGCTCATGCTGCTGAATGGTGCGCTTAGGTCTTGAATTCCAGCTATCCCAGTGATGAAAGAGTTCTGAGATTCCCGATAGGCCCTGCCGGAAGTCTTGGACACGGTAGTCGGTACCCTGCAGGTTTTTTGCATCCGGTCCGGGTTTGACTTCCTCGATAACGGCTTCGATGAATAGGCTAGGTCGCTCTTTCGATTTTCTTTGCTGAAAATAACTCTGCTCATCGCGCGTCATAAGCCGGCCGTGGCGATCGAGAAGCACACCGGAAAAGATCTTGGTATCGTAAACCTGCTCCTGAACCTCAAGCAATTCTTCAAAAGCGTCGAGTGGAAAAGGACTCACGCGTAGTAGGGATTTCTCCAGAGCCATGCGTGCCGAATCTTCCAAACCAGGCGGTTGATCCACGATTTGCACAAAGCAGGCGTGATCAATAGGAACTTTCACAAGCGCATTAAAGAGATCGGAAAGACCGTTGAGGAGGGAAGCCTGTTGAAAGAGCGAAGAGAAGGTTGGTCGCTCGCCATCGTCGGATGCAAACAAAAGATGGCTCGGCATCACTCGTTGTTTTTGCATACGAAGGGCGACTAGTGAATCCAGAGTCTTTTTTCTCTGCCAGGTTTTATCTCTATCTTCGGCTTCAATAAGTTGCCTTGCGACAGTGCCTATAACCGAGAGCGCTATAGCGTAATTAAGCATGGGTTACGCCTTCTTTGCGGAATCATCCAGCGCACTTTGCAGACGATCGATGCCTTCGCGCACCTTGTCTTTGAGAAATTGATCGTCGAGACATTCATCCAAGGTGTTTAGAGTCTCGATCACAGCCGACCAATTTTCTTGCCGAAGATAGATGTCCGATAATTTTTCTAAGGGCTCCAGCATATTAGGAGCGAGTTCTAACACACGTTTGTAGGCGAGTATCGCGTCGTCGCTTCGACGAAGCTTTTCGAGCATCTCGCCTATTCTAAGGGTTAGAGTAGCTCGATTGAGGTCGCCACTGATTTTTCGCACTTGAGTTTGCAAAACTTTAAGGCAGCCTTCCCAGTTTTGCATCCGATAGTAGGCTTCGTAGTGAATGGCGAATGTGCTCAGAGGACTGTCCGCACAATACTTTTCGAGAACGTCGATCGAATTGCCAGGCGCATCGAGCTGGTAAAGATAAACAGCGGCAAGTTCTTGGGCACTTCGATAGCGATCGTTGACGTGCTTGGCCGAGGTGAAAAGATTCATAAGAACCTGAGCGACCTTTTCCCACTGATTGTTTTGGGTGTAGACGATCTTGAAGTAACGCAAGGCTTTCTGATTGTAGGGATCGAGTTCGATCAGGCGTTCGTAGCTTTTATTCAGATTATTTTCATCGTACTTTTTCTTCTCGTAGATCAGGCAAAGACGCTCCATGCAGGCTACGTTATCCTCTTTGCTCTTGAGCTTGGGATAGATCGACTGAAGCAGTATGCCTTCGTTTCCGTAGTCCTGCTCATCGATGATGGAGTAGAGCGCTTTATCGCGAAACTCCTGATAGCTCAGGCGCATATCCTTCATCATCTTAAGGCAGACGCGTGCGGCCTTAGTGATGTCTTCCAGATGAACGGAGTAGGCACGCGCGATCCGCACGTAGTGGGTGAGGGCCCGTTTTTTAGGATTGTCGATCTGCTGTTCAAGCAGGTGAAAGTAGCTCGTCCAGCATTCAAAGGCCTGCAATCGATCGAAGACAGGTTCAAGCGAGTTGTCGGGCGACACCTGACCTTTACGGATCGCGGCGATTAAATCTGTGATCTCAAGCTGCGCTTCCATCACTTTTATGGCCCTCAATGGAAAAATTGACTTTTTCCTATGGTATCAGAGGGACTTTGCCTTAACCAGCCAGGGAGCAAACGAAAAAGGCGGCTTTCATGGGAAAGCCGCCTTCAGACAGATTCATTTAAAGAGTCTTTATTTTACGACAAGGCTGTCGAGGAGGATCTGGCTAGCCGTCCGCGAAATCTCTGCATAGTCGTACACAGTTTCATCAAAGAGCCACTGGAGCGAGATTCCGTCGATCGTCGCAATGATTAGCGAGGCATGGTGCTGAGGATCGACCTGACGGAAGACGCCCTGCTTCACACCCTCTTCGATAACCTTAGCGCAGCTATCACGGAACTTTGCGTAATGTCTTGAGATGACTTGACGAACTTCCTTCTTCTGGTTGATCTGAGTCCAGAAGTCCATGTTCACCTGATAGTATTCTTTAGTGCCGCGAACGACGTCGAAAGCCACGCTCATGAAGACTTTGATCTTCTCGACGGGACTTGTGATCGTCTCCATGTCAGCCGCGATAATTGTTTCTATATCGCCGGCAACCTTATCGAGGACCGACATCATCAGATCGTCTTTGTTTAGAAAGTAGTAGTGAATAATACCTTTCGAAACACCCGCAGTGCGCGCCACGTCTTGCATCGAAAAATTGTGATAGCCATGCTTGGTGATGCAATCCACCGTCGCACGAACGATTTGATCTTTTCTCTCGGCAGCTACGTCAGGTTTAGACATCTTAGTCCCAATCTTGATATCAACTTGTTCTACGGCGGACTGCGGTCAGCCGTCATTTTGATGTGACTTTCTGGAAACGGCGCAAAGAGTTAAAACTCTTCCGAATGCCTGGGTATATAGGCTTAAATTCCGCTTGGCAAAGCCTGAATACTAGCACAGGCATTTTTTCTTAACAAGCACGCACCCATGTCATAAAGTTACTATCAAAAGCTTTTCGTCCTCGCCCCAATTCCACTGACTCCGAGGTTTGTTTTTTGGCCGGGCGTCATGCTAAAGTGTAACTTCACGTTTATCCTACTGAAGTGCCCAGGGAACCTAAACCCCAAATGGAGCAAGTCATGAGTTGGCTCAAGCCTGCCATCCTCGCCGCAACGAGTCTCGTCTCCTTATCGTT
>JAZKGL010000009.1:3273-7828 GCA_040385935.1 Bdellovibrionota bacterium
CTTTATCAGGGTTATGCAACCGCTGGTCTGCAGTTTGATGTGGGCTTACTCAATCTTCGGCTCCTCACTTATGCTGAAGAAGTCGGCACCTCGGCCGGATATCGTCCGGACCGTAGAGTCGCAGTACAGCTTAAATTGATACTCTAGGCACGAGCGTTCACCAAACCAAACCCTGCTTTGAAGGATGAAACATATGAAGTGGTTAGTCAGCGCTCTTCTTGTCAGTCTTAGCCTTCCCTGCGCTCTGCAGGCAAAGGGCCTTGATAAGCTGCAGCCCACAACAGATGAAGAAAAAGAAGAAGCCGATAAAGATAAAGACTCTAAAGATGAAAAAGGAATCGTGGATAGAGACGTAAAAGCGGTTCCGACGGCGGAAGGGAAAGCTCCGGTCCCCGAAGTGAAAGCGGAAGGGACCGAAGGAAAAAAGGGCGAAGTCGCAGCCAAGAAAGTCCCTGCTAAAGAACCGGAAGTTCCAGTCGAGCCTGGTTTTCAGGCTTGGTATCTGGGAACCAGTTTGAATTGGATCAATACCGATGGTCCGGAAGGCGATTGGCATTCCTCATCGACGGCGGATCTAGAACTTGGCTATCGCGTGATGAAAAAATGGCTTGAGGCCTACGATCTCTATGCCACGCTTCGTTATCGCCCTGTGGATGTGACGATTGAACTTGAGAAAAGAGCTTACCGAGGCATCCTCGAAAGTTACCTAGCCGGGGTGAAAGCCCAGCGCGAATTATCGTCGAGTTTATTCTTGGTCGGTTCAGCGGAATTTGGCCTGAGCCGGACATCGGTTTCGGCCATCGATGGCGTGCAAAAAGTGGATGGAAGCCTTGAGAAATCGAGTGTTGATCTGACTGTCGGAGGTGGGGTATCTTACCTTGTCCTCGATAAATTGGCCCTAGGTACTCAGCTACATCTAGGTGTCGGCGCGCATAAGACCGTACAGTTTGGCTTAGACCTGCGCTTCCTACTCTAGTTCCAGCACGGAGTCCTGACCCATGACAGAATCCTTTAGCTTCCGCGCTCATCGCGGCAGAACCCAAAGAGTTGGGTTTGGAAGTCGAGGATTCCTTCTTTTTGTCTTTTTTCTCTTCGCGCTTACCAGTTGTAGGATCAAAGAATCGACGGGTGAGATCCTTGTTCGCGCGCCTAATCCTGGCAACTTTGAGATTTACCGGATCGAGTCGGAAGAACCTCTACAGTTCATTTCCGAACAGGTCGGATCCTATAATCAACCGCTGACTTTGCCTGCCGGGCATTATTTGATTCTAGCGGATTGTTCTTATGAGAGTGTGATTTTACGGCCTTCTGAAAATCGCACTTTGGTTGCTCATCAGGTCATCTTTAATCCTCCGGTATCGCCTCAACCTGACGATAATTTCTCGATACAGTGTAACCGCTTTGCCAAAACCAAATCGCGTCAGCAGTTCGATAACCGCTACACGCTGAATATCCTCCACGGGACTCGGGATTTGCTTGTCGGCATGGTTCCGATGACGATTAAGTTCGATGATTTTGCCAATCACGAGAACCCTCAACTTTTGTCTTACAATTTGTCCGGCATGCGCGTGAATGCCTATGACGGGATGAAGCCCAAGACCAGCTTCTTCATCTCGCCGGTCAACGGGCTTTTGTCAGTGACGGAAACTCAGGAGTTTGGTCACTGGCAGTTTTTACTAGGTGGAGAATATCGTCTTGAAGTGAACGGCACGTCCATGGATGTCACCCTTAAAGAGGGTGAACAGCTTGAGGTCGCGCCGGCCTTTTTACGAGTGGATGTCTCGGAGAGCGTGAACCTTAATACCTCCTCCAATATTTTAGGAACTCCGTCTTATGTCGAACTCAACGGCGGACATTGGCTGGATCTAAATGAGACCTATCCGGTGCTTCCCGGCACCGCGACTTTGAAGATGAACGGCTCGCTCAAAGAGCACGTCGTTGATCTTGTCAGTAGCGAACTCACCGAGAAGAAGGTGCGAAGTGTTTTGGTTGACCTGGACTGTTCGCCTTGGGACTGGTCGTGTTTGGGCAGCCGCGATGTTTATCTCTATGAGACGGATAAATCTTATCCCTTTGCGCAAGGAATTACAGATGTTCCTTTGCTGTTCTTTGAAGAGGATGCTTGGGTAAGCCTTCAGGGTTCGCGTGATATTCGAACGCGAGTGACAGCGCAGCAGGACTCGACCTACAAAGTCGGGCGTTTGAAACTCGTCCCTCGCCAGTTTCATCGTCATGGCCAGATCACTGACCTCTCGCGTATCGAGGCCGTGGGATCACCTACAGTCGGTCGATCGCTGGATTTATCGGTCGAAGATGCTACGGAAATGCCTTTGATCGTCGGTCGCTATTATCTCTCTCAGTATAATGCTGTTGCAACCAATGATTGGGAACGTCGCGCTAATCGCATGGCGATCACTGTGTCGGCTGGCAGCACTGAAGAGATTCCATTCACTGTCTATGTCTCTGAGAAAAAGCTTAAGGCGATCCATGAGAAGCAGGCGCTCGCTCGTCAACGGCGGATACAAGAGAAGTATCGCCTTACGCAGTGGCGATACCGCTCCATCGTTCCTTCACAAGTCCACTGACACTTCCACACCGGTTTGCGCCGATGAAATGAGCTGCCTGGCGTTTTGCAGACTGCTTGCCGTGACCTTCATGCCTGAGAGCAAACGTGCGATTTCCTCTTCGCTTTGCTGGGTATCGAGGCGATAGATTTGCGACTCGGTCGAGCCCTTTTTTTGCACCTTTTCCACTTTTAAATGCGCATCGCCATACGCTGCGACTTGCGCAAGGTGAGAGATACAGATCACCTGAAATTGCTCCGACAAACCTTTGAGTTTGTTGCCGACGATGTGAGCCGTTTGACCGGAAATGCCAGTATCGATTTCGTCGAAGACCATCACGCAAGTATTGGCGCCTGCAGATAAAATCTTTTTAAAGCCGAGCATAATGCGCGAGATCTCGCCGCCCGAAGCGACCTTGGCTAAGGGTTTGAAGCCCTCGCCTGGGTTTGCCGCCAAAAGAAACTGGCCTTTCTCACGGCCATACTTGGAGGTCTCGCTTAGGATATCCACGCAGCGAACCCAATTTTTCTTCGTCTCCTCGTCAAAGTCTAAGAGATCAAGTTCGGCGATAGTCAACTTTACGGCTTGAAATTCAAAATTGATCTTGGCACCGCGCATATTGAGGTCGTGGAGTTCAGTTTCTATTTTCTTGCGCGCTTGTTCCGCAGCTTTGTGTCGCGCGGCTGTCAGAACCTTGGCCGACTTATCGACGTCTTCGAGACTTTTTAAGAGCTTACGAATGAGATCGGCGAGTTCATCAGGCGCATCACGCACGTAACTCAGCTCTGTGCTCAGACGCTCGTATTCGGCCATCATCTCTTCGACGGTACGAACCCCGAGCTTGCGAAAGAGTCTTTGATAATCGGCAAGGCGGCTTTCATGCGCCTCAAGCGCTTCGTCACTCATGTCTTGATCATCGATGATGCGTCCGATGTGATAACTCAAATCATCGAATACGCTGCCCACCTCTTTGAGCTGATCAAGCAGTGGTGAGATATCGGTATTGCCTTTGATCAATTTTGAGCTTTCACTTAGCCGCAAAACATCACGCACAGCCGAACTCAAGGATTTGCCGTTATACGCTTCGTCCTGAATGATCTGCAGCTGATTCAGAACCTTTTGCTCCTGCATAAACGACTTTGCTTCTTCACAAATGCGTTCGGTTTCTAGGTAGTTCTCAACGCTTGGCTCGAAGTCTTCGAGTTCTTGAAAACGAAACTGCAAATAATCCTGCTCGCGTTTGCGTGATAGATACTGCTCAAGACGCTTTCGAATATCGCCGTAAAGCGAAGAGACTTGACTCATTTGCTGAACAACCCCGTGCCTAAGCTGCGGCTTATCGAGGAACTGATCGATGTAGTCCATGTGGGTAGCGGGGTCCAGCATACGATGATTCTCGTGCTGGCCGTAGATGTCGATGAGATTCTGACCGAGTTCTTTAAGCGTCGCTTGCGTAATCGATTGATCGTTCATCCAAGCCTGCGAACGATTTTTCGTCGTAATCTCTCGACGAAGAATAATTTCGGTCAGGTCGTGATTGTCATGCCATAGACCATTGTTATCGAGGTACTCAACGGCCGGGTGAGACTTCGGAAGAAGAAAACGAGCTGAAACAAAGGCTTTATCGAAGCCATTTCGAATCACCTCCGGATCAGCTTTGGCGCCGAGCAAAAGATGAAGCGCTTTAATTAAAATAGATTTGCCCGCACCCGTCTCGCCTGTGATGACGTTAAGACGTGGAGAAAAATCGATATGAAGCTCTTCTATAATCGCAAGTCCACGGATCGTGAGTTGAGTGATCATAGCTTAAATGGGCCTTTATTCTTCAAAAGGTAGCCTCGGTTTGAGGGGGCAACGTCGATTAAAGGTAGCAGGGCCGAATTGATTAATCCAGGGACATATTTATGGTGATGCTTATGGTATTTTCGTGACGGACGGGCGGGCTGGAACTGATTCGAATAACAAATCATTTAAAAATAATTTTCTAAAAC
>JAZKGL010000010.1:0-6303 GCA_040385935.1 Bdellovibrionota bacterium
TCGCTGTGAGCAAAACGCAGCCCGACTCCGCAGTTCGGGCTGTTTTTGCGTTAGGACAAAGACGGTTTGGTGAGAACTACGCGCAAGAACTCGCAGAGAAAGCCGAGTCTCTCAAAGACCTCGCGATACATTGGATTTACATCGGTCATTTGCAGTCCAATAAGCTGAAAAAAATCGTGACTTATGCGGCCGAAATTCAAACGGTAGCCAGTTATGATCACGCAAAACACATAGCCCGCCATGCAGCGGACTTGGGCAAAACCCCTTATCCGATTTATCTCGAGATTAATGCAGCCGATGAAGAATCCAAAAGCGGTCTGAGCAAAAAGGAAATCCTTCCCCTCGCGTCTAAAATTAAAGCAGAGCTTCCTGAACTGACGCTCAAAGGTCTTATGGCTATTCCTCCCGATACCTATACCGACGAGGCCTTCGAAACGGTTCCACCGCTCTACACAGAACTGCGAGCCTTAGCGGATCAGGTCGGCGAAGGAAAACTTTCGCTCGGCATGTCGAATGATCTAAGACTTGCATTAGAAGCCGGAAGCGACTTTGTCCGTGTCGGCACCGCGATATTCGGGCGTCGATCTTAGGGTCTGGGTTTGTTATGCTCATGGCATTAGGGCAATTGCCCCCGAAGTTATGAGGAATTATATGACGAATCCCTTGCTTCAAAATTATGGTTTGCCGCATTTTGACCGTATCCAAGCCAGTGATGTCCAACCGGCCGTCGATGCAGTCCTTGCCGAATGCGAAAGCATCCTTCAGTCTCTCGAAAAAAATCCCGGGACGACCTGGGACTCTCTGCTCGTGCCGCTTGAGGAAATCCGTCGCAAGATTCATAGCACCTGGGGCCCGACGCAGCATTTGATCGGTGTGAAGAACTCGCCTGCGCTGCGCGAGGCTTATCAAGCATCCATGCCCAAGATGGTCGAGTTTTCGCTACGCATGTCGCAGAGCAAACCGATATTCGAAGCGTTAAAAAAAATCCGTGCTAGCCAAGAATACGCCGCTTATCCTGCTGCCAAGAAACGTGTCATCGACAGTTCTATCCTTTCCGCAAGACTCTCCGGCATTGAGCTGGAAGGCAAGGCGCAGGAACGTTTCAACCAGATCTCGCAAGAGATGTCGCAGATTCAAACAACGTTTTCCAATAACGTCTTGGATTCGACCAAAGAGTTCGAACTCGTTGTGAGCGATAAAAAAGCGTTCGATGGCGTGGCCGAATCCTATCTTGAGATGTGGGCGGCAAGCTATCAGGCTCGTCATCCGGATTCGACATCGACTCCGAGCAGTGGCCCTTGGAGCATTACGCTCGACATGCCGAGCTATTTGCCCTTTATGAAATATTCGACCGACGGCAATCTACGCGAAACAGTTTATCGCGCTTATGTCACGCGTGCTTCGAATGGAAATTTCGACAACAATCCCAACATCTATAAGATCCTTCAGCTCCGCCACGAGCAGGCTCAGCTCCTGGGTTACAAGAGTTTCGCCGAAGTCAGTCTTGCGACGAAGATGGCCGGAACCTTCGCTGCCGTTGACAAACTCTTAAGCGATCTCGCCTCGTCCTCTACGCACAAGGCGCATGAGGAATTAAAGGATCTCGGCGCCTTTGCCGCAAAATCGGGCCTGAAACGCCCTTTAGAAAACTGGGATGTTCCCTACTACCTCGAGAAGATGCGTCAGGAGAAGTTCGATTTTTCCGCTGACGAACTTCGCCCTTACTTTCCACTCCCTCGTGTCCTGGACGGCCTCTTCAAGCTCGTCGGAACGCTCTTTGGAATCAAAGTCGTCGAAAGCAAAGTTCCGGTTCAAAAGTGGAATGATGATGTTCTCTACTTTGATGTGTTAAGCGATAAGAGCGAAAAGATTGCAGGCTTTTACCTCGATCCTTATGCTCGTCCGGGCGAAAAGCGCGGTGGGGCTTGGATGGACACTTGTCTGGATCGCGGGAATTTCCAAGGTCAAAGGGTCTATCCGATCGCCTATCTCGTCTGCAACGGAACGCCGCCTGTGGGCGATACGCCTTCGCTCCTGTCGTTTGAAGAGGTCGAAACACTCTTTCACGAGTTCGGTCACGGCCTTCAGCACATGCTCACGCAGATCGATGTTCTCGAAGCCTCAGGCATCAACGGCATCGAATGGGATGCGGTGGAACTTCCCAGCCAGTTCATGGAGAACTGGTGCTATCAAAAGGATGTGATCAAGAGCCTCACCAAACATATCAAAACCGGCGAGAGTCTCCCGGATGACTTGTTTGAGAAGATCAATAAGGCCAAAACATTCAATGCCGCTAACCAAATGGTACGTCAAATTAACTTTGCCATGACGGATATGGAGCTTCATCATCGCTTTGATCCCCATTCAAATGAGAAGGCTGAAGACATCCATCGCCGAATCGCTAAAAAGGTGTCGGCCATGCAGCCCTTGGCCGAGGATCGATTCCTTTGCGCCTTTGAGCACATCTTCTCGGGCGGCTACTCAGCCGGCTACTACAGCTATAAGTGGGCTGAGGTTCTGAGTGCAGATGCGTTTGGTCGCTTTGAGGAGGAAGGTCTCGACGAGAAAAACATCGCGCGGGTCGGCGCCTCGTTCAGAGATACGGTCCTTGCCCTGGGCGGAAGTCAGCATCCGATGGAGGTCTTCGTAAAATTTCGTGGCCGCAAACCGGATCCGCAAACCCTGCTCAAACATAACGATCTGATGTAAAGAGCCCTTAAGCATACGACTCCCCCAAACTTAAGATTGGGGGAATCCTTGCATGAAACTTCGCTTAACCTTAAAATACTTTTTACTCTTTGGAGCATTCAATGACTGCAGGTATCGTCCAGGGTCTGGCCGCCGTAATCAATTTTTTTCTCAGTGCGATCCAGCTCTTGGTCTTTGCATCTATAATAGTGAGCTGGGTGGGAGATCGAAGCAATCAGATCGTTGTGATGATTATCAACATCACAGAGCCGATCTATAGGCCGCTTCGCAGACTCACTCGCAATATCCCGGGCCCGTTTGATTGGGCTCCGATGTTAGTCATGGCCATAGTGATCTTTGCGCAGATGGCTATCGTGAAGCCGATGATGGCTTATGGCGATCGCCTGATGCAGCAAGAGATCATGGCTCCGTAAAGTACTTCGCTTTCAAAAGAAGGACGCCATATGTGGAGAAACTCGGTTATTCCTCGCGTATTACCTTTCCTGGGCGTCCTTATCTTTGGCGGAGTTTTAATAACGACCGTTCCCGAACGTGTCGATCGTTTGAAGTCCACCTACCAACTCTATGCGACGCCGCCTCTGGCGCAAGTCAAACCCGAATTTTTGAATATACTTCTTCTCGGTCACAAACCGATTTATGAAGATTTCATCGCGATCTGGCTCCTGCAAACCATTATGCAGGAAGGGGTGAAGAAAGAATTTGAGCCGTTCCTGGAGCAGGTTCGCAGCGTCATCCGTCATCAGCCCAAGCTTGAGACCACGTATCTTCTCTCGTGTTTTGTTATGCTGAACGAACTCAAGCATCCTGAGGTTTGCCAGGAGATCACTCTCGCTGGCCTTCGAGCGTTTCCTATGAGCTGGCGGCTTTTGATGACTCAGGCTTATGTCGAATACTCCGCCATGAATCATCCCGCGCAGGCCGCAAGCTTTTTCATGATGGCGGCTCAGCGTGAAAGCGCGCCCCCCTATGTGAAAAACGCCGCAAAGAAACTCCTTGAGACTAAGACGCTGTCACCCGAAGACATTGAGGCGAGTATGAACCTCATTGCCGAGAAAGGGGGAAGCGCTCAGTTTAAACAGATGCTGGAATCGATTCAGAAAGCGAAGAGAGAAAAGCAGGATCAGCCTCAAATAGAATCTTCACCCACGCCGACGCCATAAGGATGAGCCGAGTATGAGCAGCGCGCACCTTGAGATTAAACAACTTAAAAAAGTTTACGATCGTGACCTGTTCAAAAAGAAACAGGTGGTTGTGAATGATTTGAATTGCCGCTTTCTAGAAGGCCAGTGCACCGCACTCATGGGGCACAATGGAGCCGGGAAGACGACGACGATTCGAATGATCTTTGGTTTGATCAATCCGGACTCGGGCGAGATTCTCTATCGCGGCAAGAGACTGACGACAGCCGATAAGAGGCTTATCGGTTATATGCCTGAGACGAATAAGCTTCCGGTGAATCTCACCTGCGAGGAAATTCTCCTCCATCATCTGCGTGTCTTTCGTCCTGCTCATTTGAAGCCTCGTGATTATAAAGCAGCGATAGAAGAGAAGCTCAAGGAAATCGAACTTTGGGATCACCGAAAGAAAAAAGTTGGGAAACTCTCCAAAGGCATGGGTCGTCGGCTCTCGTGGGCGCAGGCGACCCTGCATAAGCCTGAGCTTATTATCCTCGACGAACCCATGTCAGGCCTTGATCCGCTCGGCTATCGCCTCATGGTGAATTTGATCAATAAGCTTCGTCAGGACAAGGTCACGATCATTTTGTGTACGCATGAGCTTTGGTCGATTGAACAGCTATGCGATCAGGTTCACATTTTGAATCATGGCAAGCTTGTCTACTCGACCTTGGATCTGGGTCAAGAAAAGGATGATCATGTTTCACATCTATTAACCGTTTCGGCTACGAGCGGCGCGGTCGTAGAAAAGCTTGCCTCAGGCACGAGCCTGCCTAAGCCCTCCGATATCAAAGTTCACAATCATCGAGTAGAAATCACGCTTTCGCAGTATTCCGATGCTTTGAAATGGCTTCAGGCCTGCACATCCGAGGGTCTTTTGGTGATGGAGTTCAGAAAGCTTTCGCCGCTCAGCGAGAGTCGCCTGATTACATACTTCGGTGAGGAGAAAACCGCGTGAGAACTATTTTTGCAGTGGCTTCAGAGACTTTTCTAAGACTTAGACGCGATAAAGTTTTTTTACCCGCTCTCCTCATCGGTGTAGGCCTTTTGGGTTTGACTGGTCTAGCCAGTTACTGGGGGGTGGAGGAGTTTTTCAAGATACTCTACGACCTGGGAACGGCGGCCTATCTCTTTACAGGCTCGGCTGTGGCAATATTCTGGGGCAATAAAATCGTGTCGGACTCGAGACAAGAGGGTTCGCTTGAGGTGCAACTGGCCTCGCCGATCGGGCGTTCTTCGTGGTTGATCGGCAAGTTTCTGGGACTTTCGGCGGCCTTAGTTCTGCTTGGGATTGGATTTTTGATTGCTTGGCAAGGCATATACTTAGGCTACGGCATGGGCTATATCAATGGCGTGGATCTGATTATGTTTGCTTTGCTGACAATGGTTTGGTTTGTGCTTGCCGCGTTATCGATCTTTTTCGCGGCGCTCGCAACTCAGGCCGTCGCTCTCTTTTGCTCGATCTGGATGTTCGTATGTGGGTTGATCTCTGGCCCTATCCTACAGGCTCTCTCGCCAGAGACGCCCGAGTCCACGAAGAAGATAGTTGGGACGATTGCGGGAATCTGGAATCTTCATCTCTTCAACATGTCCCAGACCATGAGTCGCTATTACATTCCGGAAATTCCGAGCGATCTCGGCCTTAGATTTGGCTATGGCGTGCTCCTTTGCGGATTTTTCCTGGCCGCGGCCTGTCTTGCATTCCAAAAGCGCGATATCATAGCTTCGTGAGAGTGAATTAGTTCAACTCCGAAACGAAAGTCAGGAAGTTATATGGCCCGTTCAATGAATCAAACTCTGGCTTGGATATCGTCTGTTATATTGAGCGCTGTGTTGTTCGGAGTTGGTTTTGGCTTGTTCAAACTTATGGTGAAAGGTGGCGATGATGGCCACGGTGCATCGACTGCCGGTCATGGCGATGATGGTCACGGTGCATCTGCCGCCGGGCACGGCGATGATGATAAAGGTTCAGCAGACGGTCACGGTAAAGCAGCATCCGGACACGGCGACGAAGATCATGGGTCAGCGGCAGCCGGTCACGGCAAAGATGATCATGATTCAGCAGCTGCCAGTCATGGCGAAAAACACGGCAAACCAGCTGGAGCAAAGGGTGATGACGAACAAAGTTCTTCGACGGCCGGTCACGGCAAGCCGGCCGCAGGCCAAGAAGAAGAACACGGAAAACCAGCTGGAGCAAAAGGCGATGATGCCCATGGCTCATCAACAGCCGGTCACGGCGCAGCGGCCGCAGGACACGCAGTCGATGCTCCTGCCTCCAACGAACATGCAAAAGATAATCACAAAGAAGAAGGCGAAGAAGAAATCTCAGCCGATCAGTTCAAGGCGAAACCCGAACATCATTGAGGTGACATCCTCTCGGCAATAAATTACCGAGCATCCTGTAGTTAGGACGCAAAGA
>JAZKGL010000011.1:0-4989 GCA_040385935.1 Bdellovibrionota bacterium
GGAAGTAAACTTCCTCTCATGATAGAAGGGTAGCCTTACATCCCCTCTTTAAAAATAGGGGGATTACGGCAATGTATTCTAAAAGTAGAGTGATGTCAGGCAAAAGACTCACAAACCCACCTACCGTCTCAGTCAAAGGTTTCAGTTTCTGAACGATAGATGAAGAAGCGAAAGGTCCACAACAGTGGTCTAAAGTGGGATCGGCTACCACCTTCGGGCCAAGTCGCTCACGCAGAATTTTTTCAATGACCTCTTTTTTCCTATCGTTCGATGTATAGTTGATGCGCGGCTGTGCTGACACGCCACCGAACGGATTGAGCCATTCCATTTTCTTCTTTGCCCACTCACCGCGATACCATGATTGTCTGAGCACCTGTCGATCATTCACCGGAAGGAGTGAGAGAAAAATATCCTCGGATTCCACACGAAGATTGTCCATATAGAGCCTAGTTGATAGCTGATGGAATACATTTCCATAGACGTCAAAACCCGCGACCAGTAGGTAATACATACGTTCAAAGATCGTATAGTCCATAACCCAAGATGTCTTAGGCACTCCACCTACTGCACCTTGCGTGATATACGAATTATCATAGTGCCGCATAACGGTGAGAGCGGCTTGGGAATTGCTCCCATCGCCATCCCAGATATCTCCAAGACTAAGGCCATTAGGATACAACTTCGAAAAAGCCTTCTGCCGTTCTTTAACAAACTCCATTTGCGAGGATTTGTAGCTCCAATAGAAGTTATCTAGCACACCCTCTGCAGCGGGAATTGCCAGATCGCGTGCAATTTGACTAATAAACGAATCACTCTGCTGCGACATACCGCTTTTAGGATCGAGAAAGAAGATAAAGAATCTTTCTTCAATCACATTCACTGCCGCTTCGCCTTCGCAAACCGTACCTTTGATGAAGGCGCTAACAAAGTAGCGTGAATCATCCAGTAGAAACTGATAGCGACTCTCAGCAGGAATCGCTTGAAAGACTAGAAATGGATTGGATTTGGTCTTGTCATTGTAAGTCGGACTCTTATCGAGAGACCAAGCCTTAGCGTAAAACAGCTCCTGATACCTATCCCACTTTTTGTCATCGAGAGTGATAACGATATGATTCTTATGAGACAGAGTCTGATTTATCCTTTGAAAACGATAGAAAACCTCGAGGGACTTCGGATCGTCAAACGGTCTTCGCGTTGCAATAACATCAGGCGCTATCGGCCCTTCAGTTCGTGATCGTACGAGTTGATAGAAGGAGACTTCGCCATTCATCGGCTTCGCAGACTGATCGCGAAATTCCACAGATGCCAAGTACAAATGTTCGAAAAGATAACGAGCGACCAACTGCGACTTGGGGTCCTTTTGATTCAAAAGATTTTCCCATCGTTCGACATCGATCTGATCGATAGGCGCTGCCGCCTTAAGATTCGCTCTCAGATCAGGCGTCAGAGTGGGAAACCCTGCTTGAACCCAGCGATGAAGAACACCCGCCTCCTTATCGCTTAGACCGGGAAGACCATAGGGCATGCCTTTTTCCGGATGATCATCGATGAAATCTTCCATCTCATCTTCATCGGCAGGGCACTCGGCGCTCTCCTTAACTGTGTCATTGACAGGCGTAAGGTTTTTGCGCCTCTGTTCGATCGTGGCGATCAACAAACTGTTTTCGCCCTCATTAGCCACGGGACGAAAGCCTTTCGTCCACCACTCAGGTGCGCTCTTAGCATCGATGCCAAGCCGTGTGAGATCGGCCTCTACAAGACGTGATCCATCATACAGCTTAGCTTTGGTCACGCCTCGGCGAATGCCTTCGTGATCAGCTAAGTTTAACTGACAAGGTGCTGTATAACAGGAATGGCAACTCACACAGCGGTTATCGAGAATAGGACGCACGGATTTAAGATAGAATTCATTTCGTGCTTCAGATGCCGTTTGATTGAGGCTCTCGAGCGGAATCTCAGGACTCGAACACGAGGCGAGCACAAACCAAAAGTTAAAGAAAATCACACTTTTCAATAGGCCATTCAAATCCAAACCGCACCTCACTGTAGGCTTCACCAACCTTGCGAAATTTTATCACAAGTCGCAAGGCGTTTACTTTTCTTAACGCAAAAAAGCCCCAAAGATCATGGACCTTTGAGACGAATAAGCTTGGGAAATAAACCTGAACTTTTAGGAGTGAAGACTTCCTACGGTTTCGAAAGCTGAAGGGACTCGATTACCGCGATAAGCTCGGCCTTATCCACCGGCTTTGGGATATGGCTCTGAAATCCACTTTCAAGGGCAGCCGTTCTATCTTTTGAAGTCGCGTAAGCTGTGACAGCGATAGCCGGGGTATGCGGCTTTTCGTGCAAACGTTCTTGCAGACGCCACGCTTTCAAAAGTTCATGTCCATTCAACTCGGGCATCCCTACATCGGAAATAATGAGATCAAACGATGTCGATTCCAAAGTTTTTAATGCTGTTTTTCCATCGTAGCAGACAGTGCATTCGGCGCCCATCTTATCCAGAAGATGTTTGAGCGCAGCCGCAGTATCTCTTTGATCCTCAGCGATAAGCACGCGTTTGTTGCGCAATACGGCAGGTAAAAGAGTGTGAGAATGTGAGGGTTTTGTCGCCTTATCTTCCATCGGCGTCAGAGGAATGTTTGGCATTTCGACGATGAAGGTTGCGCCCGTTCCTAGGCCTGCGCTTTGCGCATCGACTTGGCCACCATGAAGTTCCACGAGAGATTTGACAATCGAAAGCCCAAGACCAAGTCCACCCTTCACTGAGCCGCTTGCTTCAACTTGACTGAAACGATCAAAAATTGTCTTTAAATGCTGCTGGTCAAGGCCCACGCCCGTGTCTTTCACCTCGATTCGATAGCTACTGTCGGTCTTTTGTATTGAAACAAAAACTTGCCCACGCATCGGGGTAAACTTGATCGCGTTGGTAACAAGATTCCAAATGATCTGCCGTATGCGATCCGAATCGACGCTTGCGACGATCTCGGCATCATTGTGATAATAAAGTTGAATACTCTTAGCCATGGATGCCGGCCGAAGACTCTCGACCACATCACGGCCGATCGTTCCCACGTCTACATGCGAAGCGAGCGAAAGACGCATTTTACCGGAAATGATCCGCGAGATATCGAGAAGATCGTTGATCAAATTAATCTGAAGCTTGGCATTTCGATCGATGACCTCAACAGCTTCGAGGACTTCCGAATCATCCCCATCGACACTGTCTTTCAATATATCCAGCCAGCCAATGATCGCTGACAATGGCGTTCTAAGTTCATGGCTCACCATTCCAATAAATTCATCTTTCGCACGGGTCACTCTCTCAAGCTCTCGATTGGCGTGCGAAAGCGCGGCGGCCTTACTAAAGATTCCTTTGACAAAATGAAACAGTAAGAACTGCGCCGACTCCTCGTTTTCTTCAGACCAGGGTAGCGATCGATCCCGCACAGTTTCCACCCAAGCTGCAAAGGATGCCCGAGGCGTTAGACGTCCTACAGAATTGGATCGTTTGGTGGGATCACCGCCCCAGGTAACCGCTTGCGTTGCCTCCGGCCGAAACCAGATCACAACATCATCAAACCCAAAAGAGAAGGGAACAACGATAGCACCGGCCGCACCTTGGGGCGAAGCCTCCAATTCCAAATCGGCTTTTAGGCTACTGCTCTTCCAAATGCCAAGCCCTGCTTCATCTCGAGCCTTGCCCATTATCGCTTCGATGGTTTTCATATCGGGCGTTTGGCCTAGGTGGATATCTTCACCTTGCAGGCGAATAAAAGCGCCGGACGAATGAATAAGATTCAGAAGTAGATCTTTAGTCTCCTCAAACGAATCTTTCGTAGGAAGACCGTCCGTCAGGTTTTGAATAAAAGCTTGGGAGAATTCCAGACTGTTTTTACGCGCCAAGAGTCGGCGACGTTCAATATAATTGGCAATACGGCCCGATAAAATTCGGCCTGTGAGTTCGAGTGAGGATCGCAACTTCAAGGGAAGAGAGATCGGATCACCGTACTGATGGCAGCTGATCAAGCCCCAAAGTTTATTGTGCACCTTGATCGCGACCGAAAAAGATGATCTCACGCCCATATTCAGTAGATATTCGATATGAATGGGCGAGGAAGCCCGAAGATTACTCTCGGCAAGCAGTATGCTCATGCGCTGTTCGCCACGGCTGGTGATGACGGGAACAGGCAGAGCTTCGGTATCGATAATCATGCGGTAAGGCATTTTAAGATAAAGTTCACGGGCCTGACGGGGAATATCACTCGCCGGATAACGCAAACCAAGATAAGGGTCAAGGCCTTCGCGACAAACCTCCGCGATGACCTCTCCATCCCAATTTTCCTGGAAGCGATAGGCCATCACACGATCAAATCCCGCAATCGCCTGAAACGCTTCGCAAGCAAGTTGGCAATCCTGCTCCAGGTCTTGACTGTTCTCGAGTTGGGAAATGAGTTTGTGAAGTGGGTCGTGGGATTCGGAAAACTGAGGATTTTGATCGATTTCAAGTTCGAGGTGAATCACCTCACCCGCATCGATAAGTGTGACGAAGCACTTCAAAACTTCGCCATTGGGCCGGCGAATTCCGACAACAGTCAAACTCTTTTTGCGAATCTCGTTGAGAGTCTCGTGGGATAATGGTTTTGAACTATCGGTAACCAGCACATCGCCCAAAGATAGGCCCAGGGTTTCCAGTAAGGGTCGATCCGTGACGGCTGCAAGATTCTCACTGACGGCTAGCACATTGAGGTGAGAACGATCGACGCTAAGAAAGTAACCGATATCCTGTATCGCACCACAATTCGCTATAGGTTCGAATTCACAACTTTGAATCTCGTCTACGGAATAAGCGAGACGTCTCGAATACTCTAGTAAGAATGTCGAGCGCGAATCCATGAAGTTTCCTCATATAGGTCGTTTTCACCTGGATATAATATGAGGCGAAAAAAACATTTTGTCTGCCGAATAAAAAAAAGCGAGCTATTT
>JAZKGL010000012.1:0-1883 GCA_040385935.1 Bdellovibrionota bacterium
GCCGGTTTGCGATTGAACTCCTCTTCAACATCGCGATGATTCCCGCGTTTTGTTATATTTTACTGGCTGAGTTTAATCGGATTACAACTTTGCTTCGAAAGGTTGTGCCGGGGGAATTACAGCCGCTAGGTTATACCTTTATCACGCGCGTTAATCTGATGCTTCGTGCCGTGGTCAAGGGACAGTTTATCGTCGCGTTCTGTTTGAGCATTCTTTATATGTTTGGGTTTACGGTTATCGGTGTGCCCTCGGGGATTGCGATTGGTGCCTTGGCGGGGATTTGCCGAATCGTGCCGTATCTCGATGTGGTGGTTGGGTTTTTGCTTTGTACGATCGTAATACTCACCGCTGGGTCAGGTCTAGCTATCTTCATCGCGGCGATCATTGTGATCGCCATCGTGCAGTCGATTGATGGATTGATCGTTACGCCTCGGATCATCGGCGATCGAGCCGGGCTCCATCCGATAGCCGTTATCGTTTCAGTGTACGCGTTTGGTGCTCAGTTTGGTTTGCTTGGCGTTCTGTTAGCCGTGCCTGTGGTTGCGGCCACGGTTGTTATCTTAAAGCTCAGTTGGCCTTATCTTACCCAGAGTTACTTCTTTCGTAACATCGATTGATTTAGGTTAAAATAAAATTCATTCAAACGGCCGCACAGCGAAAGCTTGCGGCCGTTATTGTTTCGTCCTACTTCAAGGTGTACAGACTTTTTCCAATGAAGATGAATTGGATAATGCCGCCAGCCGATTTTGAACACGAACTGAACGAATAATATCCCTCTTATTGCAGTGTAATTGATTGCTTAACCTTTCCTATTCCCTCGTATCTCATCGAAGTTTCGTAAGACCAAAGACGGCCCGCGCATTGCAGTCAAAGGTCCGTGACCAATATTGAACAAGGATCCTTAAATGAAATTCTCGTCCACCCTCTTACTAGCCCTTTGCGCCAGCGCTGTTTTTGGATGCCAGGCTCCCCAAGCGAGCACCACCAAGACTGAAGGCACTTCAGGAAATGGCTCCAGCAAATATCCTTTATCCCTAAACGATGTCGCAATATTATTGCCTTTTAAGGCCAACACCGATTTTATCAAAGCCGCACCACGCATCGATGAAATTCCAGATCCTTTAACCTTCGCCCCCGGGCTTTCGGCAGCGAAGGCCGATGGTGAATCGTTTGTCCCAGCTTGGGCGCTCACGGAAGTTTCGACTCTTCTTAAGGGCGACGAAGATTTGCGAGAGAGCGAAGAGTTTCAATTTGGTGGCGATGGATTCGACGTCGAGACCGAAGCCTCGATCACAAAGTTCGAACCCGAAGATGATTCCGGGTATCGGTTGGTGAGTATAAGAATCGATCCTTGTGCAAACCCGGTAAATGCCGGTCTCGATGATACTAAGTGCATTCGTCAGCTTCGCCTAATCTTTCAAGAGATTGGAATTAAAGGACGGTTTTTTGCGTCCGACAACAACATCCATGCGATCTATCAAGTCACCGATGACGAGATGAAAGCAATCGCGGAAACTCTTCGTTCCATCGCCAAGAATGCGCAAATGGATTTGAGTAAAGAGCCACAACGAGTTGTAAACGATGCGGCGGTTTCGGCTGATTATCTGAACGAAAAATTTTAGGACTTTGCTTGGCGAATCTTTTCCTTTAATCAATGTTATTCGTTTAAGCCTGGGTTGCTTTATAAGGTGCGATTTCCCTCGGGATAGCGCTTCGCTGATGCCTCCGGCGGCATAAGAGGAGAGGCTCCGCCTCCCCCCTTATGTATCCCCCCACCGTACTGGCTACCGCTTCGCGGGGCGCGTTTGCTTTCTTTTTTACTCTGGGATGTTTGAATCTAAGGCTCGCCCCTCACCACTTCGTGCTTCGATCACGTCCATCCC
>JAZKGL010000013.1:0-13241 GCA_040385935.1 Bdellovibrionota bacterium
ATGTCCATAAATTTTGAGCACGATTATCAGAACAAAATCATGACCCAGGCTTTCACCGAACCCTTCGTTCTCACGAGCGATCAAGATGTTCAGGCCTGGCGTCAGCAGTGGATGGACGCGCTTAAGAGCTGGCATTCGCCCTATAAATCTGTGATCAACGGTGAGAAACTCAGCATCGCCTCAGGCGCCAACAAAGACCAAATTAAGTCCGCCTTTGAACGACTCGAAAAGCTGATGAGCGGATTCTTTCTCAAAAAAGCTGTAATCTACGGACTCGATCCGGAGCTTGCTGCTGTCATACCATTCGACTCCTACGCGTCGGAAGACGCTGCAATGGACGCCATCGGCATTCGCACGCGAGAGAAAAAAGAGCCGGGTGATTTTCGAAGCAGCATACAGCTCCAAAATCACTTTCGTCAGCACGTGGTCGAATTGAACTTCGGCATGGATACGGTCATCGACACGAAGGAAATGGTCCAAATTCTTCGCAGTAAAATGACCAACAACCTCATGCAGTGGCACTCCGCCTGGAGCCTACTCATCGACTGCTCGCAGCTTGAAATCAAAGAAGAGGTCTTCCCAGAAATCGAGTCGATGCTGCGCTTCTTTAAAGGGTTCTTTCTGAAAGAAGTCTACGGCTATCAACCCAAATCCAAAGAGCTGGTCTATCCCTTTAAGACTTACAGGGCGCGACACAATGCCGCCGGAAGGTTGGAAGCGGAAGGTTTGTTCTCAGGTGAGGACGCAAATTGTCAGACGCGTAAGAGCTGAGTCGTTGAGCATCGGATCGGTTCGGGCTATAACGATAGCCCTGAACACTTACCGCTGGAGTGCGACGTGCAAGCAGTAGAACTTTATCCGATTCAAAATTCCCTAATCCTCAGAGCGCGTGGCGTTGAACTCCTCGTTCTGCCTGTCCATATCGAAGCATTAAAAGAGAGAAAAGACTCAAAGGCCTTCGCCGAGTACTTCCTCCAAACCGCTATGGTCAATCGCTCGGCCAGAAAGCTTTATGAAGCTTGGTTGAAGAAGGACTCGGGTCTTTGGAAACGAGTCTATCATTCTGTAATGAATGACTTTAATGAAGCTCAGGCCGAAGGCCAGGACGAAGCCAAGTAAGGCTCAGGCCTCAATTTTTGGAAGCGTTTGCCGATAAGCTCTCTGCAGTCTCAGAGGGTTAGGTCATGATTCGTAAGTATCTTGTCTGCGGTAAACGGCAAGTGTTTCTTCAAAGCAAAAACAGTGAAGCCCATGCGGATATCGGCAAAGTCGTCGAGCTGTTGCTCCCGATCAACGATTTCTGGAAGCTTGAAAACGAAATTAGAAAAATCAATTATCTGACCGCTTCGGATGCGCCTGGTGTTGATGTAAGTGGCCAGTTGAAGAAAATTTTCAAAGCCAGTTACAACTTTGCTGTCATCGAAGCGGATCGTCAGTGGATCCATGAGCGCAAAAAATAATAAAACCCAGGCCCCTCGGCCCGCCGCGTTTCTCGATCGCGACGGAGTTCTCATCTTTGACTCCGGTTATGTCTTCAAATCCGATGATTTAAAAATCCTTCCCGGCGTTCCTGATACTCTTAAAAAGCTTCAGGACCTAGGCTATCTGTTGATCGTCATCTCAAACCAAGCGGGCGTTGCGCGCGGGTACTTTCGAGAAGACGATGTTAAAGCCTTTCATCACGAACTCGCGTTGCAAATAACATCCATGAGCGGCGCAAAGATAGACGCGTTCTATTACTGCCCGCATCATCCAGACGCTAAAGTCTTAGAGTACAAAAAAGTGTGCGATTGCCGAAAACCAGGCATAGCTCTGCTGAATCAGGCGAGAAACGACTTCTCAATCGATTGGGAAAAAAGCTTTTTTGTTGGCGATCGATCATCGGATATCGACTGCGCGATCAATGCTAAAATCAAAGGGTTTCAGATCCATTCGGATCAGTATGAAATGCATGCCGCGCCGTTTGCGAATATCAAAAGCCTAGGCGATGTATTGAGCCATCTACCGCTTTGATACGCCCTCATTTTACTTTTCGCTTTAACCCTTCTTCTTCCCGCAAGACTTCTTCCCACCAAGGGCTAAATGTTTGAAGATGACCCGTATCGACCCTCTCGCCAAGCTTTGGCGAGAGAAAAGCTAGGCCACGATCATAAGCAATTTTGGAGCTGCGAACCACGGGCTCCGACCAATGATGCAAAGCTAAATCAAACATTCCCCAGTGCACAGGAATAAACGCCTTTGCTTTTACATCAAGAGCGGCCTGCACAGATTCTTCGGGCTGCATGTGAGCATCCGGCCACTTCACATCGTACTGACCGTTTTCGATAAAAGCATAATCGAAGGGGCCGTACTTTTCCCCAATCGCTTTAAAATGACCTTTATAAGCCGTATCACCGCTATAGAAGATAGATTGCGATTTGCCGCGCAAAACCCATGAGGCCCAAAGAGTCTTGCGCTGATCGAAGATCCCTCGGCCTGAGGTGTGGTGGGCGACGGTTGCCGTGAAGTTTAACGTTCCTAATGCAAAAGTTTCGCCCCAATTCAGTTCCACGATATCCTTTCGATCGACGCCCCAGCCTTCCAAAAGGCCACCCATTTTCGAGGGCACAATAAATTTCGTACCCTTTTGACTAAAGTAGGTAATCGTCTCCGCATCGAGATGATCGTAGTGATCATGTGAAATGATAATGGCATCCACAGCGGGCATTTCTTCAAGCTTCAAAACAGAAGGCTGAAATCTTTTCGTCAAGAATTTCGTTGGTGAAGCGTTTGAAGAAAAAACCGGATCAACCAAAACAACAATCTCATCGATTTTAAACAGGAGGGTCGAATGGCCAAACCATATGAACTGAAACGCCTCATTCGGCGCCATGAATGCCGCGAGGTCGGGCCTGACTTCCGGTAAAGGCACACTAGGTACACGCGATTTATTATCGAAAAGTATTTTATAAGACGCGCTAGCCATATCCAGAAAGCTAGCGTTCAATCCTAGGTCAGGCTCAACGTTATGAAACGTCTGGGACTTAGGATCATAATTATTCGGCTGGTTTTCGGAGGCCAGGATCTGAGACGCAGATAAAGCCATAACTATCCATAATGTTTTGATAATAATTTTCACTCGGGCTCCCATGACATCAGGCCTTATCGGAGCCTTCATAGAATAGCTTTACAGTTTATGTAAAATTTGTCAAATTAGTCTAGTAGACGCAAAATAGGGTAATGTTGAGATAGGTCTGTCATGCGCAATGAAAAACAGTGCCACATACTGGATGCCGCTTTTAAAGTGTTCGCTCGCTTTGGGCTGAAGAAGACATCGATTGATGATATCGCAAAAGCCGCTGAGATGTCTCGGCAGGGCGTCTATCTTCATTTTAAAAACAAAGACGAAATTTTTAAATCTGCGGTAGAAAAGTATCTGGCAGATCAAAACGATGCGGCAATCTTAGTCTTAAGCCAAGCAAAGCCTGTGGATGAGCGTCTGCTTCATGGCCTTCAGGAATGGTTCGGCAAAAGCATAGGTCTCATTCATCAGGACGCGATCGATGTTGTCCAAGAGGGCTCGCTCGTTCTAAAGCCTATCTTCGATGATTATACGCGAGGATTTAAGGCCGCGATGGCGAAGGCGATTCACAAAGATGCCAAAGCCGACAAACGAACCGCAGATGATATCGCCGAAATCCTTCATGCGTGCGGTCTGACTTGGAAGCACGAGATGAGTTCGCAAGATGAGTTTCAAAAGCGAATGAAAACGACGATTAAGATTGCTCTAGCGGGTATTTCCGCCAAGAAAATTTAATAAAAAAAGCATCTGAGTCGCCTCAGATGCCATTTTCATAGAAACCATTATTCGGCTTGATGCTCTTTAAACTTTTTGAGGAGGATCTTGATACGAGGACCGCAGCGTTCGCCGCGACAGCCTCCCGACCCTGTTCCGCACTTACGATTGACGTCTTGAACCGTTTCGCAGCCGGGAAGAGCATCCAGAACCTTGCCTAGCGGAATTCCTTTGCATATACACACCACACGAAGAAGCTGCTTGGTCTTTTCATTCAACAGCTCCTCTTTGGTCTTGGGTACCTGATCGTCCATTGGCCTACCTTATCGTCGTCCACAGGGCTATCATCTCATCATTCCCGAGGCGGGTCAAAGCCTCTGATAGAGCCAGCTTAATCGGTCGAGCCAACCCGGTGCATAGCAGGCGAATAGGATAGCGCTGCCGTTGCACACGCTATGCAAAAGGATAGGTGCAAGGAGTCGCTGTGTACTTTGATAAGACCAAGCGGCCAAGAGGCCTAAAAGAAAAGGCCCGAGCGGTGGAATGAACGTCGGCGGGCTGCTGTGAGCGAGCGCAAAGACGAGCGCGCTGAGATAGAGGCTCCAGAATTTCGGAAATCTTTGACTCAACCAGACGAACAAAGCCCGCCGAAATACAAACTCTTCGATCACAGGAACCCAAAGCACAAGCCCTAGGATTTCCCACCACTCATACTGCGTACTCGCAGTTGACGCAGGTGCGGTAACAATGAGTGTTAAAGTTCCGAGAAGAATTATGGCGGGCAAAGCCCAAGCAGCCACTCTCACTTTCACGCTAGGTGTGGAAGAGGGCAGCTGCGTTTTAAATAGAAAAACGATGGCCAAGGCGATGAAAGTATTCACGCCGGCCATCAGCACCCAAGGTTCTAAGAAGCCAAACATAATTTTTCCAGGCGCAATTAAGCGGAAATCTTCGACCCTAGTAGATTCATTTTCAAATATTTGAGTATAGTTGAAATATCATTTTTGACGAAGAATTCGTTAGCGCCGAGCGATTTTGCGGTCTCGCGCGAGCCTGTGTCGCTGAGCGAGGTATGAAGGTAGACCGGAATACTGTTGTAGCCTGGAACCGCTTTGATGCGTTTCAGCATGCTCAAGCCATCCATTTGCGGCATCTCAAGGTCGGTGATAATCGCATCGATTTGAAAGTGACCAGTCGAGGCCTCTTCAAGACGCTGAAGTCCTTCCAGACCGTTTCGGGCAAGGACTACGCCGTAGCCCTCCATGTTCAAAGCGCGGGCGATGCTGTTCAGAATAAGCGCCGAATCATCGACGAGAAGGATCGAGGGATAACCCGCTTTCTTCGGCCCCATCATGGGCGGCAGCGGTGAGGATTCGGTAACGAATGAGGGGCGACCTGAAGCCATAGATTCCAACTGCATAATGATACGTTCCAAATCGAGAATAAAGAGGAACTCATTATTCTCGATCAGCATCATGCCTGTCATGGATGATGCCTTATCCGCCGAGGGAGGTAGGATTTTCTCCCAAGGGACACGGCGAATGCGGTTCGTTTGGTTGACGATAAAGCCTGCTCGTTTGTGAGCAAACTCGGTAACGATAATCTGATCATCGGGATTGACGGGCAAGCGGTGGTCGCCGAGTATCGTGCACAGATTCACAGCAGGAATCGGTGCACCCCTCAACTCAAAAATACCTTCAACACCCGGCACGCTCGAGGCGAGCGGATTGATCTTAGGCATATGAATCACTTCACGGACCTTAACCACGTTCACGCCGTAGGTGCCTTTAATTTCACGGCCATCAGCGAGGTGACGCACGAGACTGAACTCGATGAGTTCAAAGTAGCCGTCGCCGCCGCCTATGGATGAAGGAGATTTGATCGCCACAATTATCCTCTCAAGTATGAATCGTAGGAGCCGCGACACCGGCCTGCACACGGAAATAGTTTTCGAGAACTCGTTTTTGAACATCGCTTAATTTAGCGAACTGAAGGCCGATCTCACCGCGAGCATTGATCCAAGCGACAGTTGCCTTGATTTTCGCTTCGGTTCCCGCTGCGGCTGCCGCAGCTTTCTTTTTCTTCTCGGCGGCATCACTCGGAAGTTCGATCGACATCGTGACTTCTTGCGTCTTCTTCACTTTGGAGCCGCTTTCGAGTTTTACACAAGCGCCGCTGAGGCTGATATTTACGATGGTTCCCGTGACCTTCGGTGCACGTTTGCCGCGACCCGCTGCTTTGCCTACAAGTTCGGTCGTAAATTCAGAATCAAAACGCTTTTCTAAACGATACTTACTGACGAGAAAACGATCGATTTTCTCTGACAAATCTTCAAAGCTCACAGGCTTTTGAATGAAGGCACTGGCATCGCTGTAAGCAAAGAGATTTTCTTCGACAGCTTGTTTCACGATGGCATTGGGAAATGCGGTCATCAAGATAGGCCCGGAATACACCTTACGCATCGCCTCAACCAGCGCGGGGCCATCAACGTCTGGCAAATCAAAGTCGACAACACAAAGATCGGGTTTTTTCGTATTGAGGTATTCCAGAGCATCTTTACCAGTCGTTGCAACATCGACGATCGTTCCAGCCATCTTATCTTTGAATACTTCTGAGGTCATGACGAGACTTGGCTTACAGGCATCTGCGATTAAAACAACTGTCACGGCTATGCTCCTTTATAAAAGACGATAAGAGGGTGAGAGTGTCCGTCCCCGCTTTCGATCTCGCTGCATTCGATTTGTCCGTAGCTCCAGTATAGCCAACCGCTACATGAATTTATTGCCTAGCAATGTTTGTTAAACTGAAAGGTAAGACCTATCTGATACGCGTAGCCCATGGAGTGCTGTGTGCGATTCAATCTCCTCAAACCGGGGCCTCTTCTGGCTTTGGCCTATCTGTTCATCGCTGGACCTTTACCGGCGGTCACCGACTATGAGCCAACGACCATCCCATTCTCCCGTGAACTCTCCGACTTCAAGGCGAGTTTGACCCCGGCCGTTCAAGACGATCTGGAAAAGATCACGATTCCATTGAAGAAGATCAGGCTTCGCCTCGCCAATCCTAAAAAAGACCCAACCATAGAGCCAATTGCGCTTATGGTTTCACGATCGGAATCCGGACTGCAAAGCATGGCCGAGAAGCTGGCGGCAGCAGGGAAGAAGGAGGAGCTTTCGCAAAGGCTCCTCGCAAAAATCAAAAAAGCGGGTCCTAGTGCCAAAGATTCCATACGGGTCGAGTTCGATGCCGAGGACGCGCCCTTACTCAATCTAAAGGCCCTTGCAAAAGAACTCGCCAAAGAGAATCACGTGGTTCGCCTGAACTCGCGTGAACTCCTCTCGGAAAAAGGCGGCTGGGACGAACTCAAAGAGCAGCTTTCCTATGTGCTCTCCAAAGATCAGATGGCCAAGATTCAAAAGAAGGTCCGTAGCGGATCTGATCTATCCCTTGATGATGATCTATTGCCTCCGTTTTCGAAGAGGATGGCTGGAAAGTTCATCGTCTATCGAGGTCCGAACTGCTTTCACGCCTCACTCTCCTTTTTTGATCAACAGCTTCCTAAGAATCCGGAAGTGAACATCAAAGAGGAAGAGGGCTATCATAGGTCCATGATCAATTATGATGAACTGTGGCGGGTTATAAGCAATCAGTTTTACGAAATCGACCCACGCAATGCGCCTTTGAAGTACGGCGATCTCCTGGTTTACTTCCAGGTTCCCGAAACACCTTCAAAACATATTAATTTCAAATGGATACGGCATACCTCTGTCTATCTCTTCGGGCCCTATGTCTATAGTAAGGGCTCAAAATCCCCGAACACGCCTTACACGGTCAAGACTTTGGGCGAAGAGTGGAAAGTCTGGCAGGACATGGTGCCCAAGGCCCTCGGCATGAGGATCTACCGCCGGGGATCGGATGCGAACGCACGACTTCCGCAAAGCCGGGACGACTGGATTTACTGATAAAATAACTGAGAAAAAAGCTTTCCCTTCGCGGCTCATCGGTGTTATTAAAGGCGGCCTTGATACGTCTTTGAAAACTGAAAACACCACCTCAGCGTGCAGCGAAGGAGCCCCTCGATGGCCACCGATATTTCGAGCAAACCCAAGTCCAATATCTTTCGCAGCACGAGGTGGAATGAAGACCACAGCCGCGCTAAAAACAAGAACAAGATCCAAGCTGAGACAGTGAAGATTTCCAAAGTCTTTGAGTCCGCGTGTAGCTGTAGCGCTGCCAAGGATTCTTACGAAACACACCTTCAAGCCAAATATCAAAAAGCGATCAAAGCGTTCGAAGACTCGGGCCTGCTCTTCGATACGACTGTTATCGATGTTAAAGCATCTCCTGAAGTCTCGAATTACCGTTGTCACGCAAAGCTAGCCGTTCGTCCAGCCAAAGACTCACTGGGTGCGCCTGCCGGCAAACGTTTTGCCATCGGTCTATTCAAACCCGATTCCCACACTCTTGTTCATCATATCGAATGTCCTTTGCACAGGGATTCGATCAATACCCTTATGCCTGCTCTCTACGAAGAACTCGAAGCTTCCGTTCTTCAACCTTACAATGAAGAGACGCATACCGGCGATCTTCGTTACCTAGCCGTACGCGCTTCGCATCACACCGACGAACTCATGGTGACCTTCGTCACAACGCATGAGCGCCACCGTATCGCTCTAAAAGCGATGGTCTTGCGTCTTCGTCAAAAGGGTTTGAACATAGTCTCAGCCCACATCAACGTGAATCCTGAAGAGACCAATACGATCTTTGGCACCACCACCAAAAAACTTGTGGGGGCAAACGGCCTGCGTGAGTCGCTCTGCGGTATCATCTTCGAAATCGGTCCCACCAGCTTTTTCCAGATCAATCCTTGGCAAGCGGAAGCGATTTATCGCCGTGTGGAATGGCTCGCGGGCCACGCAAGTTCGGGGGATGTGGCTTGGGATCTTTACTGCGGCACAGGCCAAATATCCCTGCTCCTCGCGCAGCTCGGCTATCGCACGCTCGGTATCGAAGAAAATCCCCAAGCGATCGAAGACGCCATCGCAAACGTTGCACGGAATCAGATGAAAGATACGTCGCCGGATTATATCGCGTCACGTGTTGAAGATTTAATCGGTCGTCTTCCGACTTGGTCGGAACGCCCGTCGCTTATGGTCGCTAATCCATCAAGACGCGGTCTTGCTGCTCCGGCTCGTCAGCTTATTGAAGAGGGCTTGAAAGCAAGTCCAAAGTCGCGTCTGGTCTACGTTAGCTGCGAAGCCGAGACGATGATGCGCGATCTGAAAGCGCTGTCTGAATCCGGTCAGCTTCGTCAGCTTGAATGCTTTGACATGTTCCCTTACACCGATAAGCTCGAGTGGATTGCTATCGTTCAGTAAGGCTTTTCATTTTGCTTGCGGGCTCGACCTCGCCTTTCCATGGCTCCTGCTGTATATCTAGCAGATCATGTAAAGACGTAAAGGTCGGCCGCGATGCAAGATTACAAGGATTTTACCAAACCCGGTACGCAGAGCGTGACCTATGGCAAATACCTGAAGGTCCATGAACTCCTCGCCCTGCAGGAAGAACTCTCCGAGCCTAAAGCTCACGATGAACTCCTGTTCATCACGATTCATCAGACCTACGAACTCTGGTTCAAACAAATCCTTCACGAACTCGATCAAACCCAAATCTATCTGGACGGCGATAAACTCCCTCAGATGATGAAGGGCCTTGAGCGCATCAATCGTATCATGCGGGTGCTCGTCTCACAGGTTGAGATACTCGAGAGCATGACCCCGAACGAATTTAATCGATTCCGTGGCCATCTTTCTCCCGCCTCAGGCTTCCAATCCTTTCAATTCCGCGTGCTCGAATTTCGCCTCGGTATGAAAAACTACGCGCACCTGAAATTCTTTGAGCATGAGCCCGAGGCGCACGCTGCCATCGCTAAAGCGATGAGTGAGAAGACGTTCTACGATCATTGGTTTGCCTACTTAAAACGCCGTGGTTTGCCAATTCCTGAGGATGTCCTTCAACGGGATGTGACCGTTCCTTATGAAGCCCATGCGGAAGTCAGTAAAATATTCGTGGAGCTGTATAAAGACACCGACAAACATTTCGATCTGTATGTTGCCTCAGAGGCTCTCTACGACTTTGATGAGCTGCTTATTCAATGGCGCTTTCGTCACGTGCAGATGGTTCAACGCATGATTGGCAATATGGGCGGAACCGGCGGCTCGCTTGGCGCTCGCTATCTGCAGTCGACTCTGAGCAAAAGCGCTTTCCCAGAACTTTGGGATCTTCGTAATCTATTGGGGAAATAACGAGGGGATAATATGAGTCTGAATCACGTTACAATGAACTTGCCTAATTATCCTATGGAAGAGCTGGCGAAGATTCGGCAAAAGCTCATCGACAATAATATGAAGGTCTACGATTTTGGAACGGGTGATCCAAAGATTCCGACTTGGGAACCGATTCGCAAGATGATGGTCGATTCCACGACCTCGATCAGCCAATACCCTTCATCGTCCGGTTGTCCTGAGCTTATTAAAGGGATCTGGACTTACTGCGAAAAACATTTTGGCGTCTTGCCGAAACAAGGCCTCGATGTTCTGGCAACGAATGGCAGCAAAGAAGCGATCTTTCATATCGCTTTGAATATCGTTGGCCGTGCCGGTGGGAAAAAGACGATTGCTTACCCCGATCCTGGATATCCCGTGTACCGCAGTTCGACTTTGTTTGCAGGCGGCACGCCTTATCCGATTCGCCTAAGCGAGAAGAACGGCTTTCAAACTGAGCCTTGGAATCTTCCTGCCGACGTTCAAGCCGATTGCGCAGCTTTGTGGATTAATTACCCGCACAATCCAACCGGCGCTTTGATGGAGGAAGCCCACCTCAAGAAAATCATCGCTTGGTGTAAGGAGAAGGATGTTCTTCTTTTAGCGGATGATTGTTATATCGATATGTTTGATCCTGAGTGGGACAAGATTAAAAGAAGACCGCCCACTCCGATTATGTATACCCACGAAAACGTGATCGCTTTTATGAGTCTTTCAAAACGATCAGGTATGACGGGTTATCGAAGCGGATTTATCATCGGTGATCAAAGACTTATGCCAGCGATAGCAAAGGCACGAGCGAATATGGGTGTGGGTACGCCGACCGCTATTCAAAAGGCAGCCGCGATCGCGTGGACGGATGAAGAGCACGTCCTAGAGCGACGAAAGATCTTTTCAAAACGAATCGATCTTGCGTTTCCCTACTTGCAAAAGCTCGGAATGATCGAGACCAAACCTCAGGCGACGTTTTATCTGTGGTGCAAGGTTCCTAAGGCGGTCGATGATGTGGAATTCTGTCTGCGTTTGGCAGAGCGTGGCGTTATAGCAAGTCCTTCGCAGTGGCTCTCTGAGGGCATCACAGGTTATGTGCGGTTTGCACTCGTGCCCGATGATGCAGATACGAAGGACGCTATGGAGATCATCTCGAAGTATGCTCAAAGTCTTTGATGACCTCTAACCACGCCTTAGAGTTGAAATTCTTTCAGTAAAAATTCGGCCACCGGATTCTGCAGTCTCCGGTCGGCCACGATCATCCACACTTCTTCGAATATCCCCGGCAATTCTCCAATCGCAAAGAGATCCTTCGCAGCCGAACTCTCGACGGTTTTATCCGCGAGAGGAACGATGCCTAGCCCGTGCGAACTCATCAGCTTTTGCAAACTCGTATCTTGAACTTCAGCGATCACGTCGATCTCAACACCGACCTGATTGAAGTAAAGCTCGATCGAGCGTCTCAGTCCGATATTGTGATTGCTCAAAATAAACGGCTGGCCGTTCAGTGACTGAGGAAAATTCTTCGAAAGCTTTTGAAACTTCTTATCGCCGTACAGAGCAATAGGAGCCTGGCCGACTCTCTTAGAGAAAATACCTTCAAGCTTCGTCTGCGAGAGAGGATGATTGGTCAACAGCAAGTCGAGTCGATGAGCCTTGAGTTCTTCCAACAGGTGCTCGGAGCTACCCTCGATACAACTGATCTGGCAGCTTTGAAATCCCTGCGCCGCCTGAATGAGCTGCAAAACGTAGTCTTTAGGGATACTGTCCATGCAACCGATCTGGATACGCATTCGATCGCTGCGTCGACCATCGTTTAGCGTATCCATCATCTCGCTGCCGAGCTTAAAAATCTCGTTGGCGTAATCGAGCGCGATTGCGCCGGCCTGCGTGAGATGAAGGCGCTTTTTCTTGCGATCGAACAAAGGAAAACCGAGGTGATCTTCAAATTGCTTCAGCTGCGTAGACAGTGTGGGTTGGCCTAGGCGGAGTCGTTTGGCGGCTTTAGCGATCGCTCCTTCCTGAGCGATGACCGTGAAATAATAAAGGTGATGGTAATTCAACCATTGTTTATCCATGGACACCAAACGATCTGCCTTCTTTCCCCAGAGAACCCGTTAATGCTGCAAAACTCAGATTACTTAGGCGCGTCCAGTTCTGAAACGCGTTCGGCGTGATACATCGCAGCTGGCTTACCGTCCGTGATCTTTTGAATCTCACTATAGGCCGGATCGGTCTCGATCGATTTAATCCCCGATTTTGCAACGTCAGCGTGCTTCCATTTGATCTGGTCAATCCAGAGCTTTTGCTCTTTGTCGAAGAAGAGATTTCTCTTCTCAAAACCCTTGGTTTTATTCAGCACAACATTGAGGCCATCAAATGCCTTTTTTGCAGCTTCAAAAGACACATCGCCCTTGGTTTTAAAAACGCTCGTCGTATAAACGTCCGGACGGCCGCTCTTTGATTGGGCCAGGGCAGACGACGAAAGAGTGACGAGCAATGAAAGTGCGATAGTTTTCAGACCCATTATGAATTCCCTCATAGATTAGGATTGTTGATTCGCTAGAAAAACCTTTTTCACATCGATGGTGACTCCAAGGCTCTCAAGATTTTCATAGAGAGAACTCAGGAGCAGACCCAGAGCAAAAAAGTTTGGGTGAAGAGTAGTCCGGGACTCTTTGCAGCTCAAAAATATCTCGTGAAACGAATCCCGAAAATCTTTGAGTCGAAACTGAGTGGGCTTCGACAAGTTGCCGAAGTGGGCTCGGAATGCGTCGGCTGCGTGATCGAGTTCAAGATCCTTTAGGCCCTCAAAGTAAAGACTATCATCTCCTGTGAAATGACCTTTATAAATTTTTCGAAGGGCGAAGATAAAACCCTCGTCCCAACGCATGATCCAGGCGCCCGGCGTCCAGTTGCATTCACGCGACAGATATTCGAAAGTCCCGCTGCGCAAGTCAAGCCAAGCAAAAGGCAGATTCATGATCTGCGCGAAGTAGAGACTCAGCGCGATTCGGCCCTTCTCCTGCTTTGAGAGTGAGGTCAGCATTTCACTCGACGTCTTGGGCTCGCGAAAGTTGACCGGCAGGCGGAGCTGTTTGATCAACTGACGAACAGCGAGTTCCTCGCCTTCGTGTTTGAGTTTAGCAAAG
>JAZKGL010000014.1:0-5168 GCA_040385935.1 Bdellovibrionota bacterium
GGCATTTCCCGTGACTCACCTTCAGTTAATCAATGCTTTAAATGCCTGCTCGAGTTCTCCGATGCGCTTGGCACACCCAGCTTTAGCAGACGACAGCTCCGCTTCCGAAGCTTTGGACGGTAAATCTTTGAAGACTGAAAAGTAGAATTTAATCTTCGGCTCCGTCCCCGAAGGACGCGCACTGACTTTAGATCCGTCGCTTAGGATAAATTGTAGCACGTTAGAACTCGGAAGAGGGATATCTGCCTTCTGCCCACTCTTTAGATTAAGCTCTTGGCCTTTTTCCAAATCTCGGAACTTTTCAACAGTACTTCCCGCAAGTTCCTTCGGAGGATTTGCACGAAGCTGATTCATAATCTCGCCGATGCGTGAGGCCCCGTCCATACCCGGAAGGGTTACTGTGAGGAGAGATTCGAGGTAGGCCCCGTGGCGAAGGAAGATTTCATCGAGGACCTGACTCAGGGTTTTGCCCTTGGATTTGTAATAGGCCACCATCTCAGCTGCGATGCAGCAGGCGCTCACCGCATCTTTATCCCGCACGTGAGTACCAGCGAGAAAACCATAGCTTTCCTCCCCACCACAGACGTACTGACGATGAGGTTTGTTTTTGCCCGTCTCGATATCATCGATCAGTTGGCAGATCCATTTAAAGCCGGTGAGTGTTTCCTCAGAGGTCGCGCCGTAGAAAGCCGCGATCTTATCCTGCTGCTCGGTGGTTACGACGGTTTTGATCACGAGCGGATTCTTAGGCATCCGGCCCGAATCTTTAAGACCCGAGAGGAAAAAGTCGATGAGCAACGAGCCGATTTGATTGCCGTTAAATATGCGGTAATCCTCGCCTTCACGAACCACGATACCGATTCGATCGGAGTCGGGATCGGTTCCAAGAACCAGATCAGCCTTGAGTTTGCGACCTAGATTGATCGCCATCTCCATCGCTTCAGGTTCTTCCGGGTTAGGAAATTTAACCGTTGGGAATTCGGCATTGGGCTCAGCCTGCTCAGGCACCATCGTCACATCTTTGAAGCCAAATCGCTTCAACGCTTCAGGAACGATCTTTCCGCCCGTACCGTGAAGGGGAGTGTAGACGATCTTAAAGTTCTCGCGGCCAACGCCTGCCCGAACCGAAAGTTTTACAAGTTCTGCAAAGTAGGCTTCATCCAGCTCTTTACCAACTTCTTTGATCAAACCCTTTTTCAACCCGTCCGCAAACGCCATGAATTTAATATCTTCGTAATTCTTAAGATCGCTGTAGCGCCTGATAATCTCTTCGTCGTGAGGCGGAACGATCTGTCCACCTGTGGCCCAGTAAACCTTATAGCCATTGTATTGCGGTGGATTGTGAGAGGCTGTCACGCACACCCCACCTTGGCAACCGTAATGCCGAACCGCAAAGGATAGGATAGGCGTAGGCCGAAGCTCGGCTGTGATGTAACTCGTAATCCCATTTGCCGCCATAACCTCAGCCGTGGCTTCCGAAAATTCGCGAGAGAAACGCCGCGAATCATAAGAGATCGCGATCGATTTGTTCGGCTTATCTTTGAAATGGGAATTCAGATAGTCGGCAAAGGCCTGAGCGGCTTTGCGCACGTTGTAGATATTCATGCGTGCTGTGCCGGCGCCTAAGATCCCGCGCAGGCCGCCGGTTCCAAATTCAAGGTCCCGGTAGAATCGTTCCGCGAGTTCTTTGGTATCTTTAGCCTCAAGAAGAGCGCCGATTTCTTTTTGTGTTTTGGAGTCAAAAACTGGAGCAGTGGCCCAATATTTTGCGAGTTTATTAACTTGCTCTTCCACGTGCAATCACCTCATAGGAGTCGAACATCAGTGAGTCCAACTCCTATAAAGCATCATTTAGAGGCTTCAGTCTAGTGCCGGCCAGGCGTGAAATTCATGACCGTCAGAATGCCCAACCTTAATAGCCTGCGGATATGTGAGTAAAAAGGCAATTCCAAGCCCGTTCAAACGATAATCGCCGCAAAGTTTGCGACCCGCCACTGGCAGGAACACATCGAGGCCGACCGTAGGCAGGTTGATCAAAACATTGGGCGATTTGAGATGAGCAACCCAAGGTTTGACGGTCTCTGCCGCTCCAAACAAACTTGTGACAAGCGAGGCCTCAGTATCATTGGTCGCGGCGATTGCTTCTTCAACATCTTTATAGCGATAAACCGAAACATCAGGCGTCATCAATACATTCGCTTGATAGGAACTCGCCTGCGAAAGTTCATCAAAGAAGTGAATGCCCGGCGAAACAAAGTATCCGCTGGTTCCCGTGCTAAAGCTCTTACCCCAGACCCATGTGTCCGTGGCTTCGCGTTTGGCCATTGTTTGATAACGCAAGAATTTATCCACGGCTTTTTGCGCGTAAAGAGGCCCAAGATGCGGATTTTCTTTTCCGTCCGTTGGCCCGATCGAAAGGTTACGCACGGTGCGCACGATCTCTTCTTTAAAAGCCTCTATCATCGAATCATGAACATACGCTCGGCTAGTCGAAGTGTTGAGCTGCCCTGCGTTTTTAATCACACCATAGACCGTTTGCCGAACCGCCTCTTTCACATCCGAATCCTTCGCTACGATCACCGCGTTTTTCCCGCCTGACTGCAATAAAAGCTCCCGAGAAAGTGCGCCCGCATAATCACGACGGATCGCATCACAGTGCTCCCGCGATCCCGAATAGATTACCGCCTGTATCCGTTTATCAGACAGTGACTTTTGGAAAGTTTGATAGTTCCCAAAAACGATATTTACAGAGCCTCTAGGCAGCTCAAGTTTCTCTACGATATGAGCAAACAAAATTCCGGAAAGAACTGCGTGCGAAGAGGGCATTAGAATCAAGGGCGAACCCGCGATCACCGCACCAGCCAAACACTGAACAAAAGTCGCGAGGGGAGTGGAGAAAGGAAGAAAGGCCATCGTGATACCGTTGGACCGAAGCTCAAAGTCAGTGCCCGGCCAAGCGAGCATTACCGGACCGAGAAGATACTGACGAATCCTATCCTTCTCAGCGAGTATGGCATCCAGCTGCTGAATTGAGGCGCGAAAGTCAGCCTCCGCCTCCCAGCGCGGCTTTCCAGCTTCGAGACACATGGCGTCAACAACTAGACCTTCGTAGTCAGCAATTTGCGCACGAAGACGAGTCAGCGAAACGATTCGCTCTTCAAGGCTAGTGCCAAAAATAGCTTTTTGCGCAAGATCCGCAGCATCGATCGCCGTTTCTATGGTTTTACGACCCAGATGAATCTTCCCAATAGGCTCGCCACGCGAAGGATTGAAGGAGCCTTGAAGAGCTTCCGACTTCGCCTCATTCACCCACTCGCCACCGATAAAATGCCCAGGAAAATCGAGTGGAAACTTACGTGCATTCACAGCTGCCGAAAAAGTCTCGATACCCATAGGGTCTCCTCGCGAATCGTTGTCGATAAAAGCAGCCGATGACCGACTGCTTCTTTCTATTCTATCTTAGAGGAGGCTATAAATTGAAGTCTAAGCGATTTTTATGGGAAAAGAGGCAGCCGCCAAGGTCTCACTTGCCTACGCAGAATTCATGGAAGACTTTGTCTAAAATGTCTTCCACATCAACGACTCCCAGTATGCTACCGAGTGCACGCGAAGCGTTCTGGAGTTCAAATGCGAGCATTTCATCGTAAGCGCCTGATTCAACTCCCTCATAAAACTGATCAAGAAAGCTTTTGGCTTCGATGATCGCTGCGAGGTGCCGAGCTGAGCTTACAAAGGGTTTCTCATCAAGGGTTCCGACGAATCCATCGACGCGTCTCACGATCTCATCTTCGAGTTGCTCAAGACCCTGCGACTGAAGACACGATATCGAGACAAAATTCTTCTCGCTGAGAGCCAATTTTTTGGAGGTGGCTTTTAAATCGGCTTTGGTTTGCACGAGAAGGCATTTCGATTCGCCTATTTCATGGGCAAGTGATTCCATTTCTTTATACGCGGCATCATCGGCATCGCGACCGACGAGGAGCAAAACGAGGTCGGCTTCAGCGGCTAATTTTTTCGCTTTTTCAACGCCTTGTTTTTCGATCGTATCCTTCGTCTCACGAACGCCTGCCGTATCGATCAACCGAATCAATCGCCCACGAACACGACAAGGCTCTTCCAGATAATCACGCGTCGTTCCGGCCTTTTCACTCACGATCGCGCGGTCATGACCTAAAAGAGTATTCATAAGCGTGGATTTGCCCATATTAGGCTGACCGATAATGGCCACCATAAGGCCTTGCGCGGCGATACGTCCCGATTGATAACTCGCTTCCAGTTTATCGAGCTGGGAGGACACTTGACGAACTTTATGAATGACAGTTTCAAGAGCAACGTCTTGAGTATCACCCTCGTCGGGAAAATCGATGCGCGCAGCAAGAAAGGCTAAAGTGCCAATCAGCCTTGAACGAAGCTCTTCAATCGTCTCCGAGAAGCTTCCCGTTGCAAGCTGTCTGGCCGCAATCCACTGCTGATGAGTACCGGCTTCGACAAGCTGCTTAATACCTTCGGCCGAAGATAGATCCATCTTTCCATTCAAAAAAGCGCGGCGTGTGAATTCACCCGGATCGGCCTGACGAAAGCCAAAAGCGAACAGCGTCTGCAGAATTCTTTGTACGATGTAAGGTCCGCCGTGACAGAAAAGTTCTGCTGAATCTTCACCCGTGAACGAGGCTGGCCCAACAAATGTCGCAACCATAAGTTCATCGAGCGTCTCCTGAGTCTCAGGATGAATAAACTTAGCCATCGCCATTACCCGAGGCGCAGAGCGCGAGCGTCGCTGCAGCAAGGTCTCAATCAAATGCAAAGTGCCGTTGCCGCTCATGCGAATAACCGCAATAGCCGCTGCACCGGGCGCAGTCGCAAGAGCCGCGATCGGTTCGGCCAATACGGAAAACCCGGCGTCAGCCGGGCTATAAGAGTCTTTTAAATTATGCGAGCCAGGCTTACGGTTCATCTGAAAGCTCAGCGGCATCCGCTTCGTTGATGATCTCACCTTTTTTGCGAATCGGCAAAATCATCAGTTTACGATTTGGCCCCGTGCCAATCGACTTCGTATAGACTCGCTCATCTTTATCCAAAGCCATATGAATAATTTTCCGATCGTAAGAACTTTTGTAGTTCAAAACGATGGGGCGCTTATTCTCGTGAACTTTTTCCGAAAGATCTTT
>JAZKGL010000015.1:0-10348 GCA_040385935.1 Bdellovibrionota bacterium
CAGCGAAGCGCTATCCCGAGGGAAAACGCACCATATAAAGCCCTCCAGTCTTAAACGCACAAAATTGTCCACCGACACCCGATTTTCTATACTTATTTCTTACCACTACACGAATTATAAGTCGCACCAGTTAATTCTTCGAACACGATACTAGGATCAGCATCCACACGCGCATCGATTGCCGGTGCACAAAGGTCGGCGATGCTATCTACGGAATTTAGAGCTTCGCACGACAGTTCAATATCGACAGCAGGAACCGATTTACGAACCTGTTCAAGAATGGAGCATGAGACAAAGGAAGACGGTATTTCTATAGCTTCGGATTTGAAGGGAACCTCGTAGCCTTTCAATGTGAACGATGCGCCTACTTCTTTGAAGTTTGCGATTTGAGTAGGATCAGCCTCGGCTTGAGACGGACGCCACTCGGTTGATGTTTGTTTACAACTCACGACGGCTTTAAAGGGCTTGAGCTGCTCATTCGCCTGCAATTCGTTGCATTTTACTTTAAGGCCAGCCAGATCTAGATTCTGGCTCGGAGATGCAGCGAACAAGGAAGGAGCGATTGAAAGAGAAGCAGAACAGAGTGCAGCGATGACTAGACGATTCATGTTCAATTCCTTTACCTAAGTGTGTTATGGGCCAACCTTGGTCATTCGGCTAACATATTAACCTTGACCAAGAGTTTTCGGATCTCTTCATTGTTCTTTTGAACGCCGGTGTTAGACTGCTTTACGTTGGTTGTCGCGCTCGGCAGAAATACCATATCGGGATGAAAGTTAATGCTCGGACCTATCCACTCGCCGCCCAAAATCTTAAGTGGGTTGGTACCCGGCTCATAGAATAAGCGATATTCATACTGCGGCGCTGCGAGATCCTTGTTGATCGACGTTGGGTCATCCGAAACCGAGGCTCGCTGACGAATCATCCATGGAAACGCCTTCACAAGAATCGCATTGGAATAGTCAGGATCACGCGTGTAGCTAAAGCTCATACGAAAGATCGGCTTCGACCAGATTTCGGGACCAGGGTCCTCGTCGATCACGATCGGTTTTTTTTGTATGCCTATCACTACTTCAACAAGCTTATGAAACGCCTCGGGTCTTAGATCCTGAATCTGTCCATCCGTGCTGGCCGAACCTTGATAGCGGCGGCCATAGATTTTGCTTGGATAACCTTCAAAGTATTTAATCGCGATGGCTTTGAGATCACTCGGTGTAAAGTCTACGCCTAACACACGAACCTTTTGTTTTGGTTCTTTTGTCAGAACAGATGCCACCGCCCACGCATCGCAAAGGCCCTCCCACTCGGCAGCACCCGGGCTATAGTTGGACTGCTCCCAAGCTTGGACCGACTTCTCGATCCCGAATTTGCGAAGATAGTCATCGAGCTTAAAGGTCGGTGAGCTATTACCGTTAAAAAGTTGGTCTTCGCGCTTAGGATACCAGTAGGCAGACCAAGGGAGGTTTGCATCCGGTATTTTCAAAATGGTACTTTTATTCTCCCCCGCTTCATTGATAAGCGCAGGATCGATCGTCAGCTCACCAAAGTCATCGAACACCTCGCGCGTCGCGGCCAGTTCTTCCGTCTGATAGACGAAAGGAAGAGGCGCGATCGTTGTTGGGGGAAGAAGGGGTCCGCTAGCACTTTCGGCTAGTGAATCTTCAGCGGTGCTCCCGTCTTCATTCGCATTGGTCGAGGTCACTGGCAATCCGTTGGGATCTGTCTGTCCGGGAGCACTCGCGCTGATCGGAACTGAGCGATCGCTTCCTCCTCCACTCCCACCACCGCCGCAGCCAAGAGCGAGGAAAAAAAGAGAAAAGCCGCAGGGAATTAAAGACAAACGCATAGCGTGTCCCTTCATAAGGAACGTTTCCTTTTGATTTGGAGAAAGATTTTGCAGAAGTTTTTATCTGCATGAACAGCTATAACGCGGGCTAAATTCTGCGGCAATTATTAAGAGAGTAAATTGGGGGGCAAACAACGCTGAAACTTTATCATTTGAATCTTAATCTTATCTTAAACTTTAAAAATGAACTGTGCGTGTGACAAGGGTTATGCAGAATGCTTTCAATAAATGCAGGGCATAAGCCACACTTTTGTCGGAGCGTCGAATATAAATTTTGCAGAAAATTAGGTGAGAAGAATGGGATAGGTTTTAAGCAGGATGGTAATTTCCATCCTGCTTAAAAAGGTTTCACGGCTGGACTCTCGAAGATTTCTTGGTTTGAGTTATCATTTTCTGGGTAAGTTTCCCCTTAGGCGACGCGCGTGTCGCTTTCACTTTTGCCGACTTAAATTTTAACGTGGGCTTAACTTTCGTTTTGCTCGGAAGAGGAGCAGGAGGCTCGACCATCACAGGTCCATCTGTGACAACGTCCTGAGTCCGGAACTCGGCCGGGATCTTGTCTGGATTGGGAGCGAGCGGAACGATTTGCAAGTCACCGAAGGAATCATCGATGCTCTCATCACTTAGCCAAAGGTCGGACGTTGCTGCAAAGGTACAGGCAAGACTTAAGACCACAAACGTGAGTGCGCTGAGACTGATCTGTTTCCAATAACGCCTTTTAGGAAGAGTGATCGAACTGGTTCGGCCCAATCCTGTTAATTCGGATAGGTTCGAGATCGCAGATACGGGGCTTAGAACTTTAGCCATGACACATTCCTCTAGTCATATCACTGACATTTAAGGCTATCGGCCGAGTTCCTGATTACTTTACCAGCTGATTATTCCATCATGAAATTAGGGGGATAGACCCCCTAATTTCAATGTTTCGGCACTATTTCTAGCGGATTTTACAGCCGGCGATAGCGGCGTCGAGGAGCTTGGCCCAGGAGGGGTCCACAGGAAGATTATCTGTTCGATACCCAAAGAGCGTGAGAGCCAGTTCCCCCTGTTCATCGAAGACTTCAAGACTGCTCACAACTCCGTGACGACTCGGTTTATTCACGAGCCAGGCGTGTTTGAGCTTTTGCATGTTCACGTGAAGATTAAAGTCAGGATCGAGTATGTTAAACCACGAGCCAAGCATTCGGGTTTCTTTCGCAACGCCGCTACGAATCTGGATCATCGCTCCGTTTCCAACAAAAACCATAAAAGACAGTTCAGCTTTACGAGCCGCCCCAATCACATCGACCAAAGCCTGAACAGGAACTTCGCGTGCCAGATCCTGACCGACCAGTTCAAAGGCCATGAGGCGATCCGCTTTATGCTTTCGCAGCAGCGCGTGAAAATCATGCGTGTCCTCGAGCTTGAGCCAATCGCTGCGAAGGGCCTCAGCATCGATGTCAGGGACCGACTGTAGAGGGGCGGAGTTCATCTTAGGTTCTATATCCTGCAAAGAGAGAACGCGCGGTGGAATCTTTTCGAGCACGCTTTGCCACGCCTCTGAGCTTATCCCTTGAGGATAAACTTTGTGAATCGCTCGACCTTGCTTATCAAAGATCTGAAAGCTTCTAAGTGCATCCTGACCTTTAATCTGCTCGACAGCTACGACAAAGCCCCAGCTATTCGTAAACATGCGCAGATCGATCGTATCGTGATGCACCATGCCCATCGGACCGTGAAAGCTCGGTTTTCCATAAACGCCTTTCACCTCACTCACAGTCGAATCGTTTCGTGTGAGAGCCATGCAAAAGCCGAGATCCGCGAATTTTTCAAACAGCTCAGCAAAGCCGATGTCCAGCGGCGTGACAGTCATGATATCGGTCGAATACATGAGAACCTGCAGCTCGCTTACATTGAGAGCCTGCGCGATATCGTAGGGTCTCGCCCCGTGATGACTCACGCGATAGCCGGCAAGTGTTGTTTTGAAATCTAACTTAGTCTCATGTGTGGAAAGTAATGGCATAAAATCTCCTCGTTAGCGAGCCGCGCCGGCAAAAAAGTAGTGTTTATCATGGTTGGTATCCGCGATTCGAAGCATAGGCGTATCAAAGACTTCGCCAAGCAGCTCGGGATCGAGTGAATGGGTTTGCGCTATGATCTTGCCTTTTTTCATAAGCAGAAATTGGTCAGCGTAATCACCGGCAAGATTGATGTCGTGAAGGACAATGACCACGGTATACCCCGAGCGTGCCGCATCACGCGCTTTATTCAGCAAGGTCCGCTGATGGACGATATCGAGCGAGGACACCGGTTCGTCTAAAAGTAAAAGACGCGGAGCATCTTCATCCTCAGATTTGAGTTGAAGTAGGACACGAGCCATATGCGCTCTTTGCTGCTCACCGCCCGAGAGAGTTTGGATCGATCGGCCCGCAAATCGAGAGACTTCCATCTCGGCCATGGCCTCATCAACCATCGTTTCGTCTCGCCGGCTGCGCAGATAGGGAAAGCGGCCCATGGCCACGAGTTCTCTCACCGACATAGGAAACGGCATCGAATAATGCTGCGAGAGCATAGCCCGCGATTGTGCGAGCTTTTTCGTGTTCCATTCTGTCAATCGTTGCCCAAACAGCAGAACTTCGCCTTGATCGGGTTTGATCGCACCAGCCAGAACACGAAGAAGTGTGGATTTTCCCGCACCATTTGCGCCTAAGATCACCGTGACCTTCCCGCCGAGCAGTCGAAGGTGAGGAACATCAAGCAGAACGCGAGACGACTTTTGCACCTGTATATCTTTAAGCAGGATCATACACGCGACTCCTTTGATACTGTTGTCTCAGTAGAAATATAAAGTAAGGAGCACCGATCAGAGCGGTGACGATGCCGATAGGAAGCTCCAAAGGAACGACGATCACGCGTGCGATCAGGTCGGAGACGAGTAAAAGCACAGCTCCCCAGATAAAACTTTGCAAAAGGAGCGAACGATGATCTGGTCCAATCAGGAAACGAAGAAGATGGGGAACGATCAAACCGATAAAACCAATCACGCCGGTAAACGAAACAGAAGCCCCGACAGCCAACGCGATAGCAATCATCTGCAGACGCTTTTGTCTTTCGACCGATACCCCGAGGAGCTGAGCCTCTTCTTCGCCCAGCATCCAAGCATTCAACGTGGCGCCTGAGTTCAACACGCTCACGATCAAAGGCAGACTGAAGAGCAATAGAACTCCAATTTGCGACCATTCGGCACCAGCAACGCTGCCGAGATTCCAAAAACTAATATTTCGAAGTTGAGGGTCATCAGCAACAAAGGTGAGAAGACCAGTCCCCGCACCCGCAAGACTATTGATAGCCAGACCGGCAAGCAAAATCATCCCCGTATCGGTTCGTCCCGATCCCCGCGCAAGACTAAAGACAAGCCCAGCACTTAGGGCACTTCCTAGAAAAGCCGCGAAGGGAAGCATCCAGATCGAAGGCAGCAGCATAAGAAACGGTATAGGCAAAACAATTGCGAGGGCTGCGGCAAATCCCGCTCCAGCTGAAATTCCGATGAGGCTAGGAGCAGCCATAGGATTTCGCAGGATAGCCTGGGCAATGACACCCGAGGCTGCAAGAACGCCACCCGACAGCGCAGCCATCAGCGCCCGCGGCAAACGAAGTTCGTGGATGATTATGTTCGTTTGTTCGTCCGCCTTACCCCATACACCATCGAAGGTTTGTGCCCAAGTGAGGGGAATCGCGCCCAAACGAAGGGAATAGGCTATGCACAGCACGCCTAGCACGAGGCCGAGTATAGCTATCCCTTGGCGTTTCATACTTACCCTTTCAAACCGAGTTCAGTGTGCATCGCTTCAATTACATCCGCCGTACGAGGTCCGATCGTCAGGAGTTCGAGATCACTGTCCAAAAAAAGTTTTTTATTCGCGCCTGCCGGTGTGATCTTTATACCCGGAAGAGCAAATACTGCATCACGTCCACCGATGCTTTCGGCACCGGACTGGGTCATAAGAATGACATCAGGTTTAGCGGCTGCGACCGCTTCGGCCGTGAGTGGCTTAAAGCCGTCAATGCCTTGAATCGCATTTTGCGCACCCATCAGTGTGAGAAGAGTGGACACCGCAGTATTATCTCCGGCGACCATCAGATGTTTGCCGCCACGAGCGTAAATAAACAAAACTCGTTTCTTTACCTTTTCGTTTTGGTAGGAGGAAAGCTTGGCAATCTTAGTATCAAATTCTTTTAACAATTTTTCGCCCTTGTCCGGCGTTCCTAGGGCTGCAGCCACTTCTTTGATACGCACGCGCGCATCCTCGAGTTTCGAGCCGCTATTCACCTTGGTTATTGGAATCTTCAGAGCTTCAAGTTTTTGTATAACGTGAGGGGGACCAGCATCGGCATCGAGGAGGAGCATCGTTGGTTTGAGGGCGACTATGCCCTCGACCGATAGATTGCGCGCATAGCCTACCTTAGGAAGTGCCTTAAGGCTCTCAGGAAAAGTGCTGCTCGTGTCAACAGCGACGATCTTATCGCAGGCATCAAGGGCGCAAACCAATTCCGTGATACCACCACCCAGCGATATGATTCTTGGCGTCTCGGCAAAAGCCGTAGCCGACATTGCGAATAAAAAGCTCGCGAATACGATACGCATACCGATCTCCTTATTCCGCGGCGGCGCTGAGGCCGAGGATGTGCGACTTGGTTTGAATAAAGGCAGGCAAACGATCGGCGTTGTAGTAATCAACGATTTGCACTTTAACGTCATGTCCGCCGTTGGACTTCACCACATAAATGGAGTTGCGCGGACTGATCACGTGAGTTTCCATATTGTACTCGTACCAAGGACTAGGCGTATGAAAGAATAGACCATCCGTCTCAGGTCCACCCACAACAGGAGCATCGGCAGTATAAGCACCGGCCGGCGCGGCTGCGACAGCCTCAAAAGCCGTATCCCTTAGAACTTGAGCTTTCACGTTACTGTTCATCTTAATCGATGTGCGTTTGAAAGCGAGGTCCCAAGAAACGTCGGTTTCAGCGACTACTTTGCCTGAGTCGAGATCAAAATGAGTCCACGCAGTCTTGCTGGTCGCATCGATCCCAAGAGCCACAACTGGATAAACAATTACGTCAGCCGCTGAGTCCTTAGGAGGGGTTGCTGGTGGCTCAGCGATCGCATCGCCTTCGCCAGTTGTTGCTTCAGCTGGCGGTAGAGTCGTCGTCGAATCGACAACGGGAGCAGGGGCTGCGATGGGGTTACTATCGGCATTGTTATCCGAGGAACGTCCAGAATCCGAACACGCAAACTGAGTGAGTGCGAGCAAAACTACCGAAACGATTGCGAGTGATTTCATCAAAATTGTCCTTTATGTGAAGGGTATCCAAGTGAGTGAGAAACTTAGGCTACGTCGCGGGATGATCCAGTAAGCATCACCCGAACTTCCCCCAAGATTTTGTATAGCTATCGAATAGAGCCAGGACGAATCCTGACGATAACTCAGACTAAGGTCGCCATTGACGATGGCCTTATCGTTGGCAAGATCGGCCTTCTCATTAGGCTCCCGCGCGCTTTGCCATTTCACCTGATTCGCTAAGGTGAATCGATCCTTGCGATACGAAAGCTCGTAGGAAAGCGAATGTTTCGATCGCCGCAAAAGGGCGACCTGACGACTGAGATCTCGCGCGTAGAGATATCCGTAAGCAAGTTGCAGGTGAAAGCGATCGCTCATCGGCAACGCTAAGCTTAAATCGGCGCCAGCCGTCTCAGCTCGCGAAATATTTTCGTATGAGTAGCGCATTTGCCCAGCGGCATCCCGCTGGAGAAGCACGTCTTCGATGAGATCTTTAATTACAGTATGAAACGCTCCAATACCGATCGACCAACGGCCTTGATCGCGAAGATTATATTGGAGGTGAACATTACGCGAACTCTCAGGCGTCAGCTCATCGTTGCCTTCGACCACATAGCCGACTGAGGTGTTCTCAAAAAGCAAATAGAGTTCTTTGAAACTAGGGGCCCGATACCCTTCGCCGTAGGAAATCATCAAGGCTTGCGAGTCGTCCGGCGCATAACGCAGTGAGAGTTTCTTACTCGTATGATTATCATACTGCGTATCATAATCTTGCCGTATCGAGGGGATAATGGAAAACTTTCGGTCGTAAAGGGAGATTTCGTCTTGAATATAAAAGGCCGTTCGGTTGCGATCAACACTGTCCTGCAGCAATCGGTCGGATTCCAGATTTTCATCGATGATTTGTACACCGCTATTTAATAAGTGAATACCAAGTGGCTTGATATAAGTCAGAGAACTCTCAAGGATACGCTCCATCGTTTCCTGCTCGGTTTGAACAGCCCCTGTGCGACGAAGCTTTTGAGTATAATCATCTTCCGACTGATCTTGTTTCAAAGTGAATCGAAGCTCCGACTCATTTTCAAGATAAAGACTAGGCTCTACGCCTATAGTCGAATGTGTAATTTTATTCTCGCGCTTGAGCACTGCGCCGGCGGGCGAAAGCTCGGTCGCTGTTAATATTTCCTTGCTTCCCTGAAGTCGCCCTTTGATATCCCAGTTGTCACTTGTGTAGCGGGGAATAATTTGGGTTCCGTATTTTTTAGACCCACTGAAGCTCGTAGCCTCAGAGCCGTTAAGCTGAACAGGTTTATCATTGTTGCCATAAACGTCGATGCTTACCGAAGAGGATTCCCCTTGGAAACCCGTACCGATCAAGGCATCCTTTTGCCCGTTGGTATCGCCATGAATACGCACGCGATGTTTTACTGAATGTCTTGTGATGATGTTGATCACACCACCGATCGCGTCGGACCCATAAAGCGCTGATCCCGCTCCTCGAATGATCTCGACTCGCTGAACACCATCGAGTTCGATGCTTCGTAAATCATAGGCTTCATCGATACGTCCACCGAGTCTTTGACCATCGATGAGTACGAGAGTGTATTTAGCATCCAGTCCATCAAGGCGAATGGATTGTCCACGAACGCCATCGACAACATCCAAACCAGGCGCGCGAGCCAGGAGTTCATAGACACTGTGGTAATGCTGCAAGGTTTCATCATTAACGACAAAAGTCTGGGTCGGCACCGGACTGTCCCATCGCGTGTGAGGCGTACGGGTTCCGGTCACAACGACCTCCTCAACAGCATCAGCCGCAAAGACTTGGGTCGAAAAAGCGCATAAGATGAGGCTTAAAATGATGAAATGGTTCAAGAAAATAACCTGTCCCGATCAAGATGATGATAATTATGATAACCATTATCACTTTTACTATCGGACAGGTCGACGATTTCCTCAAGGGTTTTTCGTTAAATTGTTTTTTTCGTGGGGGTGCTGAAAAGCGTGTCACGGTCGATGAGATGACTTTCGCCAATGTTTTCAAAGTCGATCGGATAGCGGACGTAGAGTCCATTGATCTGATTACGGCCGAGGCGTTTACTGCGGTAGAGCATGAGATCAGAGCCACGGATCAAGTCATCTGACTTTCCTTCAAACCCAGGATCGGCGAAGGCTACACCAAAGCTGGCGGTGAGCTTAAAGCTGTACTGCTCTTTCTTGAACACACTGCGAAGAATGAGTTCGTGCATTTTATCCGCAACTTCCCAGACTTTTCGAACATCGCCCGAGGGAATCGCAACGATGTACTCATCACCACCGTAACGGGCAGCGAGGGAATCTTCGGTCAAAACTCCAGAGAAGCGAAGAAGATATCCAATCTCGGAAATGACAAAGCTACCCACCAGATGGTTTGCTGTATCGTTGATGCTCTTGAATTTATCGAGGTCGAACATGATGAGGCCTAGACCATTCTTTCCGTCACGACAGTCTTTAATCAGCTTTTGATATTCGATATTAAACGAACGCATGTTGCTCAGACCTGTGAGTTCGTCGGTGAGACTGAGCAGTTTGAGCTGATGGTTAGCGGAACGTAGGCGGTCGGTCATGAGTTTGAAACGGTAGACCGAATGCAGACGGCCTAAAAATTCGTGTTCGCCCACTTGATGATCGATAAGATCGTCAGCGCCAACGGCTAAAACCTTATCGAGGTCAACGTTGCTTTGCTCGATTCCGAGCTGACTGTAGAAGATGATCCCGGAATGTCTGTCGTTTTCAAGCTTTCTAATGGAACGACACAAATCAAAGGCACGCGCGCCTAAATCATCACCATTTATGAGCACGACATCGGGGTGCTCACTTTGAAATATTTCAAGGAGTTGAGTGGTGTTTTCGGCAACGTGGACCGCATCTATCGCCAGGGGGAAATCTGGGTTATCATGGAATGAAGCTGTTTGGAAAAGCTGTGCAATCGGCCCATTGCCTTTAAAGGCGCCTTCGGCGACGAGTATTTTCATTGCGCGTTTGGATGGTGATTTCACGATACTTTCTCTATGGTTTCTAGTCTGGTCCTAGGGTTAACCCTGCCTGTTATATATCGGCGAACCCTCGAAAATCTTGAGAATTTCCTCCTCCGATCCTCGTAAGCGAGCGACAGTTGTATGAATTTAAAGTCCTTGTTCGA
>JAZKGL010000016.1:0-19312 GCA_040385935.1 Bdellovibrionota bacterium
GCATGAAGGTCGGCATCACCGACTGCGACTTCTTTTGTCTGTCCAATATGTTTGATTTCAATTATCCCATCGCCGACTCCCTTACGATGGCGATCAATTTGGGCGCTTCGTCCACGCAGATCGTCTTTCTTTTCAACGGCGAATTTCTCTACAGCCGCGAAATCTTTATGGGCGGCCACGATATTACTCAGCGCGTCGCGGACTTTCTGAAGCTCGACTTTGAAAGTGCAGAGACTTTGAAGATCTCGGCTTCGATGGGCGATCAGGCGATTGGTGAGCGTATTCGCGGAGCGATTCAGGAGATCAATGATCAGCTCGCGGCGGAGATTCATACGACTGTTACTTACTTCATGACCGAAGAGATGACGGGTCGGTTTGAAAAAGTCGATCACATCTTTTTGTGCGGTGGCGCGGCGAGCACGCTCAATCTTGGAACGACCTTGAGTTCGGTACTCCGAGCGCCTGTGCAAACGATCAACCCATTTCAAAGAGTTGATATTCAACCCTCGGGCATCGATATGGACTACATCATGACCCAAGGATCGCTCTTTGGCATCTCGGTAGGATTAGGCCTCCGCGATATTTCAGAAATCAAATAAAAGGAGATGGGCTGATGATTAAAATTAACCTGACTCCTTTCGAAGAACTCGATAATCCGCGCTGGTGGGTTCCCGATGCTGTGATCATTGCGATCGTCGTCTTTCTAACCTTTGGCGGCGCATACTTCTACATTTCGACTGTCGAAGCGGAAATCGCGGCCAAAGAGGCTGAAAAAGCTAATATGACGGCGGAAACCGCAGCCCTGCAGACCGAAGTTGCAAAGTTCAATGATCTTAATCAGAAAATCGCAACTCTGGATACGCGTAAAACGGCTCTTCAGCGCATCACAGAATCTAAGCTTATGCGCTACCTTCCCGTCATCCTGATGGAAAACATTCAAAATTTGAAACCGGAGAAGGTTTGGCTCACAGGCCTCGCTTTCGTCGATAAAAAGAAAGACGAAAGTGTTTCGGCACCCCCTCCGGTCCCCGTTCAGATCGATGGAGCCCCACCACCGGCCGGCGATGGGAGTACGCCGCCTCCTGGACAATCCGGTGTCGGAACGGATCTGACTGCCATGCGAGGCAATGTGGAATTCCCGGTGAATATTGAAATCAGCGGAATGGCGATCGATAACATCTCAATCGCCGAATTTATGCTGTCTCTCAAAGCGACGCAGAACCAAGCGTTCGAAAAGAGTGACCTTCGAACTCAGCTGTTCTTCTCCGATGTGTCTATCGCCTTTTCGGCAATTAGTACGGAGAAGTCTGAGGCGAGTAAGGATGAATACTTGAGCTTCAAACTCATCCTGAGCTTTAAGGAAAAGCCTGAGGTTCAGCCTGAGGGTAAGTTCAGCCAGTTCATCGATGAATTTAGAAAGACCGGTCAGGCTCGTGTGAACTAAAGCGCGATTTGGGCGATAAAGAGGGCAAGATGGATTTAGAAGAATTAAGCGACAAGTACCGCGCGCTCAAACCGCAGATGCGTTACGGCCTCCTAGCCGCCGTAGGTTTGTTGCCTGCCGTCTATCTTTGGATGGATACGGGCGACAGTCTCGAAGTCCGCCGTGTTCAGGTTGAATCGGACTACGCCGCCGAGCGTCAGACCTTCGAAGATGCGCGGCAAAAAGCAGCGGAATTGCCTGCGTTGGAAGCCAAGCTGTCCGAGATCGAGGGCGAGTTGGTTAAGGCGAAAGAGTTTCTACCCGATCGTATTGAGATCGATACGATTCTTGCCTTCCTAGGCGGCCTTGAAAAAGAATTTGACGTCAAGCTTGTCAAGTTCACGCCTGGCATTGCGTCTATGGCTCAAGGCGCAGTTGAGTACAAGGAGATGCCGGTCGAACTCATCATGAACGGTACCTTTGCCAATACCATGCGTTTTATGGATCGCTTGGTTCATATGCAGAACCTTACGCATCTGCGCAACATCACCTTCTCGGTGCCCGAAGACAGCGAAGTCAAAATCGAAGAAGGCAAGGAAGCGCCTTTGCCTGAAACTTCGAAACGAGTCGACTGCAACGCTAAGCTCATTCTTTTCAAAGGTGTTTAATCCATGGTCTTAAGGTCTGCTTTTAAATTACTCCTTGCCGCTTGCGCTGTCGTTAGCGCGAGTCCGCGCGTGTATGCGAAAGACGAGAAGACCAAGGTTTTAGATCTCAATCAAGTGGATATGGAAGAAGTGGACGATAACTGGGAAAACCAGAGTAACGTTCCTAAGCTTAATCTCACGGGCGGACTCAAGGTGAAAGACATCATCGAGCCGACCAGTGAATACACTTACGCATCCTTTGGTAAACCCGATCCCTTCACGATGTCTCCCGGTTTGAGAAAAGTCGAAGCCAAGCTTGTGGAGAATGCTCCGATTGAAGAACAAACGCCGGGTTCCAAAGAAATTACAGTAACGAGTCCGCTTCAAGCTTATCCCTTGTCGGCGCTCGCGGTGAAGGGTGTTTGGCAAACCGCGGAAGGCGAATTCCGTGCTGTTATCGCAACGCCAAAAAAAGAAGGCGTTATCATCAAGATCGGCGATCCTATCTCCTCGGGTAAGGTCCTTGGCATCGAACGCGACACCATACTTGTCAGGCTCTATAAACTTCGTAAAGACGGTGTCCGTGAGTATGAAGATTCGCGCATGGAGTTCGGCCTAGGGGTTAAAGTCGCAAAGACGACGATTAAACTTGAGCCGGGTAAAGATGCGCAATTTCCGGATATGGAATCTCCTGCGGGTAGTTCTGCTAAAGCTCCCGCTCCTGTAGCGCCTGCCGCTACGGCTCCTGCAGCGCCTGCCGGAGTACCAGGCGCTTTGCCTGCGGGTCCGTTAAATCCTGGTCCTAGAAATCCAAATGCAGCGGGTGGTGCTCTGCCTGCCGCAGCGGGAGCTGCTGCGGCTCAAGTGGTTCCTAACGCTGCAGCTGTGCCTCCTGCGAAAACAGAATCTTCGTCAACACGTCCTGGTGCTAGCAGTAAGTAATTGAATTTTGGCATTCAAGGCCATGGGGTATAGTTTATGATCGCTCGCAAATTGCTCAGGCTCCTCACACTGTCCAGTTTTCTTCCGCTTGCCTCCTGCGCAACGCCGGATGATGTTGCGAGTCCGCTCAATGCGGAAAGCGGGAATGCGCCTATCAACGATGCAAAGCTCAACCAAAGCATCGAGGGAGCGGTCGAATCGAACGCTAACACGGCTTCGGCCAATAGCGGCAACCAAAGCAATAACGCTCTCGCAAATAACTCGGGCTCCAGTAATCTGAATGAAGATGACGATGGTTCGATGAATGAAGGCGACGAAGATTTTGATAACGAAACGTCCAATGAAAATTCGCTCGCAAATAACACGGGTGGGCCAGCGGCTAATGTTGAGGGAGACCTCGGCGGATTTGAGGATAATCTCGCGGCTGAAGAATTTCTGGATAATCCCGCTCCTTCAACGGCCAATGTTGCAGCCACGAATGCTGCGGCTGCAGCCGCCGGTAACGAAGCCATCAACGCTTTCAAAAATACCGCGACCGAGCAAAATGCATTTGCTTCTAACGCATCCGGGAATATTTCAACAGAAAATCTAGCGCCTAACGCAGCTCCCGTGGCGAATGCTGTGCCGGCTGCGGCACCAGCCCCGGTTGCACAGGCTGCTTTGCCCGCGCCCGTCCAAGCTCCGCCCGCGCCTCCCGTTGCGATCGGCCGAGATGTGGAATCGACGCCATCGACTCTTCACTGGGTTGGCTATCGTATCAACGAGACTATGAAGAAGCTTAATCTTGAGATCGTAACGATCGGTCGTCCTGAATACGAAATATTTGAAACGACCAATCGCAGCAACCAAAGTGAGTTGATCCTTCGGTTCTATCACACTCAGCTTCGCAAAAAGATTAAGTGGGATGTTAATTCCAGCGAGTTTCGATCACCGGTCGCTTATATCCGTATGAAAAATCGCGAGGCCGAAGGCGTTGTTGATCTTGTGATCACCCATCGCGATAAAGTGTCGCCGGGCTTCTACGAAAAAGCCGGCAACTTTATTTTATCCTACGACATTCCTCAGCGTTATTTCAACGAGCTTGATCTGGCTAAAGGCAAAGTCAAAGATAGGGCCGTCAGTCTCAAAATCGATCAATCCGCTCCTCTGGCAAAACCGAAAACGGTTGCATCCAAGCTCCCGGTTGTCGGTGTGCCCCGGTACATGACAGCGATTCGCGAGGAACCCAAGTTCCGGCCGATTCGTAGCTTTATCTCGCCCAAACGAATCAGAAACGCAAAAGATGGCTTTCCAGAAAGCTTTGATAAAACGCCTATCCTTGGTCGCCGTACGGGTGAAATCATCAGCCGCAGTACGCTCTTTGGTGTTGCTCAGGATAATCTTGAGAATAACTTTGAGAATGAGAGTGCAGAGGGAAATGCGAATATAAATGGTAACGGCGGCAATAACCTTAATAACAATTCCGGCAATACCGCAACCAATAATTTCAACAACACGAGCGTCGGCAGCAATTTAAATTCCGGCAATGCCTCCAGCAATTCGAACAATGCGACCAACAATGGCAGCAATCTTGAAAATGCTTTGGAAGAGGATGTGAGTGAAGGCGGCTTTAATGATGAAGCATCGCCCGATGCCTTCTCCAATCTTGAAGATAAAAGCGCGGCCCCATCGAGCCTTTCGAATGAAGGCCTGACGCCAGCGGCCAACTCGGCTAGTGCCCCTGCGAGCAACGCTCTGCCGTCGGTAACGCCGGGTGAAGACGTCGAACCCGAAGAAGCCGGTGGGAAGGCAGCGAAATACACGGGCAAACCCATCTTCATGGAATTCTATGACTCGCCGCTCAGTCTCGTTCTGAAAGGTTTTTCGGAAGAGACCGGAAACAATTTTGTCTACTCGTCGGAGATTGGTGAAACGCCGATCACTATCCAGTTCAAAGGTGTGCCTTGGGATGAGGCGCTCAAGGCTATCCTAGAGACCTACACACTGGGAATGGTTCGTATCGGTGAGAATGTTGTCCGTATCGATCGCATACAAAATCTCACGAGCTATATGCAGGCCCTCGAGCAGGCCAAACAATTTGAGACTCGCCGTCTTCCGACCAAAGTCTTGGTTTTCAGACTCAACAACGGTGTTGCCAAAGATGTTGCCGATCGCGTGAAGGAGCTGCTCTCCCGCGACACCGAGATTGACAACCGTATCAAGCTTTCTGAAGACGAACGTACAAATTCCGTGGTGATCGAAGCACCCGTGAATGTTCTGGCCAAAGCCAAGGCTATTATCGAACGACTTGACCTTGATACCCCACAGGTCGAAATCATGTCGCGAATCGTTGAAGTTAGAAAAGACGACAACGAGTTTACAGGTGTCGCTTGGGGTAATAACGTCAACTTCGATCCAGGCCGTGCACTCGGTTTTGGGACTCTGAACTTCCCGAACTCAGCCAAGTCTAACTTCAGTGTGGATCCTGGCGTCGGTTCGATAAATACGGCGGGAGCAGGCACGATTCGCCTCGGCAGTCTAAACAAATTTCTCGACCTCGACCTCTTCCTTAAGCTTGAAGAGAAAAAAGGCAAGACCAACGTTCTTCAGTCAAACCGTGTTCTCGTCCTTGATGGACGAAAGGCCACCGTGACAGCCGGTAGCTCACAGTTTTTCCGTCCTGCGGCTGGCGGCAACGTCATCAATCCGGCTCCTGGAGCGGGTGGAGGCGGAGGTGGTGAAGGCAACGGTTTATCAGAAATTACATTTAACCTAAGCCTTGAGGTGACTCCTCAAGTCACTGCTCTCGGAAATGTCATTATGAATCTCGACATCCAATCGGACACTCCTGGTGCGACTACGGGTGAGCAGTTAGCTTCGAAAGGAACTCGTCGCCTGACGACGCAGATGGTTCGTCAAAGCGGTGATACCGGTGTTATCGGTGGGATCTATGATACCAAGCGATCGAATTCAACCGTGGGTGTGCCTTTCCTTTCCGATCTGCCTATCATCGGTGCGCTCTTTCGTTCGACGACGACATCGGAAACTCAAACCGAGCTTTTGATGATGGTCACGCCCACGATCATGAATGGATCGAACAAGGGTGAAGTCGCCAATAGCAATGTTCAAAGGACGACAGTCATCTCTCAAAAACAAACGGGTAAGAAGGGGAGTCTCTAATATGGTTTTTAAAATCTTACTCGCACTCTCCTTTATCGCCACTGCCGGTTGTTCGTATTCTCCCGAAGATCCTGGCCAGTGCAAGCTTCAATGCAGCAAAGCCATAATCGTCGGCAATGAGCCGGTCTTTAGTATGAAGCTAAAATCAGCTGTACCAGCAACCATGTGTGGTCCTAAAAATCTCGAGTCGGAAGAAACGCGTAGAGTTCCGCTTCGAGCTGACTTTCTTGTTGGGGAAGCTATTTTAGATCAAAAGGGCAATGAGATTGCTCTGCGACCGGTGCCTAATATAAGTATCGAGCCTGTCATTATTGGAGCGGTGGCTCCGGGTATCAATTCAGAAACCAGCCCCAATTATCAGGGGATTCAGACGCCTCGCAGCAACTGGTGTTCAGACGCCTGCGGTGTTGTGAGTATATCCGTCGTTGGGCGTTGCCCTGAGATCGACACCTCCTCTGATGTCACGATCCAGCTTCATAGCGGAGCGGTGTATAGCGAGCCAGCGACGTTTTCGATTGGCACGAAAGACCCTGAAAATTAAAGGACTAGGCATGGGCGCTGACCCACAAAACATATTAGACAAACGCCCGTTGACTAAGTCTGAGCAAATTGCCTATGACCACTTCAAAAAAAATCCGGGTGGTCGCGGCTTTTTCTCTGTGGCTGAGATCATGGCGAGACATCAAGACCTCGACGAAGCCATCCAGCTTCTCGTCAAGGGTCTCGAACGTCATCCGAGTTATTCGGTGGCGCGCGTCTATCTTTCAAGCCTGTATCTCAAACGAGGAAACCTGAGCGAAGCTTGGGATAACCTCGAGCAAAGTCCACTGCCCCTGCGCGGCAATCTCACAGCGCAAATCATTCGCCTAAAACTCTCTTTGCTGCTCGGCCGCAAAATTGAAACACTTGAACTTGCCAAGGATTTGAAGTCTCAGGATTTTCAGGATCTGGAAGTTCAGACCATTCTCACTCAGCTAGAAATCCAAACCTTCCCTGAAGTGAGGCGTGATTTCGCCGAGCATATGAAGATCGCGTTCAAGGATCTTCCCGATGGCGATGGAGCAAATAAGAAATCGGCCGATGCTCACTTTCTTTTTGAAACTCGCCCATCGCAACTCAAAAGCGATGCTAGCGCTCCGTCAGATCTGACTCTACAAGCGAACTTTCGTGAACGCGTCGCCAAAGGTTTCTTTCAAGCCCCGATTCATAATCTCTTCCAAAAATCGGCCCCAAGCGGGGCGCATAATCCCGATGATTTTGATACCCTCACTTGGGCAAGGCTCCTTAGACGCCAGGGTCTTTATGTGAATGCGGCGGATATTTATCAAAGGCTGGTACTCGAGACGCCGAGTAACGAACTCCTTCGTCGAGAATACGCCGAGATCTGCGAACTTCGCGATACTCAGAAAAAAATTGATCAGTCAGTCAATCCTGAGGTAGTGATGACTCTCGAGAAAGTTCGAAAGTTAGACGATAAACTTCGTCTTCTAAACGAACTCCTTTCCAGCGTGGATCGTGTTCAAAATGAGTTCATCTAAAACCACTTCGAAGATTAAAACCAAGTCAAAGACTTTGAGTATTCTTGTGGCCAACGGCGTCAACCTCGATTTGCTTGGCCGTCGCGAGCCTGCGATTTATGGCAAACACACACTCGCTGACATCGAATCCAGTCTGCAAAATCTCGCTCCCAAGCTGCAGGCTATGTTCGAACTTCCTGCGCTCAAACTGTCCTTCTTTCAAAGCAATCATGAAGGGCTTTTCCTCGAGGAATTCGATAAAGGATGGTCGGCTGCGATCATCAATGCCGGAGCCTGGACCCACACCTCTCTCGCCCTCGCTGATCGGCTCACAGCCCTGGAATTACCGTTTATCGAAGTGCATATTTCGAATCTTGCAAAGCGGGAAGAATTTCGTCATCACTCCTACACGGCTCCGCATGCCCTCGGCGTTTGTTACGGTTTTGGTATCGATTCGTATACCGCCGCGCTCGCTGGTCTCTGCTCCATTCTACAGAAGAGAATCTAAGCTTTACCTTCCCTTCCAAAAAGAGCCTTGAGATAGCGCCTTCGATAAGGCAAGGTCTATGGATGCATTGTTGCAAATGATCCATGAGGTCGACGTATGAAGCGTGCAGTCTTCAATCAAAAAGGTGGAGTTGGCAAAACTTCGATCACGTGTAATCTTGCGGCCGCGATGGCAAAGCTTGGGCGCAAGACCCTCGTTATCGATCTGGATTCCCAGGCCAACACTTCGAAGTATCTGCTCGGTGATCGCATGGAGCGCGTGCAGGCGACCATCGTCGACTTTTTTAATTCCACTCTGAGCTTTCGCCTTTTTTCGGACTCGCTCATGGATACGATCTATGAAACCGAATATCCGGGGCTCTTCGTGATCCCCGCCTCCGACGCTTTAAAAGAGCTGCAGCCGAAACTCGAAGGCCGATATAAAATTTTCAAACTCTCCGAAGCTGTGGATGTGGCCCGTGAGAAACTCGGCTTTGATGAGGTGTTCTTTGATACACCGCCGGCTCTCAATTTTTACAGCATGAGCGCTATGCTCGCCGCCGACCGTGTGCTTATTCCTTTCGACTGTGACGCCTTCAGCGAGGATGCGGTTCAGCAGGTCATGGTTGCGGTTGATGAGATCCGTGCCGATCACCGCCCCGAGCTTTCGGTCGAAGGCGTGGTTATCAATCATTTTCAAAGTCAGGCGAAACTGCCGATAACCACTATAGAAAGGTTGATCGCCAAAGGCTTCCCCGTGATTGAACCCTATTTAACATCTTCGGTTATTATGAGAGAAAGTCATAGTGAGGGAACTCCGCTTCCCTTTTATCGCCCTGGTCATAAGCTCACCCAGGAATTTATGACTCTTGCGCAAAAGTTGATCGCAAACGAAACCGGCATCCCTGCGCAGCCTCATGTCGAAACGAAGCCTAAGAAATCAGGTGGTAGTCGCAAACGTGAGCCTACCCGAGAGACGGAAAGCGACGCGTAACGAAGGACTCGACTTATGACTCAGCAGGTATTCGAATATCTTAAACGCGTGGAATGGCTGCCGGCACAAAATCAGATTCCTCGTTGGCGAGACCGCGGCATTCATCATGGATTTGAAGGCCTGGATCACGAACTGCCGCCCTTTGGTTTGCATCTTAAACAAGTGCATTCGGTCACGATCCAGGAGATCACGGAGTCAGGCACTCAGGGATTAGCCGGACAGGGCGATGTCTTGGCGACCAAACTTGCGACTCATCGTATCGCTGTGAAGACAGCGGATTGTGTGCCCGTCCTTCTTCACCACCCTGAAATGGTTATGGCCATTCACGCGGGCTGGCGGGGACTGGCTCAGGACATCCTCGGCAAAGTCGCCGATTTCGTCTCGAGCAAAGGCTACGATCCTCGCGAATGCGACTGGGGAATTGGACCGGCGATTTCCTCCAACAGCTTTGAAATCGGACCCGAGGTCCTCGAGCATTTCAATGCTTCGCCGGTGTATCAGACCGATGTGGCCTATACAGTTCAAAAGGGTGTTCACGATCGTTGGCATCTTGATTTACAGTCTTTAGCGGTCCTTCGTCTCGGCCGCATCGGTGTCGCTCCCGAACGCGTGAGCGTGATCCGCACCGATACCAAGACCAATCCCGAACTCTGGCATTCCTACCGGCGAAATGGTGAGCAGGCCGGGCGCAACTGGACTTGGATCGAACATGGTTCGGCGGGTCTTTCGAGTCTGGGTTTGGTTTGATGTCGTAATGACGGTGTTTAGACGAATGTTGGCCTCGCGCACGTTGCGGGGCCTTTGTTTTTGTAGTTCGAGCCTGGGTCTGGTACTTTCGGCGTGAATTCGGCAAAAGGAGAGAGCATGGGTGTCTTGATCAGCGCGCAAGGGCTTGGCAAAGCGATGAGCCATAAGGTGTTATTTTCCAAACTCGATCTGACGGTCGAAGACGGCGAACGCCTCGGAATCATCGGCCCGAACGGTGCCGGTAAAACCACTCTTCTCAAAATCATCGCGCAGAAGGAACGCTCCGATGATGGAATCGTTACGCGAAAGAAAAATCTTAAGCTCGCGTATGTCATCCAGCAGCCGGAAATCGACGGCGCAAAAACTGTGATCGATATTTTGCAGGACGCCGGCGAAGCCGAAGGCCTGAGCCCGGAATCAGCCGCTGTCGAAGCGCAGAAGATGTCGAGCAAACTCGGTTTTGAAGATGCTTATCAGGAAGCCGGTAGCCTGTCAGGCGGCTGGAAGAAACGTCTCGCCATCGGGACCGCGCTCATGGGAGCGCCTGACCTTGTGCTCTTCGATGAACCGACCAACCATCTTGATTTACGAAGTGTCCTTTGGCTTGAAGCCTTTCTGCGCGATGCGCCCTTTGCTTGGGTCGTCGTCAGCCATGATCGATTGTTCCTTGATCGGACGACGCAAAAGATTTTGGAAATCAATCCCATGTACCCGGGCCATCATCATGCTGAGCAGGGTAATTACACGATTTTCATGGAAAAGCGTTTTAACTATTTGCGCGACTTGCAGTCGAGCGCTCAGTCGCTGGCGAATAAACTTCGCAAAGAAGATATCTGGCTTTCTCGTCAGCCTAAGGCGCGCGGAACCAAATCGCAGTCACGCATCGACGCCGCGATGAATATGAAAGCCGAGATGGCTGATATGAATTCGCGCCTGCGCACGACTTCGAGCGATATCGACTTTCAGGCCTCGGGCCGTAAGAGTAAGCAGCTTGTCGTTCTGAAAGACATCGCCAAATCCTATGGCACCAAAAAGCTCTTTGAAGGCCTCGATTTGGTCATCGGACCTAAGATGGTCATCGGCATACTCGGAGATAACGGAACCGGCAAATCCACGCTTCTCAAAGTTATCGAAGGCGAAGTGATCCCTGATCAGGGCGAGCGCTCGATCGCGCCGAACCTTGAACTTGTCTACTTTGATCAGGGTCGGGAAGCACTCAATCCCGAATGGACTTTGAAACGCGCGATTTCCGAAGGCCACGATTCGGTGATCTTCCAGGATCGATCGATTCATGTCGCATCGTGGATTCGCCGCTTTCAGTTCCAAGTGAATCAGCTCGATCAGAAATTGAGTTTTCTATCCGGTGGCGAGCAGGCGAAAGTTTTAATCTCTCGCCTCATGCTCAGAAAAGCCGATGTTCTCCTTTTGGATGAGCCTAACAACGATCTGGACATCGACACGCTTGAGATCTTGGAAGAGAGTCTCGAGGATTTCCCAGGCGCGATTGTTATCATTTCCCATGACCGTTATCTGCTCGAACGACTTTGTACTCACTTTCTTGCGATTCAAGGCAACGGGTCGATCCAGGCCTATGCTGACTACGGTCAGTGGGAAAAAATCTTTTTGGATGAAGGCAAGCCGCAGAAGAAATCCTCTTCCAGCAACTCGCAGTCTAAATCGAAGGGCTCTCAAAAAGCGGGCAAGCTCTCCTTTAATGAGCAGCGTGAATGGGACACGATGGAGGTCAATATCCAAAAGTCTGAGGCCGAAGTCGCTGCCGCTAACAGCGAGTGCGAATCCCATGCCTCGAGCCCGGGTAAGCTCCTCGCGGCCACGCAAAAGCTCGAAGGCGCTCAGCAAAAACTCGATAAGCTTTACGAACGTTGGGCCTTTCTTGAAAACAAGGCCGGCGGCAAAATCTGACTCTAAGTAAGGGTCGCAAGACCCCGAAATCCAAGATTTATCATTATTAGTTCAAGTTTTCTCGAAGATATTCCGACAAGGGCTCGACTCGGAATCGCTTTGGAGTTTCTATGAACTTAAAGTCTTGGGCTATGGTCTCACTCTGTCTTCTGGCTTTTGCCTGTAAAAAAGAGAGTGGAAAGAAATCATCTCCGGCGCCCGCGCCTGCCGTTAGTGAAAATGAAACAGGTAAAGTCGATCCTGTTATAGATCCGTCAAAGACAGGCCAAGGTGAAGACAGCGTCGGCAATTTGCCACAAAGCTGTCGCGCAGCCATCGATTGTTCTCAAGCCCTTCCTGATCCCGGTCCAGCTGTTGGATTCAAGGGTCAGTTTACCGAAGCTTTTGTAAAGCTCGGTGCCGTGCATCGCGGTCGTGACAGCGTTATCAATCAAGGTCAGGACGCGAATCTGATCGCGAAGTTCGCCTACGGCGTGGGCCTCGATAAAGACGCGAAAGATGAGCAAGTTGATATCTATATGCAGATGGGCTGTACGGATGGTTGGAAGAAATTAGGCACGACCCGAACATCCAAAGAACCGACGACCGACCAAACCCTTAAAGTGGACGGTGTGGAAGATACCGGTGGTTTCGTTATGGTCACGCTCTCAAGCCTTGGCGTCAAAGATCTCGCTGTCGGTCGTTACCGCTTTGTTCTCTTTCTTCGCGCAAACAATGAACACACCGAACTCTTCGTTGAAGTTCTTCCCAAAAAGAATGCCATCGTCCTCACCGATATCGATGGTACGCTCACAGCATTCGAAGAAGCCGCTGCTACAGAAATTCTTTTTAAAAGCCATCCTGAGGCGCACGCAGGTGCCGCTGATATGATGCGTTCGTTCTATCATCGCGGATACAACATCTTCTATCTTACCGCTCGTCCAGCTTTCCTCATGGAGCGGACCCGCATGTGGCTGAACGTTCGAGGCTTTCCTCCAGGAATCATCCATACAACGAACCTTGTTCAAGGTGCGATCGGCGAAGCAGCTGCTCAGTTTAAAGTGGACGAGCTCGCATTGCTGAAAAAGAATACGGGTATCATTCCAACCTACGCGTTTGGTAACAAACCTTCGGACGTCAAAGCCTTTGGCGGCGGCGGTGTTGCGAAAGACCACAGCTGGTTTTACAAAATAACCGGTGATACGACTATGGCTCAGGCTCACGATGACTATCGCACCCTGATTCCTATGGCTCAAGCCGCTCCGAGTTTCTGTCCGTAATCAATTCTTTGCCTTTCTCTTCTCTTCTTTTCTTTTCTATTTGCGATCGACTTCGGTCGATCGCAAAACTCCCCTCTGCGAGAGGCCGCGCGCTTCATCTTCGATGAATCGCCTAGCAAGTTCGCGCGCTTTCGGTACTGTAACGCCTAAATACAATCCCGCTACGCACACCATAGACAAGGCCATGGATACCCATTCTAAGGGTTGCATGGGCGCGACTTGTCTAACGTTCCATAAAAAATTCAGAGATTGAGATTTGAAAGCATAGGGTAGAGCGAAGGCGATGCTCGCAAGCCAGATTCCCAAAGCTTTTACCTTGAGAAGATTTCTATGCAGCACATAATCACTAAAGAGCTTCGACTCGGATTGAGATAGTCTCTTATCGGCCCTCGAATGTTTCGCGAGATCATCTCTAAATCGAGGCATGGAATTTGCGTCACGAATCATACCTTCGATTTTGATATATCCAAATATTCTCTGACTCGAATGCAAGTTTTTTTCGCTTAGGCACTCTTTTTGTAGGGCTCGTAGACCAGTCGTGGTTTTACTCGATCGCGAATTCGCTTTGGCGCTATGTCCGTTGTCGAGACCTTGCATTTGAATCGATATCACGCCCATTTTTAGAGTCTCTTGCTCCTGTGATAAAGCCTGCTCAATTCTTCGCCTCATTTCGTCTTGGGGACCAAAAATGCGATTTTCGATGCCTGTCATCTCGAGCTCACTGATGAGATTCATAAACCAGAAAAATCGGAATAGAGCGAGTGGCGTTGCGAGACAAAAAAGAGAAAACAACACGCTATACACGCCCGTCAGAAGCGAGGTTACACCTAAGGCGAGAAATGGAGCCATGATTATAATGATTGCGAGAGTGATGACTTTTCGTCTGTAGGGACTGATTAGATTGGCAAGAGCATAACTCAAAAAGGACCTCTTTTTTAATCCGAATGAATAATGAGGGCAATCTATGTCATCTTGAGCTAAGTTTGATTCAGATAGTTTAGCATAATACTTAACAACTCGTCGACTATCGCGGCGTCGTTGCTTTAAAATACCCTAGTGTTCGACTTAACGATGCAGGTGAGGGTAGCTATGAACGGCAAACGAGCGATTGCAGTCCTTTGTAGTGGTGGCGACGGACCTGGGATGAATGCTGCGCTTCGCTCGGTGGTTCGCAGCTCGGTGAAGAACGGAATCGATGTTTACGGAGTCTATAAAGGCTACGATGGACTCCTCGATAAGAACGTCGTTCCGCTCGACCTTGCTTCGGTCGGCAATATCATTCAACGTGGCGGCACGTTTATCTACACCTCGCGTTCGCCACGATTTATGGATCCAAAGCATCGCGCAGACGCTGCGAAATATCTAAACGAGCTCTCGGTTATGGGCCTCATTGTGATTGGAGGAAATGGGTCGTTTAATGGAGCCTACCTCCTTCACCAAGAGTGCGGTCTACCGGTTGCTTGTATTCCCGGCACGATCGATAACGATATCGAAGGCACCGATTTCAGCATCGGCTTTGATACAGCCACCAATACCGCTGTGGAAGCGATCGATAAGATTCGTGATACAGCGACCTCTCATGAGCGAACCTTTCTCGTTGAAGTGATGGGCCGCTCCGCCGGCGGCATCGCGATTACAGTCGCCATCACCACCGGAGCGGAAGCGGTGATCTTTCCCGATCGCACAGTCGATCTTTCGCTCGTTGCGCAGACAGTCACGAGGGGCGTTAGCCGAGGGAAAAAATCCTCGATCATTATCGTCGCCGAAGGTGAAAAAGAAGGCCTTGGTCACGACTATCAAAAAATTCTTCGCGATCAGTATGGACTTGATACTCGGCTTTGCATCTTAGGGCACATTCAGCGAGGGGGAAACCCATCAGCCCGCGATCGGTTTCTCGGCTCGGTGATGGGAAGCATGGCAGTCAGCGCACTTTTAAATGGTGAGAAGGCGGTGGCAACTGTCGTCAGGCAAGGTCAGTATCAGCTCGCGCCGCTTCATGAGTGTTTGAAGAAACGCAATGAGTTTGATAATAGTCTGATTGAGCTTTTGAACACTCTCGCTCTTTGAGGCTTTCGCCATGACCCTTTTTCCTGCTGGTGTGAACGTTGACGAAATCAACCGCAAATGGCTTCCTAAGCTTGATCAAAGCCTGGGTGTTCGTGTGATATCGTGCGGTAATGATCGTTTGCTTGCTGAACTCGACATCACCGAAGCGCTTTTGCAGCCCTTTGGTGTGATGCATGGAGGCGTGAGTTGTGTCCTCGGCGAGAGTCTAGGGTCAATTGCGGGCGGTATGACTCTCAGAGATCCCGGACAAACGGTTGTCGGACAGAGTCTTTATGCGCTTCATCTAAGGCCCGTGAAAGTCGGCATGACGCTTGAGGCGGAGGCCATTGCGGAACACATCGGCCGCAGAAGTCAGATTTGGACTATCCAACTACGCGATAAAGCGACGCAAAAACCAACGGCTAAGGTGACCCTTACCCTGGCTGTCATCGATTTGCCTAAGGCTTAAGCCTCGTCAAAGAAGGTATAAAGAAATGGCTCGGGAACTTCTTCGTGCGAATGAAAGCGAAGGAGTATGAGTTCGTTATAATCTTTCGCGATGGATATGATTACGGCGTGAGATTGCGCATAGATGGTTTTCATGTCCGCATCGCTTTGATCAGGAGTCAAGCGCGCAAGGACGGCCTCTCTCGTAAGCTTTTCCTTCCACTTTAAAACCAATCCAAAGACATGGGGATCAAAACCGAAACTCAGTTCACCCGAGGGCTGAAATCGCCTCAATGCGAGGGCAAGACTTGTTATCTTCTCGATTTCGTCGGGCGATTGCAAATGAAAGGTGCTTCGCTCAATAGTCTTTGGAAAGGCTTTGATTGTCGATCCAAATGCAAGATAGTGCGGCAGCGAAACGAGTTCCTTTTGTAGCAGCCGGCTTGTATGGGTGAGGAGGAGCTTGTGAAGCAAATTCTTTGGCAGATCAAGGCTCATCACCTGGGCGAGTTCGGGATGTGTCTGCAAATGATTCCACGCCGCTTGCGGATCACGATCACTCAAAGCAATAATCTTGGCTTCAGGAAAGGCTCGCTTAAGTTCAGGCGCCGCATCGCAAATCGTATCATCGACAGCGATGAGCATAGGAACGGTAGCGAGCGGAATCTCAGGCAGCTTATCTTCCATAGTCAGATCGATGGCGCCTATGCCTAAAACACTTTTGAGCGCCCGTTGATGCCGCTTATTCGCAGAGATGACCAAAACACTTTCGCGAAGTGAGCTGGATTTTTGTCCAGTCAAATCCTTGGAGAGATCCTTAGCGGCTCGCGCGATGGCTGCCACCGCCTTGGGGTCATCGCGCTCACAAAGCTTTTGTAAACCGTCGATGACCGAAGCGAGCTTGACCTCGTGATCACTCTTCTTATTCAAAGCCGTTTTGTTTTGATAGAAGTAATGGAAGGTGTGCATGCGCGAAGGAAGACGCTCATGCACATTGATCAAAACTATGACCTCAGTTCGTTCGCCTGGAAGGATATTGGCCACAAAGAGATCGGCTGAGGAGATAATTTGATAGAGGCCCATTCCGCCTCCACCTTTTCCTTCGGTTTCATTGAGCTTACCGAATTCGCCTTCGAAACAAGACTTCAGATACTTCAAAATCACATCGCGTGGAAGAGCCCCGAAGGGATCTTCGATCGACAAAGCCAAGACAGTTCCATCAAAACCGTAGCGAAAACGGCCGTATTCGGCCGGTTCGAGTTCAACGCTGACGGCGCGGGTGAGATGATTGTAGCGCGGCGTGTTGGTTTTAAGATCGATGGGAGCATCATAGATGGAATTCATCAAGAGTTCGTCGGTGAGATGATGAGCCTTGCGTGTCAGGACATTTGACAAACCGGTTGCTGCGATATTTTTCGCGAGTTCGTCGAGGACCTGCGTGCGCGAGGTATTGCCCGAGATCACAGAGTCGACGATGAAAGTCCCGGAGTCGAGATACTTTTCAATTCCAAAGATATCGCCGCTTACAATCTTTTGGCAATTGGTCAGAAAGTTGCGCTGCATGAAGACCGATTCAAACGCGTGGTCAAATATCATGTGATTGAGTTGAGAGCGGCTTTGCAGAAGAGCGATCGAAGCCGCAATATCACCCGAGCCGGTCAAGACGATTTCGATATCCGGGTGCTGATCATGAATGAGTGCGATGAGATCAGAAAAGTGAGTTGAAATAAGTATGATATCGGGCGAGGCCGTTAAAAGCTTGGCTTTGACCGACTGTGTGTCGACGAAGACTTCGGTGCGAAAACTTCCCGCCGACAAAATCGAACGAAATATATTGATCGTCAGCGAATCGTGCACAATCCACACTGTGCCTTCGTCTGCGCTATGGGCGTTGGCTGCGGTTTGTAAAGAATTCTTGAGCTCGTGAGCAAGCTTGGCTAAAGCCCGGTAGCTCTCGCGTCCTGCGCCCAGCGTAACGCTTTGCAGGAGAGGAAGATAAGACGAACTTAGGTTTTGATATAAGCCTTTTTGCATAACGCCCTACCATGACCTTGAAGCGATGATGTATCGTCAAAGTCTAACATAGCTTAAATCAAAGACGTTCAACTCTTTTGAATCATCGAAAAGTTACTGAGGCAGGCTTGGGCCTTTAGGGATCTCGGGAAGTTTGAGCATGGAGAATACATCGAAGAGTGTACCGCTGGGCTTCTTAATCATCTGATCGAGACTCATGTCGACCATACGAATCATCATGCCCAAGAACGCGAGACGTTGCTGTTCAATCTTATGCGCCTGAAGTTCGACATCATCCAATTTTTCGAGCAGAGAGAAAGCACCCATGATGCGGGCCATCATCTTACGTTCGCGGCGGCGAAGGGTATCAAGAATAGTCGCGCGAAGATCTTCTCGTGCTTTATAAAGACGCGTTCCTCTTGCGCTTTTGCCCACTTCTTCAATAACTTCAAAATCGAGAAGTTCTTTCAAAGAGATGCTGACTAAGGCCTTGGAGATTTCGAGGCGTTTCATAAGCTCGGAGGCATCGAGAGGCTGACTCGAAAGATAGATGTGACACCAGATCTGGCCGTGGACTTTTTTAAATCCCCAATACTCCATGAAAGAGCCCACCTGACTGGCGAACTCCTCAAGCTCGGGAAGATTTTTCCATTCGTCCTTTTTCATGCGGCTAAGATCCGTCTCAAATCCGTTGGGCTAAAAAATCGATCATCGTTGAAAGCTTCTCGAGAGAAGACTCTGAGCGATAACCCCGTTCTTTTTCGTAGGTATCAGTAATCTCGTGAAGAAGCCTCTTGCTCTCGGTCACCAATTGATCGACACGCGTGCGGACAAGGCGTATAGCCTCGTCCAAGGTCGCCGATACATCCAGATCCACGATCTGAGTCATATCAAGGCTCGATGATTTGTATTTGAGCGAGAGCGCCTCGAAGATAACCGCGTTGATCACGCGATTTTTCATATCGGCATTTTCAGCGCCGTCGACACGCTTAAAGTCGAGAATATCATCGGTCAATTGAAAGGCGATTCCAATGGCTTCACCGAGGCGTCTGCACTTTTGCAAAAATTCGGCATCCATGTTCGCGACCATAGCCGGAGCGACAAAACTCCAGCGTAGGACGCTCGCCGTCTTGTGAAACGCTACCGACTCGATATCGTTCCACGTTAAATCCGACTTGATAGCGTTCTCAATCTGCAGCCATTCGCCTTCAGCAAGATCGGCGATGATGCGAGCCATCTCAACGACCAGATCGTTGCGGCCCGTCGCTGCGATTTCCTGAAGCACAAAGGATAAAAGGTAATCGCCGGCAAGAACCGCCTGTTTATTCGAGGCCACCACATTGATCGAAGGTAGCCCGCGACGAACCTCGGCGTTATCGACCACATCGTCATGGGCTAGCGTCGAGGCATGGACGAGTTCGACCATACGTGCGAGGGGGCCCACCCTATCGTGTGCGACATGAAAGAGATCGGCGACCATAAAGGTGATGAGAGGCCTAAGACGCTTGCCACCGCTTAGGACGGTACGCGACAAAAGCTTTGCGATGCGCGGATTGCGATCCCACTCGGCCAGACTGAAGTCCAGCTCGGCTACGCTTTTCGCGATAGAAGGTGACACTATCTTTCCCAGGCTCATCATACTCACGTTTTCACTCGATCTCTCATCTCACTCGGGAGAGTTTATAACTGTTTGAACTCGGATTGAATCC
>JAZKGL010000017.1:0-2104 GCA_040385935.1 Bdellovibrionota bacterium
TTTTGAAAATCTTTGAGGATTGCATCGACAAAAAGCTTTTGGCAGTAGGGTCCAACGAGACCGAATAGAGCCGAGATCAGCGCCAGTCCCACGATAAAAAAGCGAACATGAGGCCGCATGACAAAAACATGGGAGAACAATCCTTCTGACAACTCGCGCGAACTCAGCGGCGGAATCACAGTTTCTTTGCCCAGTCTTCGCTGTAGTTTCGAAATCACAAAGCTGTCTATCATAGCGCGCCTTCACGTAGTTCCCCCCATCCTAGCGAGGAATTCCTCCTGTGCAAAGCCTCAGAAGCGTTAGCCACAATGGCCTGAGGTGCTCGAAGCTTCATTCGTCATTGGTTAGCCCTGCGCTTTCGTTTATATTTGGTGGAATCGTGCCACCCAAAGAAAGTTAGGTTCATGGAAGCGTCACCCAAAAAGGTTCGAGCTAACCGAGGCGGAGCTGTCTTCGTCGCCGCCGGCATACTCTTGTCACGATTTGCAGGCTTGATCCGCGAACGCGCCTTTGCCCACTACTTTGGCAATACTGCCGCGGCGGATGTGTTTCGTGCGGCTTTGCGTATTCCCAATCTCCTTCAAAATCTTTTTGGAGAAGGCGCCCTGTCGGCCTCATTTATTCCGGTGTATGCCTCGCTCAGCGAGAAGGACCCTAAGGAAGCGGCGCGCGTTGCGGGTATTATCCTTTCGCTTCTTAGCCTGCTCATGACTGTTCTCGTTGCGCTTGGAATGCTCGGCACACCTTTGCTTATCGATCTGATCGTACCGGGGTTCGAGGGAGAAAAGCGTGAGGCAGCGATCGAACTGGTTCGCATTCTTTTCCCTGGAATCGGGCTCCTGGTGGTTTCCGCTTTTTGCTTAGGGGTACTGAACAGCCATCGCCGCTTTTTCATTTCCTATTCCGCGCCTGTTCTTTGGAATGGTGCCATGATTGCAACTTTGATCTACTTTCAAAACGATGACGGCTATCGGTTTGCTGCGAATCTCGCCTGGGGCGCGGTGGTCGGGAGTGCATTACAGGTCCTCGTTCAGCTTCCTTCAATGCTTCGTTACATGCGGGGCATGAGGCCGAGCCTCAATATCAAAAACTTTTCGGTTATGACCATCGTCACGCGTTTTGTTCCAAACCTCTTCTCGCGCGGCGTGATACAGATCAGCGCTTACATCGAAGGCATGATCGCGAGTTTTCTACCGACGGGTGCCTTGGCTGCCATCGGCTATGCACAGCTCCTCTACACACTTCCAACGAGTTTGTTTGGAACGGCTGTAGCGGCCTCTCAACTCGTCGATATGTCAACGGCCGAGCAAAAGGATCAAGTCGCCCACAAACTTCATCAAGGCATGCGGCACATCGCTTTTTTTATCATTCCCTCGGCCATCGCCTTTGTGCTGATGGGTCATGTCCTGGCCGCTATCCTTTTCAAAACAGGGAAATTTCAGGACGAGGAAACCTACTTTGTCTGGCACCTTCTAGCCGCATCTGCGATCGGACTGCTCGCCTCGACGCAAGGCCGTCTACTCGCAACCGCTTTTTTCGCCCTTAAGAATACGAAAGAACCTCTACGCTGCTCTATCGTTCGTGTCGTAACAAGTACTGCACTCGCTGTTTTGTTTGCGGTGCTACTCCCCAAATGGATTCCGATGTCAGCGCCCCTCGCGACGGCTGGGATTTCCTTCGCATCGGGTATCGCTGCGGTTCTCGAATTCTTTCTACTCAGGCGCTCACTGCGCAAAGAGTTGCCGCTCATCCCACTCGCAAACAATTTTCTCATTCAGCTCACCGCGGCCGCAATCATCGCAGGATCAATAGGCGCAGCTTTTTACCAGTCGCTCCTTCCAGCCAAACTCCCTGATTGGATGAGTGGAGGCGTCGCTGTTCTTATCTTTGGATTTATCTACGGAGGATTATGTTTAGCTTTTAAGATTCCAGAAGCGATCGAAATGTATCTTAAAATTCGTCGGCGACTTCCGATTTAGTTTTGACTGAAAAAATCCAATGAAAAAAAGCACCCCATAAAAATGGAGTGCTTTTCTTGTATCAATCGTGAAGACCGAACATTAAGGAGCAGGTGTGCCCGCTGGAGCTGGCGAAGTTGGTTGAA
>JAZKGL010000018.1:0-1077 GCA_040385935.1 Bdellovibrionota bacterium
CCATGACTTGGTCACGATCGACAAAGGACATCTCAAGGTCGATCTGCGAGAACTCGGGCTGACGGTCCGCACGAAGATCTTCGTCACGGAAACATTTGACGACCTGATAGTAACGGTCAAAGCCCGCGATCATCAAAACTTGTTTGAAGAGCTGAGGGCTTTGCGGAAGTGCATAGAATTTGCCGGCGTGGATACGGGAAGGCACGAGAAATTCGCGCGCGCCTTCGGGCGTCGACTTATACAGAAGCGGCGTTTCGATATCGAGGAAGTTGTCGTCCTCGAGGGCGCGACGCATTTCGCGTACGAACGCGATACGCGTGAGCATATTATTCTTGAGAGTGGGGCGTCGAAGATCGAGGTATCGATATTTCAAACGAATCGATTCACTCGCCTCGGTTTGATCCTGAATCTGGAACGGAAGCGCATCGCTGCTGTTCAGCATCTTTACAGTCGTTGCAATGATTTCGATCGCGCCGGTCGTGACCTTGGCGTTGATCATCCCATCAGGACGTTTGCGAACAACGCCCTGGACAGCGAGAACGTATTCGTTACGAAGTTTCTCACCAATTTCGATGACACCAGCTGTCTGCGCTGGATCGAGAACAACCTGCGTAATGCCGAAGCGATCACGAAGGTCGATGAAAATTAAATTTCCGTGATCGCGGCGCGAATTGACCCAACCCATAAGCGTGACGTTTTGTCCGTCGTGCTTGTCGGTGAGTTCGTTGAGGTTGTGCGAACGCTGCCAGCCATCCAGTTGTGTGCTCATTGTCAACTCATTCTCAGATTTTGAAAGTAGGGGTACATGTGTCAGCAAACGGCTGCTGAGCCCCGCTTTCACTCGGGCCCTAATTTAACACCGCTCGGATTTGAGAACTAGAATAAAGAGGCCCAGAAAGCGGGCCTCGGGAGGAGATTCAAAAATTGTCGTTTGGAGCGAGAGACTATTTAGCCAAAGCGGCCGACTATGTAATCGCGTGTGAGCTTTTCGTCGGGATTTGAAAAAAGTTTGGTCGTCTCGCCGTATTCGACTAGATCACCGTTGTACATAAAGGCCGTGTATTCCGACACCCTTGC
>JAZKGL010000019.1:0-2344 GCA_040385935.1 Bdellovibrionota bacterium
TTTTGCTTGAGCGTTTTGGCGAAGAGTATGCGGAATTTCTTCGCACGACTCCACGCTGGGTTCCTCAGCATTTTCCTAAACTTGAATCCGTTGAGTGGCCGGATGAATTCTCTCACTCTTTGAAGAGCGAGCGCCGGACTTTAACGACGATTTTTGTGCTTTGTATATCTCTTGCGATTATTGGGACACTGTCCTGAGCTGAATTGGATATAGAAAAGCCGCCTACCCATGCCCTGGGTTTGGCGGCTTTTTTGTGTTTTGTTTTAGGCTAGGAGTGTCGCGAGCAAAGGCTCCTCGCGGCGCGCGAGGCGATCGCAGAAAGCAAGGCCACCTTCATCAGGTCGCCAGTCCCAGCCGGCTAGACCGAGGTCGTCCCAAGTGTTTTTGAGTACGGGATAACAACGGTTGTACCACACGTCCTCAAGTTCGAATCTTAGAATATCATGCATCAAACTGAGGGCTAGCCTGTGATGATGCTGAGCTTTGAGTGAAGTGATGTGTTCGAGGTAGAGGTCGAGCTGCTCGTCTTTCATGTTCATGGATAAGAAGAGTTCGTGCATCACGCCTGGATCGAGGTCTTCGAAGAGCCAGGAGGCGAATTCACGGACTGTGGATTCATCAAGGGCTTGGGAGGATAGGAGTGTGTAGATCGCGTGAACGACCTTTTTCACTTTTGCGGTTTCCGTTTTGGACTGCAGAAGACGTTTGGTGAAGTCGATTACGTGCGACTGTGAATTTTGGTAGCCGCAGAGGAGCGCTAAGCGATCTTTGAGTAGGAGCCATTGTGTTTCATTGTAAGGCTTTGGTTCGTTGATCGGCTCGTTGATCGGCTCGCGGACGACAGCTGGAGTTTTAGCGGTTTCGGTCTCACGTACGTAAGCAACTTCGGACGTCGGGGCAAACGGTTCGGGAGACAGGAAATTATAGACGTGAGCAGGCTCTTCGAGTTTGGGCTCAAAGTAGGTTTTATTGGGAAAGAGTTTGGTTTCCTCGGTATAAATACTTCTTTCAGGTGCCTCGAACTCTTCGTCTTTCGACTCGGTATCGGATACTGTGGCTGGGTTGTACATCTCGCTCGACAGGGAGAGTTCAAAACTTGGGCTTTGGATATCGGGGGATGTGTCTTCGACCTCCGCCTCGACATCGGCGTACACGGGTTGATCGATTTTGGTGTCTTCGGAATTGTCGTCGTCATCGAGCACGACGAAGTTGTGGCCTGAGTTTACAGGCATTTTGATTTCACGAACGTAGTCCGAAGAGCTTTGCGCAAGGTCCGCTTGCTCTAACGCTTCTTCTAGTTTTTCGAGTGAAATGACTGCCGTTCGCTCGGCCGGGGCCGGTGCGAGATCGTCATCATCATCGTCGGGTTGAAAGAAGGGCTGTGGTTCGTACTTTTCGTCAATGGCGCTTGTTACGGGGATGTATGAGCTTTCATCGTCATCGCCTTTGAGAGTGAACGAGACCTTGCTCGGTTCGTGGCTTGCCAGTAGGGACTGCGATGTGCCACCGCCGGTTGAAATACCAAATGAATCGTCGATCAGTCCTTCGGTTGAGACGAGATGGTGACTTGTATACTCGAGTGTTAGATCGAATTCGGAGTCTTCGTCGTCATTGACTTCGGCAACTTTAGGAGTTGTTTGAGCGGCGAATGCGATTGCTTCGGATTCTGACGTCGAAGCTTTTTCGGATTTAACTTCGTCGCTTTCGAGGAGAAAGGAATTTGGTCGCACCATTGTGGCTTCAAACGGAGCGGCCATCGGAGGAAGCGATTTTTTTGTTAGGTTTGGAATGTTTTGCGCGACCGATGTCGAAAGCGGAACAAAGTTATTGGACTGCGCTTCGTCATCGATAGTTCCCACGACCATTCCCGTGGCTTTTGCCTGAGTTGGTGCTTGTTCATTGAATGCTGGTGGAACGGTGGTCTTGGGCTTTGGTAATGGTTTATTGGCACTCGTTGCTTGAGCGTTTGGTTTGGCTTTGGGTTTAGTGGAAATATCGGGAGCGAATGCCTTGGATATTTCGTCAGCGGCGTTTGGTATGGCTGTGATTTTTGGTTTCGGATCTATAGGTTTTTGTGGCTTTTTTGCTTCGGCTTCGGCGAAGGCTTTGGCCTTTAGTTCAGCTTCAGCCTTTAACTTGGTCTCTTGTTCAGCTTTGGCCTTTAATTCAGCTTCTTCTTCAGCCTGTGCTTTTGCTTCAGCCTGTGCTTTTGCTTCAGCCAGTGCTTTCGCTTCAGCCTGTGCTTTTGCTTCAGCCTGTGCTTTTGCTTCAGCCAGTGCTTTTGCTTCGGCCAGTGCTTTTGCTTCAGCCAGTGCTTTTGCTTCAGCTTCAGCTTCAGCTTCAG
>JAZKGL010000020.1:0-6613 GCA_040385935.1 Bdellovibrionota bacterium
CAAACGCGATCTTTATTCGGTCAAGGATCGATCGGTAAACAGTGTCGAGGACATGTACAGACAAAACGAATCGGGTCGAGTTGACTGGCTTGTTCGCCGCTATAAAAGTGCTGATCAGAATGCGATGGAACCGATCAACTTTTCAGCTCAGATTTCTTATGACAATGAACAGGAGCGTTTGAGACGCAAACAGATTCAAGAAAATGAGCGTTTGGAACAGGATGCTCTGGTTGCTGCTGATCCTGCCGTAGCCGAAACACTTAGGGCGCAAAAGACTGGTTATTTCTCGTTATTCGAATCGTGGATCGGCCCCACAGCTAACCTGGGACTGAATTACAAAGGCTTTAGCCTGGATACCTCGGTTTTCTACAATCTTTATAAAAAGACTAGCACTTCCCTAGGTTTTGCGTTAGGACTACCCACTTTCTATTCGACGCAGTTCGGTTTGCGGTATGTACTAGAGAAGAAGGCTAATCTCGACCCAGGAACGGATACGCTCCTCTTTGCCCGAACGAAGACCACCACAGTTGGTGTGGCTTCGTACCTAATACCTATGATCTCGATTGGGGCTAACCTCATCCGCGATCAGGTGGAAGGCCAGGAAGAGCGCTACGGTACCTCCTATCAGATCGGCTATGATGATCGCTCGGGCTGCTGGGGTCTTAGATTTCTTCGCGAGAAGGATCTGAACCAGCTGGAAGAGGATGCCAACTACATCCTTCAACTTGCGGTAATCTTCCTAGGTAACAGACGCGGCGTTGACATCTCTCCTGGTCTCGAACGCGAGATCCGAGGTGACGAGGCTGTCCGAGATTCGAATCGCTGAGAATTTGAGTGTCACTCATCGATAAATCCCACTGGGGGTAGCTATGAAACGTGTGGTTCCCTTCGAAGGCCCTATTAAACTTGAGGGCTTCAACAACCTAACTAAAGCTTTGAGCTTCAACCTCTACGACTTTTGCGTAGCGCGGAATGAAGCTGAGCGTGAGTCTTACGTAAAATATATTTACGATAAGTTCAGTGCAAAGAAGGTGACCGGTATTCTTACGGGAATCTGCGACATCATCGAAGCCAACGTTCTAGCCGTCTCCGATCAGGACTATGATCCCTGGGGCGCGTCTTCACTCGTTTTGATGAGTGATATCAAAGGCAGCGGCGTCAGCGGTATGACCGAAGTTAAGATGCATCTCGATAAGAGTCACATCTGCGCTCACACCTATCCCGACTTCCGTGCCGATGGTCAGGTCTGCTCGTTCCGTATCGATATCGATATCGCGACTTGCGGTGAGATTTCGCCACTGAATGCTTTGAACTATATGTTCGAAGCGTGCGAAGCCGATGTTGTGATCGCCGACTACGTGGTTCGCGGGTATACCCGTGATACAGCTGGCCGTCGTGTGTTTATGGATCATGATCTTCGGAGTATTCAAGAATACATCGATCCGAAAATTCTTGAGCAGTACCACTGCGTGGATCTTTCGCTACAGTCGGAGAATATATGGCAGACGAAAATGATGCGCACAAAGATGGACGAACGCACTTACTTCATTGAGAATGCGCCCGTTGATCTGGACTCGGCTGAAACACGCAAGTATCTTGATATGGTCAAGAATGAAATGCGCGGCCTAGTTTATCAGTGGCCTGAATAGTCTTCTTTATTTGAACGTTTAAAGGGTGTGAACTTTTCAAAAGTTCACACCCTTTTTGTTAGCCAGTCACAAGCCTAAGGCTATTCCGTGACGACTGGCGGCTGAGATGCGAGCGGCAGTGTGTTTACAGGGCTCAACGCCTTTTTATTTTCGTCGGCAAACTGATAATACAGAACATCTTGGCTTAAATCCGAAGCCTTGATCGTCACGGCTTCTTTCGTGCTGAACCATGTACTATCGAGATCTGGGGAGACGGTAAAAGGAGATGTCGAAACGCGAACATAACGAGCCGAAGGCGTGCTTTCGATATAAAGCGGCACGCGAGTCTTAGGTGTATCCATCAGCCTTTGACGAACGGGAAGAGTCACGCGGCCTTCTGGATCGAGTTTCGTGTAAAGAGTAAAGGGACGTTCCTCGGAGATATCCGAGGTTTGCCATGTCGCGCGAGTGATCACAAAACCCTTTTTTTGCAGCTCGACAGGTAAAAAGGAATTTTGTGGCAAGAGTATCGAGTATCGCCCTTGCGCGTCCGTCTGGGCTACCGCCCGACCGACTTTAATCGTGGCACCATTTGCAGGTGTGGGGACGCCGTTCTCAAATATCGATACCGCGCCTTTCATCTCAACAGCAGGCGCGAGAAAAACCGTATCTATCGTCTTTTCCCCTGAATCGAATTCTTTGATCTCCGGTGATGTTCCGGCTTCGCCTAAAGACGAGTAGAAGTAAAGGCGTCGATCGCTGGATTCATCGAGCGTGGCTCGCGGAATCTCGATGCGATACGATCCGCGATCACTCGTCGTGGCTAGGGGAGCCTCGTTATTCCCGAAGTAAATGTCAGTGCTTCCGCCGTTCGAGCGGAAGGTTCCAACCATCACAACATTGGTGTTTTGCGGATTCACTTCGCGCTCAGCATCAGCGACGCAAGCGGTGAGTTGCGAGAGAGTCAGGACAGCAAGGAGTGTACGGAGCATAAGAAGCCTCATCCGAAGGAAGAAAGTCCTAGCCTTAGTCATGCAAAGCCGGGACCAGCGGATCTCGTGGTCTTAGAGCACGAGAATCAAGGGGTTATTTGGATTTTCGAAGGGTCTTCTGGTAAACTGAAAAGGTCACAGCTGTCTCAATATTTGACAGTCGTTAGCCCTCACGGGCCTCACGACGAGGGAAACCCAATGCGACCCGATCTTTGGCAAAGCGGCCTCACTCTTCTCTCAGGAGCACTCCTGCTAAGCGTTTCAAGCTGCGGAGTCGTCGAGAAATCACCGACCTGCAATCTTAAAGGCAATGGACTGCGCCTTGCGCCTTACAGTGGTGAAAATCTGGGCGATAAGCAGATTTCCCTGGCTTTTTTGAAGGGACCGTCACACGTCTCCGAAGAGATAGGGCACTACCTTGAAGAGCATGAGATTCATGCGACGTTCTTTGTCGAGGGTCGAAAGGCGGAAGAGGAAGAAGAGGTTTTGGAGAAGCTCGTCGAACAGGGTCATCGCATAGGTTCCGGTGGGTTCAGCTTTACGGCTCTTAAGGATTCTGAAGAACCTGTCGTGGAAATGAAGACGGCGGATGAAATCATCTCGCATTTTGCTTATGGAAACCAGTTTTGGTATTACGGCGAGCCGGGGTCGATTGATGAGGATACGCTAACGCAGCTCAACCGGGCTGGGCTTGGAAAATACATCGGTCCCATCCACGCGAACACAGGCGGCGAACATTTTGTTGTCGATGAAGAGTGCTGGCGACTCGGGATGTCGGTTTCGGAATGTACGCACGGTTATTTCGAAGAAATCGTCCATCTCGGTCATGGAATCGTGCCGTTTCATGATGAAGACCCGCGTACACTGGAGCTAATCGAAGAGCTGGTGCCTGAACTTACCGCATATGGATTTACCTTTGTACGGCTCGACCAAATTCCGGATCTTCGTCTGGCCCTGACGGCCAACGGCGGAACACCCGATGCGGTGAAAGGCGCGGAGGTTTGTCATGACTATGAATAAGCTTAGTTTCGTCCTTGTCCTGCTTGTCGGAATTACGCAGACGGCGAAGGCGCAGCAGACATGTAAGCCCGAGGAATTTGCGGCGGTCGTATATTATGCGCAAGGTCTTGATCCCTTGACCGAAGGCCTGGGCAAAAAAATGCTGGCCTGTGCGAATCGCGACTATCGAGAAAGCTCACTCTTCTGGCTTTCGTTTTATTACAGTATGACGAATCAACGAGTTAAGATTCAAGGTCTTCCGGCTTTGATGCCTCGTCAGGTTTTGAGCGATCCGAAGCTTATCGCCCAAAGTGCGGCACTCAACGGCAACAATTCGATGCTTTCGGAGCAAGTGAGTGCCGGGGCGATTGGATATGTGGATGACGCTTGGTTGCTTATGACCCTTGCTCGTTCGCAGATGATGGCGGAGCAGTATAAGCCCGCGTTGAATAACTATAATCGTGTGTTAAAGATTCGCGAGAATCAGGACACGACGGAAATTGAACTTTTGTATTCCTACATCTGGGCCAAGGATAGAGATGCGGCTCTGACCAAGCTCGCCATGCTTCGTCGATACGCTCCGGAACCTTACATGCAGCAATCGCTCGATCGCGCTGAGAAGTTACTGAAGGTAACCGACGATCAAGCGGAGATTCAGCATGATCTACTGTCGATTGCTTATGTTCAGGAGCGCGATAACAGAGGTTATGCCGCTTTAGGTGGACGTATCGATTATCACGGTCCTGTTACACTTGAGATCGAGGCTCTTGAACACACCTTGCCTCTTGAAGAGGAAAAGGAAAATGTCGCTTCAATCACACTGGGTCGTCATTGGGGTAAGGATGATGGCTTTCAGTTGATCACCGACATTGGCTACTACAGTGCTGGCGATGATAATGTCACGGGTCTTTTGGGGGCTCATTATCATTACGGCCATGTAGTCGAAGGAGCGGTGACTCTTCGCCGCAAAGAGGTGAGCGCCTTTGAACGTCCGCCTCATGGCGATCGCGCGGGTCTTATGCGGGATAGCTTTCTTTGGAGTCTAGGTCTTTACGATAGGTTTTTTATCGGTGGTGCCCTGCACTCGGAAGACGAAGCGCTGTTTGAAGACTATAATGCGGAACTTCGTATTGGTTCCACGCTAGCTGAAGAAACCGATTCGGGATTTGGTCTAATTGTGCCGATTTCTTATCGCCATCGGCCTATGGCTAGCCCTGATTATCGATCCTATCCTCATGACGTTCGTGTCGGTCTTGGAGTAAGGCTTGGGATCAGTGACGGACGTAAGTTTGTGGCTCGAACCGAGGCCGTTCTTGAGAGCATACAGCGCGATGATTATGGTGCGGTGGATAGTTACGAGCCTCTGCTCGGTGCTCGGATTAAAGCTAACCTTCGTTATTACTTCCTGAAGTCCTATTACAACTTCTTTGAAGGATCGGCGTTTGTCATTGAGAAGATGCCCGGGGAAAAAGCGGATGATCGTGGTTCCGAGTTTTTGGTCGGTTTTGGTTTGACGCAAGAAAGACATTGAGTTGAACACATAAAAGAGGCTCTGCGATGGCAAATCGCAGAGCCTCTTTCTCTTTGGATGCAGTTAATGCACGCCGTGCATTTTTGCTTTCAGGGGTTTCGCAATGAAGAGAAGCAGGATCAGACCACAGCTGGCAGCGGTGATAGAGATCGCGCCGAAGAGTTGGGTTTCCCCGAGTTTTTCCGCGTAGCTTCCGACGACGCCGCTGAGTTTGTTGGCGCAAGCAAATGAGAGATACCAGATACCCATCATGATCGTACCAAATCGTGAAGGCGTGAGTTTATTCACCATCGATAGACCGACGGGAGAAATACAGAGTTCACCGCAGGTTTGGAAGAAGTAAGAGAGCAAGATCCAATGAATGGATGCTTTGCCTAAGGCTGCACTTTCTTGTGCGGCAAAGACCATGAACAAAAAGCCGATACCCATAAGAAGAAGGGCCCAACCGAATTTTTCCGGGGCGCTCGGGTCACGACCTTTCAGTGCGAGACGAGTCCAGAACCAGGCGAAGAGCGGGCCAAGCGTCATGATGTAAATGGGGTTGAGAGATTGGAACCATGTGGTTGGGATAAGGAATCCAAAGACTTCACGATTTACTTTTTCGTCCGTGTAAAGCGTCATGAGGCCGCCGGCTTGCTCGAAAGCGGTCCAGAAGACAACGACGAAGATCATGAGTGAGAAGATGACTTTCAGGCGATCTTTTTCGATCCAAGAGAGGGCGCCGTGCGAGACTTCGAGATCTTTGGTTTCTTTTTTAATGGTTGCTGCGGGTTTGATACCGATGTCACCGAGGAGTCGAGGACCGACAAAGATAAAGAGGATCTGACCGATGAACATACCTACGGCTGCTGCACCGAAGCCCCAGTGAAACCCGAGTTTTTCGCCTAGAGTTCCCGAGACGAAAGGAGCGATGAAGGCTCCGGTATTCACACCGACATAAAAAATTGTGTAGGCTCCATCGCGGCGACGGTCACCTTCTTTAAACAAACTTCCTACGAGTTGACCCATGGCCGGCTTGAAGAAACCGTTGCCTAAGATAAGACAGCCGAGTCCGAGATAAAAGGCGCCGAGTCCTGGAAAAGCCATCGAAATGTGGCCAAGCATCATGATCGTCGCGCCGAGCGTGACTGATTTTCGCAGGCCGAGAAAGCGGTCGGCCATCCATCCCCCGAAAAGGGGAGTGAGATAAACGAGACCTGTGTACCAACCGTAGAGGGATAGGGCTTCTGACTTTTCCCAACCGAAGCCACCGGCTGTTGTCGCTGCTGTCATGTAGAGGACGAGCAGCGCGCGCATGCCGTAGTAACTCATGCGCTCCCACATCTCGACGAAGAAGAGGAGGAAGAGCGCGGGTGGTTGTCGGTTTTGATCACCTGGACTGTCGAGAGGCGGAATGGTGTCACTTGCGGTCGTAGCTTTCATCGCTTTCCCCTGTAGCATTCACGATTTGGTCACAAACAGTA
>JAZKGL010000021.1:0-1040 GCA_040385935.1 Bdellovibrionota bacterium
AGTCCAGATCGCGTAGTTTTGAACTTTGACAAAGAAAGGCCAGCGAAACGGCTGGCCTTTCTATAAAATCGATCTCGAGAATCCCGGCTATCAATCCGCGCGAATAACCGTAGCCAACACGCGAGTCGCGATCGCATAAGGATCCGCGTTTGCGCCTGGGCGACGGTCTTCAAAGTAGCCATAACCGAGGTTGGCAACCTGACGAGGAATACGGATCGAGCAACCTCTGTCCGCAGTACCCGCTCTAAACTGATGAATGCTGCAGGTCTCGTGCTGACCTGTTAAACGCTCTTCAAGTCCTACGCCGTAAGCCGCGATATGTTCTTTATGCTTCTTCTCAAAGAGAGAAACGTAAGTTTCAATTGTGCCCGAGCCTTTAGAAGGATCACGAGTATCACGAGTCGAGAAGTTCGTGTGCTGTCCCGAACCATTCCAATCGCCTTTGACCGGTTTGCAATCGAAGTTTGGTGTCATTCCAAACTCTTCGCCGAGTCTGTAGAGCAACCAACGAGCTAGCCATGAATGATCAGTCGTTGTCAAAGCGTCCGCTTTTTCCTCTTTCAAACCGCGATAGCCGATCTGAAATTCCCACTGCGAAGGCATAACTTCTGCGTTGGTACCGTAAATCAAAAGGCCGGCGTCCATACACGCTTTGGTATGAGCTTCAACCAAAGGACGGCCGAAGATCACATCGTGTCCGACTGCGCAGTAGAAAGGACCTTGAGGCGCCGGGAAGCCATTTTCTGGCCAATCGACAGGACGCGCGCCGCTATAGAGAACATACTCTTGTTCAAATCCAAACCAAGCGTCGAGTTCGCTTGCGCCTTTGTCCAAAACCGCACGAAGTTTGGCGCGATGGTTGGTCGCATGGGGCGTGCCGTCTTCGTTCATAACTTCGCACATAACAAGAAAGTTGCCCGGACCGCGAATAGGGTCCTTAACAACACAAGCAGGCTCAAGAAGTAGATCCGAGTTATTGCCCGGAGATTGATTGGTAGAAGATCCGTCAAAGCTCCACTGAGGGAACTGAGTTAATTGAG
>JAZKGL010000022.1:0-3637 GCA_040385935.1 Bdellovibrionota bacterium
ATCTATCAGCCGACCGCTTCTTACGGTCACTTTGGCCGCGATATCTTCCCTTGGGAACGTCTCGACAAAGTCGACGCTCTAAAGAGCGCGCTTCGCTAAGTCTCAAAAAAGCACTAGAATGGAAACCTCGGTCAAGGACGACCGGGGTTTTTTTATTCTTGGCGCTCCCGTAGGGCCGGCAAGCTACATTGGTGCTTATGGAACTGAAATTTTACCCAAAAAAGCAGCGTCTCGTACTCATCAACCGTGACTTCCAGCTTCGTTATACAGGAGCAGCGGTTCTCGTCGGTCTTTTGTCTACCGTGCTGACCACAACACTCATCATCTACCCGCTCTACACATTTAAAATTTTGCGTATGCCCTTCTTTTTGCCGACACCTGTGCTCGGTCTCATTGGATTGGCCGCAGTTCTTAACATGTTCCTGGTCGGTTTCATGGGCATACTTATGACTCACCGTGTGGCTGGCCCTATGTATTCCCTCGTTCGTCAGTTTCGGCGTGTGGAAGAAGGCCGCTGGTACGGACAAATGCGTATTCGCGATGGAGATGACATGCGGTACGTTGTGCGGAACTTTAATGCGATGATCGAATCTATTAACAGCCAGACACATCTGGACTCGGATAAACTGCGAAATATTCGCGAGGTTCTCGTCTCCAGCGAACTCTCGGACCCTGAGAAAATCAATCGCGCGCTCGTCGATCTCAAAGTCCTCGATAGCAAACTCAGAGCCAGGCTCCACGCTGACGCTGATGTCGATCCCGATGTCGACGACTCAAAGGCCTCGGCTCCCCACTGAACGAAATGAAGGTCTAGACTCATGTATATCGAACGTTTAAGCGGCACCTTCGCGGCGACGCTTCCGACTGGAATTATCTTGGACGTCAACGGCGTCGGCTATGGCGTTGAAGTTCCTCTCTCGACGCTTGTGAAACTCCCCCGCGTCGGCACCAAAATCAGTCTTTGGATCTCGACGCATGTTCGGGAAGAATCTTTGCGCCTCTTCGGGTTTCGCACCTACGAAGATCGACAGACATTCGAAGTTCTTTTGAGCCTCGGCGGCGTTGGGCCTAAGGTCGCGCTTGCGATCCTTTCAACCCTGACTTTGTCGGCCATTGAACGTGCGGTTCAAAAAAACGATACGAAAATTCTAGAAAGCGTGCCGGGTGTTGGCGCGCGTCTCGCTGAGAAAATTCTAGTTGAACTCAGGCCTAAGGTTTCCCGTCTCCAGGTCGCCAAGCAACTTGAGATCGAAGAAGACGTCAATCGCCTGGATGCGGCAGCGTTTGAGCCCGTGATTCCGGGGAGCGATGATCAGGGCCCGTCGGCTCGTGAACTATTATTCGAAGACCTCAACTCTGCGCTAGAAAATCTTGGCTATAAAGATAAAATCATCCAGCCTTTGCTTCTTAAGCTTCGCAAACACAGCGAGTTTAAGGATCTGCAGGATCTGATGCGCCAAGCTTTGAAAGAACTCACGCAAGGCAGCATCGAAGTCGAACGCCATGGTGCTGCGGCGAAGCCTGCACGGCCAAAGGATTCCGAGAAACCAGCCCCAGCTCCCGCTAGCAAAAAGTTGCGCTCCCTTGGACTCTCGGACGAAGAGGTTTTTTAGATATAGGGGAATTGCATGGAAAAAGTTGAAATCAAAATTCATGAACATCACTTCAGTCAAAATCATGTTCATGATCTAACTGATAACCGTGCAATCACGTTCGATGACAATCAAGAGCAGCAGATCCGTCCGAGCCGCTTTGCGGATTATCCGGGTCAGGATGCGGTTAAAAATAATTTACAGGTCTACGTTGCGGCTGCAAAGATGCGCGGCCGTCCGCTCGATCATGCGATTTTTCATGGGCCGCCCGGCCTTGGTAAGACAACGCTCGCAAAGATTGTGGCCTATGAACTCGAATCCCCGTTCTATCAGACCTCCGGGCCGTCGATCGATAAGCCGGGTGACCTTGCCGGTATCCTCGCGGGGATAGAGCCAGGCGGGGTGTTGTTTATCGATGAGATCCATCGACTGCCAATTACGGTTGAAGAGATCCTGTATTCGGCGATGGAAGATTTCTCTGTCGATATTCTAGTCGGGCAAGGGCCTTCGGCGCGCACCGTTCGTATGCCTATCAACCCGTTTACCCTCATCGGCGCTACCACGCGCATGTCGAGTCTTTCGGCGCCGCTTGTGAGCCGGTTTGGAATTCAGGAGCATCTTGAATTTTACGATGCTGAGTCGCTTGCAACGATATTAAAACGTAGTGCATCGGTTTGGGATCTTGAGCTAAGCGCAGACGGAGCGATGGGTCTAGCGCAGAGATCGCGCGGAACGCCGCGTATCGCCAATCGTTTGCTCCGCCGCGTGCGTGACTTTGCTGACTTTGGTGGGCTTACGCGTCTCGATGAGGAGCTAGTCGATCTCACACTTAATCGACTTCATATCGATACGGCCGGTCTGGATAAGATGGATCGCCGTATTCTACGTGTGATTCAAGATCGCTATCTGGGTGGTCCGGTCGGGATCGAGGCTTTGGCCGCGACCATTGGCGAGGAGCGTGCGACCATTGAGGATGTCTATGAACCTTACCTCCTTCACCAGGGGTTCATCCGTCGTGGATCGAGGGGTCGCGAGCTTACGACGCAAGGCGTTGACCATCTCGCGGCGGTAATAAATTTACCATGAAGATTCGATTAAAAAAGACTCAAAGAATCACAAATTTTGCTGAAAAATTAGAATTCTAGAGATTCTATGAAATTCTTCGTGTAAGGAATCTTCATCAAAGACGTCATGTGTTTTTTGAAGGGGTTTTAAATGAGTGCGAAGAAGTCTCTTGGATTCGTAGCGGCTGCAGCGGGCTTGATTTTTTCAGCAAATGCAGTGGCGGCTGAGGTTAAAATTGAAGCGACCGTTGATGCTGGACTAGAGTATCATTTCCAACTTTTGAACACCGACGACGGTCTAAGAGCCGAAGGTACAGAAGTCAAGGAAACTGACTTTCTCACCAAAGCGGCAAAGCTCAGCCTTCGCGGTAAGCTCACCGACACTCTTTCGTGGAACCTTCTTTATCAGCTCAACACTTCGACCCTTGAGCGCCTTTGGTTGACCAACAAATTTTCTGATCAATTTGAAGTTCATATCGGTCAGCAGAAAATCAAAACTTTCGGCTGGCATCGCCGTTTGACATCGTCAGCGACCTCTCCGGTACTTTCGTCAATCATCGACAAAAACCCTTTGAAAGACCGCTTGGCTGTTGACCTCGTCTACAAAATGTTCGGAACTTGGTCTTTGGCTGCTGTTAAAGATTTCTATGATACAGCCTGTCCAACAACCGGTGCTGCAACGCCTGCAAACTGTAAGTCTTGGAACGCCTACGACGTCCAAAAACAGCCGGCTCTCGTCGCTGAGTGGATCGGTGTCTTTGGCGACTTCCAACCACTCCTTCAGTACTCTCGTTATGACCGTAACCATTCGTCAAGCCTTTCGGCCGGCCTTCGTTACAAAAACGATTTCGTGGATGCTCATGCGGATTACACGCTTGATGAGCGCAACGTAAAAGGTCTTAAAGCGGGTCAGACCGAAGCCGAAGATCTCGAAAACAAAACAACGGGTGTTGTCGTTTACGGTGAATTCTACACAGGCCT
>JAZKGL010000022.1:3737-7884 GCA_040385935.1 Bdellovibrionota bacterium
ATGCTTGGTCTTACCGGTAAATTCTAAGACTTAAGATTTCTCCACAAACGTCTGGCGGCCAAGGCTGCCAGACGTTTTGTTTTTTCTGGGGCCTAGCCTTCGATTACCTGCTATAAACGATGGCCGGCCGCGATGTCGGTATGACTGGATATGGGAGGTGCGCTTTGGTCAATCACTGGCATAAATCTTTTTGGACCAAGCTCATCGCAGCTTGTTTCATAGGGTTAGTGATTTTAGGCAACATCTGGCTTGTGCAGCGCTTCTCACTCGACGTTCCGCCAGTATGGATACAGACTTGCTTTGCGGGCCTAGCAGGCGCAATATTTGTTTTTGGTGCCGCGCTGGGTGCCGAGCAGCTCATGGCCAAGTTCTCAGCGGCTGATGCCAACCAAATCGAGCGGGAAAATGAACTTGATCGCGAGGATGATCATCAAACGAAAGCTTGAGTGGGTGACGACTCACCTTAAGCCTGTGGGATAAGCCCGATGCAGGAAACCGTTTTAAAATTTGAAATGGGAACTTTGGTTCTTGAGCCGAGGGATTCGTCTCTCGGTGAGGTGTTGCCCGGCTTTCAGTTCGATACGCGAACCAAGGGCTACCGTGCACCGGGACACCTGTATCGTGAAATCATATTGGAAGCGATCGCGAAAAAACATCCCCTCGTGGATCAGGCGCGAGACTACGGCGCTTTAAATTTGCAGCTTAAAGAAACGATACAGCCGCGCGAGCATCAAGCTAAAGCGATGATCGCCTGGCAAAAGCAGAACTCACGTGGAGTCGTCTCCCTTCCGACCGGCGCCGGCAAAACGATACTCGCTGTGCTCGCCATCGCTCAGACCAAACGTCCCGCACTCATCGTAGTACCGACGATCGACCTGCTTTTGCAGTGGCAAAGCGTTCTGCAAAAGTTCTTTGATAATCCTATCGGACTTTTGGGCGGCGGGTTTCGCAATTTTGAATCCATCACCGTATCGACCTATGATTCGGCTGCGCTGACGGTTGAGACCTTAGGGAATCGTTTCGGTCTGCTTATCTTTGATGAATGTCACCACTTGCCGGCCACGCATTATCAACTTGTGGCCAAGGCTTCTATCGCTCCTTTTCGCTTGGGTCTGTCGGCTACGGTTGAGCGCTCGGATGGCCGCGAAGAGCTTTTGTACCAGCTCGTCGGCAATATGTGTTTTGAAGGGCAGATACGAGAGATGGTCTCCAACGTCCTCTCGCCCTATGATGTCGTCAACATCGAAGTTCCCCTCACCGATTCGGAGATGGAGCGTTATAAGTTAGCGCGCTCGACCTACACCAAGTTTTTGCGCTCAGCAGGCGTGGACTTTTCTCAGCCCGACGGCTGGGGAAACTTTATGCGCAAAGCCGCCTTCATGCCCGGCGGCAAAGCCGCAATGGAAGCTTATCGCGAGCAAAAATCTTTGGCGCAAAGCGGCGAAGGCAAAATCCTTGAGCTTTGGAAAATTCTGCAGGCGCACCCGGGCGAACGCATCATCGTTTTCACCAACGATAACGCAACCGCCTATCAAATCGGCAAGCGCTATGTTTTGCCTGTGCTTACCCACTTAACGCGCCCCAAAGAGCGAAAGAAAATGCTCGAGGCTTTTCGCTCAGGATCTGTGGATGTGCTCGTTACGAGTAAGGTTCTGAATGAAGGCGTGGATGTTCCTGAAGCGAGCATTGGTGTAGTGATTTCAGGGAGCGGTGCGGTTCGCGAGCATGTGCAGCGGCTGGGACGAATCCTTCGTCATCAGGAAGGCAAACGCGCCACGCTTTATGAAGTTGTGTCCAAGGACACAGGTGAGATTCACATCAACAAGAGACGTAGAAATCATCATGCTTACCAAAGACCAACTGAAGTACACCGTACGCGCGGATAAGATTTTTCCAAAGTATGTTAAGCCCGCCGATGCTGATGCGAATCAATTCGCAAGCTATCTGGTCGAAACCTATAGTCACGCGCGCGGGCAAAAGCTGCAGGTTTTGAGTGAGAAAATTAAGCAGCATCCAAAGAGCAGCTCTGTGCTCTTTGGTGGTCTGAGTAAGCTGCTTGAAGATCGCTGCGATTACCTGGAAAGCGAGGAAGCGGTCGAGCAGTATCGCTGGGATGTTTTTGCCAAAGCGAAAGAGATAAGAACCTCAGGTCTTATGAATATCCGGCAGTTCCAAGACAATCTTGGAGCGGCCATGGGCATCGACTTTCCTTCGATAGAATCGCGTCTCTACGGTGATCTGCCTGAGTTTCGTATCATTGAAAAGTTTGAAGCCATCGATCCTGTTGATTTAATTCATCGCTACAATTCTTCGCAGATTCAGGGTCTGATTCTTCGTTCGCGGACGATGAGTCTGACGATCAAGGACAAAGATCCGATCAAAAGACGACGGTTTTTGCAGCGATTAAAGTTTTGGCGGCTTCTGGCAGAGGTGGAAGAATCTAAAGACGACCTTATAATCAACTTATCTGGCCCGCTGGCTATGTTTGATAAAAGCGCCACCTATGGTAGCCGCCTCTCAAATTTCTTCCCAAACATTCTGCTCATGGACAAGTGGTCAATTACGGCGGAAATTAAGCTGGACGAGAAGGTATTGACCCTGGAGATCGACTCTTCCAAACCGATCAAAAGCCACTATGGATCACTGAAAGGCTATATCCCGCCCGAGTTCAAGGAATTCATTCGATTATTTAATGAAATGCCTTTGGCTGATCGAAAAGGATTTGAGGCCATGGAAGGCGATGACGTCCTTAACCTCGGCGCACAAAACTACTCGGTGCCCGATATCAGCTTTCAAAATTCGGCAGGGAAAAGGGTTCACCTCGAACTTTTTCACAAATGGCACGAAACGCAGCTAAAACAGCGAGTTGAAGCTCTTTCTCAGGCGCGTTCGGTAAACCTGATCCTCGGCGTGGGAGCCGACCTTTTGACGAAAGAAAAGCTAAAGGAAACAATGAGTAATTCTAGGAATGAGGCGCTCAAGATTTTCACCTTCAAGCGTTTCCCGACGCCTAAGGCAATAATGGCCTACTTATCTTAGGTGTAAGTTCAGACGAGAGTGATATAATGATTGAAGCACCATATCCGCGGGTTTGCCTGGCGGAAAGGAGTTCAGCTTTGAGTCACTCAGATCCTCGCTTCAAAGAAAAGGAAGCTGATTTAATCAGCCTCAAAAAGAAGGTGCGAGCGCAAAAAGAACTCGGCAATCCCGATGCCGATTTACTGGAAGCGGACACCAGCAGCGAAAGCGTTAAGGTCGAAAAAAAGACCCGCACGGAAGAACTGATCGATACGCTTGAAAAAGCTCAGGGCAAACGCCTATTGATCTGCATCAAGGGTTATCCCGATCCCGATAACATCGCGACCTCGCTTGCTCTCGCTTATATGGCCGGGCAGTTTGATATTCAATCGACCATTCTTCATTTCGAGCAGATTTCTCACCATGAGAACCGCGCGCTCGTAAAGAAACTCGATCTGGATATCGAAGAGTATAACGATCAGTTTGATTATTCGTCTTACGATTATTATGCAGTAAATGATTCGCAGAATACTGAGCTTCCTATCAAGCTTCCTGAGACCTGCGAACTTCTTGTGTTCGTCGACCACCACAGAAAGCTTGGAACGATCAAATCGCACTTTCTCGATATACGCGAGAACGTGGGTTCGACAGCGGCTATTTATGGGGAATACCTTTCGCATCCTCGTTTTGGATTCAACGGCGATACGCTGGAACAGGCGAAGATTGCCACCGCGCTGATGCATGGTGTTCGTACCGATACGGATAACTTTGTGAACGCGACTCCGGCTGATTATAAGGCAAGTGAATTGCTCTCGCGTTATGTGGATAAAGATCTTCTGGCTTTGATTTCGCGCCAGTCGATTCCAGCCAAGACTATGGATCTTACGCAGATCGCTTTGCAGCGTAAGGATATTCGCGGGACCTTTATGTTCTCGGGTGTCGGGTATGTTCGTGATGAAGATCGCGATGGTATCGGTCAGTGTGCGGATTATTTACTGAACCGTGAAGGCATTGATACTGTCGTTGTTTACGGTGTTGTCGGTGGTGAGTTTGTGGATGGTTCGCTGAGGACCAAGTCGCATACTTTGGATCCCGATAAGTGGATTAAGGATGTCTTCGGCCAGGATCA
>JAZKGL010000023.1:0-3016 GCA_040385935.1 Bdellovibrionota bacterium
CTAACACAAAGAGCCCCAAGACCGCTACGCCAGTGACTCACAGGCGAATAAACTTCCTCAGTCAAAAAAAATCCTGGTAAATTAACCTTGACAGTGCGAGGTGTAAGCACTCTTTTTAAAAGAGCAAAGAATTCTGCAAGTTTGGCCACCAGCCAAAATGACTTATTTACCCCCACTGACAAAGAGGATCTGGATGGCCGGAAAAGGTTTGATCATCACTGAGAAGCCAAGCGTTGCAAAAGACGTTTGCGCGGCGTTGGGTGGGTTTGAAGAAAAGTCGAAAGGCGAGTACTTCGAAAGCGCCGACTTTATATGCACGTACGCTGTGGGTCATATTCTGACACTTTTGGAACCCGAGGATATCAGCTCAGCTTACAAGCGCTGGCGTCTTGCGGACTTGCCTATCGTTCCTGAAGTATTCAAGACCAAACCCGTTCCGAAGCAAAAGAACCGCTTAGGCGTGATTCAAAAGCTCATCCTGCGTAAAGACGTCGATTACTTCATCAACGCCTGCGATGCGGCGCGTGAGGGTGAGTTGATCTTTCGCGAGATTATCAAACACGTCGGCGTGCAAAAGCCGGTGAAAAGGCTTTGGCTCCAGTCGATGACCAAGAAGGCTATCCAAGAGGGTTTTGCGACTCTTCAGGACGGTCAAAAATATGAAGGCCTCGCATCCGCGGCTGAGTGTCGCGCAAACGCCGACTGGCTCATCGGGATGAACGCGACGCGTGCGCTCACGGTTCGTTTGAAGTCTAAAAATCAACGGGGTGTCTCCTGGTCTGCCGGTCGTGTGCAGACACCCACTCTAAGTCTTTTGGTTGAGCGTGAGATGGAGGTTTTGGAGCATAATCCACAGCCTTATTGGACAGTCCAAGGCAACTTCGAAGTCAACGGTCAAGTCTATGACGGAACTTGGTATGACCCGAACTTCGATAAGAAAAACGCGACCCGCGAATTCAAAGAAGATCGGATATTCGACAAAGCTAAGGCCGAGGCTATCATCCAGTCTATCGTAGGCAAGCCGGCACTTGCGAGCGAAGTGCGCAAGCCCTCGCAGCGTCAGCCGCCTCTGCTCTTTGATTTGACGAGTTTACAAAGAACCGCCAACACCCGCTTCGGCTGGTCGGCGACACGGACTCTAAGAGCTGCGCAGCGCTGCTATGAGACGCATAAAGTTCTTACCTATCCGCGTACCAGCTCGAAAGTTCTCCCTGAAGATTATCGGCCTGAGGTTGATAAAGTCTTGGGAATATTCAGTGGTTTGACAGATCTTGGGCCACACGCTCAGTATCTGCAAAAAAATGGTTTGCTCAACGATGACAAGATCTTCAACAACGAAGGCGTCACCGATCACTTTGCCATCATACCAACTGGCGAAGTCCGTGAAATGGAAGGCGATGATCAAAAACTCTTCGATCTCGTTTCCCGTCAATTTCTAGCCGCTTTCTATCCGCCTTCGATTTACGAAGAGGTCGAGCGCACAACAGTCGTCGCAGCACAATCGTTCCGTAGCCGCCCCCCTCGCGTTTTAAAATCTGCGGGTTGGGAAGCGGTTTTTGGCAAAGTGCCGGACAACGGTGACAAAGCCTTTGCTCCTCTGGTAGCGGGCAAAGACAAAGCGGAAGGCATCACTGTCAAAAGCAGTGAAGCTTTGCTTGAAGAGCATGAAACCAAGCCCCAAGCGCGCATCTCGGAAGCGGGTCTCCTCTCGCTTATGGAGAACGCCGGACGTCAGATCGAAAACGAAGAGTTGAGTCAGGCGCTACGGGGCGCGGATGGCCTCGGCACAGCGGCTACGCGAGCCGATATTATTGAGAACTTAAAGAATCGTGAATACGTTGACGAATCGCTCCGTCCCACACCTAAGGGCATAAGGCTGATCGACATCCTTCACCGTGTGAAGGTTAGTCGATTGACCTCGGCTGAGCTTACCGGCCAGCTGGAACTCTTTCTAAATGAAGTGGAAGAAGGCAAACGAAGTTCGGCCGACTTCATGACAGAAATCGGCACCTATGCAAAAGACGTTGTCGATCGCACGCGTGACTTTGATTTCGAGGAGATCTATCCTGAAGTCAATGAACTCGGACCTTGTCCGAACTGCAGTCGTCCCGTCTTCGAAAGAGCATGGTTTTACGGCTGTACGGAAAGTACCAAGCGTTCCGACAAGAAGAGCTGCGACTTTCTTGTATGGAAAGATTTCAACGGCCGCTACATCAACCCCAATGTTGTACGCATCCTCCTCGAGAAAAAGGTCACGCCCGAACTCGACGGATTTAAAAATGCCAACGGCAAGTCCTACAAAGCGGTACTCGCCTTAGAGAACGGCAAGCTCGTTCGTCAGGTCGTCGAGAACAGTGAAGAGACGCCAGCCGATCAGATGATGGATGTGGACGAAACACCCGTGGGTCCATGTCCCCTGAAGTGTGAGCCCGCATGTACGATCCTTGAGACGCCTGTGGACTTTGCTTGCTCGACTAAGATCAAGTCGCGCGATGCGGGTGAAAAACGCGGCCCAGGCTTTAGTTTCCCACGCCTGCTCTGTAAGCGTGAGCTTAAGCGCTCAGACCTTTTGAGTTTCCTTGAGATTAAGGAAACGCCTGTGATTTACGACTTCGTTTCAAAGAAGGGTCGTAAGTTCTCGGCTAAGCTCGTCATGGAAAATGATTGGAACGGCTTCCGATTCGAATTCCCACCACGAGGGAAAAAAGGAGCGGCCGCGGAAACGGTCGATGCGGAGGTTACCGCCACCGCCGTTGTCAAAGAAGGCGCCGCTGTGGAAGTCTTGACGACAGTTGAGTCTTGATGATCTTTTTATGAGGGGGCGTGAGGTTGATGTTGTTCGTTTAAGACTGGGGGGCTTTATGCGGTGCGTTTTCCCTCGGGATAGCGCTTCGCTGGTGCCTCCGGCGGCATAAGAGGAGAGGCTCCGCCTGCCCCCCTTATGTATCCCCCCACCGTACTGGCTGCCGCTTCGCGGGGCGCGTTTGTTGGATATTTTTTGTTTATATTTTTTCGT
>JAZKGL010000024.1:0-3343 GCA_040385935.1 Bdellovibrionota bacterium
AAAGCCCTAAAAACGCTTTCGCAAAACGAGCTCGATCAAACATTTCTTTCTATACTGGTCGAGCAGTGCTCTGCGGCAAGGGACGAAGCGGCTGCGTGTACGGCCTCAATATTTACCCTGACAGCGAACTACATCGATAAGCCTGAATTTGAAACGCTGCAGCAGTTCTACGATCTCTACTTCAAGTCCGGTGGCGAAATCGATGACAAGAAAAACGCGATCAATTTAGAGGTGGACGATATCATCTCGCAGCTTGAGGCGCAGTTGGCACGTGGCGAGGAGCTGTCGGCTCCGACTGAGGATGCCGAGAAAAAGGCGCAAAGGTTAAGCCTCGCGGCTATCCAAAAACGCCTCGAGAGTCTTATCACGCTCGATGGCGGTATTCGTGATCAGATCCTTCCCGCGTTGACTTCTATGCAGCTCGAAGATGCCGTGCGACAACGCGTCGACCACATCATCATCGGCTGGAAAAAGCTCTTAGATCAAGGCTCGGTTGGCCAAATTGAGAGTTCTATGCGGGATATCGCCAAGCTCATGTCTTCAGTCGAAGAGGCACAAGATTTCTATAAGATATTCTTTAACGAAGATGCACCGGCCGGGCTGGAAGAACGAAGCGTTTTCATAGAGTTTTAAATCTAGGGAGTTCTCCATATGAATCAGTCCGAGGGCGCACAAAAACTCCGTGATTTCACGAGCGCAAGTCTAAGCTGGTGTTCGAAAGAAGCTGAAAACGGCACCGAACGCGTGATGTCGGCTATCGACGTTCTTCTCAAAGACATCAAACGCGTATCGGCGATGTCAGGCGATTCTTTGAAGGCCTTGAATTCGCTTCAAGGCATACTCAAAAACGTTGACCACGATAATTACGCTCATCTGCGCAAATCGCTTGAGACCTTGAGTAAAGAAAACCACGAGATCGACAGTTACATACAGCCGATTATGGAAGCTCTTCAGTTCCAGGATCGCTTCCGCCAAAACGTCGAGAACATCGTGCACATGATCGATATTTGGCACAAGTTTCGCGCGCGGCCGGATCTGTCGACCAGCGATTCGAAAGCGATGATGACAGAATTTGGCCAAGCCCTCGTGTTGAAAACCACGATGAGCCGTGAACGCGATATCATTCGCGCGCATATCGATGGACTCGAGGCTGAGAAAGAAGTTCAGCGCGTCGAACTATTCTGAGGGCACGGATAGATCCTGTGCGACCTTGTAGATGAGGTTATAGCTGAGTCCCAGATCTTTCGCGATCGCGCGATAGGTGAGACCCTGCGCGCGTTTCTCCTGAACCCTTTGCCTCACCTCCTCATCGACCTTGGTCGGAGCACCTAGTTTAACGCCGCGTTCCTTGGCGGCTTTCAGTCCGGCTTTGACTCGCGTGACGATCGTTTGGCGTTCGATTTCCGCGATCTCGGCAAAGGCCGCAAGCATCGTTCGCCTAAAGGGGTTCTCATGCCCGAGGTTTAGGACGGGCTGGGTGATAGAAATAAATCCGACGCCCGCTTCATCGAGTGAGAGCAAGGTTTTGATCGCATCGGAGGCGTTACGGCTGAAACGATCGAGGCGATAGACCAGGATGGTATCAATCTTTTGTGCGTTCGCCGCTTCCAGAAGTTTTTTATAGCCCGGCCGATTGAGATTTGTTCCGCTCAGACCCTCATCACTAAACACCAAAACCTTCTTGGGCCTCTTCTCTGGCTCAAGTCGCTCAAGCCAGGCCTCGACCGCGTGCTTTTGCGACTCAAGATCTTGTCTCTCGGTGCTTACCCGATAGTAGATCCCGACAGACTTCATAAGGTATCCTCTAAGGATGAATCAGTAAAAATTCGAATGCTCGACTATACTAAGCCTTTTTCCAGGGCAGCATCAAGGGAAGTCAATTCATGCGGAAGCTCACGTCAATAGATGCAGCACGAATCCTCATAGTCTTTGCTCTCTCAGCTAGCAGCCCGCTCTTTGCGGTTCCCTTCAAAATCGACTTATCCCTTGCTCCGGCTGTTCGGACAGCGATGAACGGGTCCATCTCGGTCACCCGTCTTCAAGACGGTAAGCTCATCCTCTCGAAAAGCGTAGCCAAAGAGCGCTTTCATACTTTTGACTTTCCCACCGAAGGGCTCTATAGCGTTGCCATCAAAAATACCAAAGGCGAAGAGGTTTGGACGGAGAGCGTTTACGTTCTGCTTAATATTCCATCGGATGATTACCTCATGCGGTCGAGCTGGACTATGCAGCCGGGGACCATGAGGACGGTTCTGCGTGTTCAGGACTCCAAAGGCGAGATGCAGTACGGTGTTTCGATTCGCGATAAAATCTTTCTGCGCCTTCGCCAGGCTCCGCGTCTCGTGCGTGTTTTTCAAGAGGATTATGCCGGCGTTTCCACACCGGCTCCGAAGATGCATATGGGCCCGATCACAGAGAAGGCCGCGCGCGAAGAAAACGCATCCGCTCCACAGCCCGACATCACCTTTGAGCTGGGAGATGGTGAAGATCAGACCAGTTTCGAGCCGGCTTATAAAGGTCTACTGGCTGGTCGAGAGGATGCGTCGCTTAAGGATAAGATTCAAGCACTCGGTGGGGCGAGGCGTCTTGAGCCCCTTAATCGTAAGCATCGCGTTTACGCCTGGCTAAGGATGATGCAAGAAGACTTTCAGGTTCGCCGAAATCCGGACACTTATAACGGCGAAAAAACCCAGGGTTTTGGAACCGGCATTGGCGGTGAGGCGGTTGTGAAAGACACTTTGTCATTGCAACTTGAAATCGATACGCATGGAACCAAAACCGACTATGAATCCGGTGGAACAAACCCTCCTTCAGAAGAGCAACGCCGAATCCATGGGCGATTTGGGGCGCTTTTTGATGTGCTCAACGTCAATCATAATTATCCCCGTTTTGCTTTTGAGATCGGGCCTGTCATTGGCTACACCCAGGTTCCTCTCGAAAAGGATAATGAGGGCAAAGCTGACTTTGGTGCCAATCTACGCTGGCAATTTTTAGGGCAGATGTCGAACACGTCCTTTACTTTTCGATGGATGAAAACCCACAGCCGTGATCTGGCCTTGGTTTGGGTAGGTCGGGGTTATCAAATCCTCACTGTAAGTCCGCTCTTTAGTATATATAACTACCACACCGAATTCGATGCGGCAGAAGCTAAGGCCAAATTCGATGAGACCGGTGTGCGCTTTGGTATACAGCGCGAGATCTAATCCAATTTTTTACGATTTAATTTGAATGATATGAGGCTGGGTTTGGATATTGATCCGAGTGAGTTTGTGATCGGCCAGGAAAAGATTCCTCGTGGCGAGCGGCGGAAAATACTTCTGAAGATCGGTAAGCTCTATGACAA
>JAZKGL010000025.1:0-19732 GCA_040385935.1 Bdellovibrionota bacterium
CGGGCGCGCAGTGTTATCTGCGCATGGATGATACCAATCCGGCTAAAGAAGATGTCGAATACGAAGATTCGATCAAAAGCGATGTGCAGTGGCTAGGCTTTAACTGGGGCAGCCGGCTCACGCACGCGTCCGATTACTATGAAGTGTTCTATGAGAAGGCGGAGCTGCTGATCAAAAAAGGTCTGGCTTTTGTCTGTTCCTTAAACGCGGATGAGACTCGATCTTATCGCGGAACACTCACCGAACCCGGTCGCCCGAGTCCGGATAGAAATCGCAGCGTGGAAGAAAACCTCGACCTCTTCCGTAAGATGCGTGCGGGCGAATTCGCAGACGGCACATATACTCTTCGGGCAAAGATCGATATGGCTTCGGGCAACATCAATTTGCGTGATCCAACAATCTACCGCATTCGTCATCTCGATCACCATCGCACAGGCAGCACATGGTGTATCTATCCGATGTACGACTATGCGCATCCACTCAACGATGCGCTTGAAAGCGTCACGCATTCGATCTGTACTTTAGAATTTCAAGACCATCGACCACTCTACGATTGGTTTGTCGAGCACTGTGAGATGGCCGTCAAGCCTCAACAGATCGAATTTGCTCGCCTCAATATCAACTACACCGTGACGAGCAAACGCAAGCTTAAGAAGCTAGTCGATGCGAAGCTCGTGCAGGGCTGGGATGATCCTCGTATGCCGACCATCCGTGGAATGCGACGTCGGGGTTATACACCTAAGGCTCTGCAAAACTTCTCGGAGCGAACCGGGATGTCGAAAAAAGAGACGATCATCGATCTGAGCATACTCGAAGAAGAGATACGCAATGACCTGAATGAAGTCGCACTGCGCGGCCTTGCGGTTCTCGATCCGATTAAGGTTACCATCACAAACTATGCCGGTGATGGCGAAATACTGCGCGTGCCGAATCATCCGCAAAAGCCGGAACTCGGTGAACGCGATTTGCCGTTCTCAAGCACGATCTATATCGAGCGAGACGATTTTATGGAAGAGCCGAGCAAAGGCTTTCATCGTCTTTCCCCTGGGAAAGACGCTCGTCTTCGCTATGCTTATGTTATTCGTTGTGACGAAGTGATTAAGGATGACAAAGGCGAAGTTATCGAACTGAAATGCACTTATGATCCAGACACCAAAGGCGGTCAAGCGCCTAAAGACGGTCACAAGGTTAAGGGTATCATTCACTGGGTCGATGCCAAGCAGGGTGTGAAGACTGAGGTTCGTCTTTACGATCGCCTGTTCAAACATCCCGCACCGGGCACGCTTGACGATGCCGCGTTTGTCAACGAACTGAATGCAGATTCTTTGATCACACGCACTCATGCCGTCATCGAACCTGCTTTGGCTAAAGCCGCGCCCGAAACTCGTTATCAGTTTGAACGTCTGGGTTACTTCACAGCCGATCGAAAGGACCATTCCGAGGGACATCCCGTCTTTAACCGAACCGTCACCTTGCGTGATACCTGGGCTGAGAAGGCCTAAGTCTTTTCGAATGGCTCGACACTACCGAAAGGTCGCAGATTTCTGCGGCCTTTTTTCATTCATTCTGAGAAATGCATATGATGAATTTATCCTAATAAAATGAATATTTATTGCATAAATATGAATATGAATTGAGCGTACAAATAAACTCTATGGCAGTCCATAAATGCACTTTCCTTCGCTTGTGTAGGAATTCCTTCGAAATTTCGACCATTATGTAGCGAATTCTGCAAATATTACTCAACATTCAAGATTAGTCGGCACTGCCCCCTTGCGATTCTCTTCCAGCGATTGTTATGCTCGCCAAAGGTCACCGTTTTCCGAAGTTATGCATTTTATTATTTCGCCCCGTCGACACCTAAGAGAGGTGCCTTATGAGTTTTCACGCGAACGTTCTCGATGATCCGCGCGATGTGCAAAGGGATGCTTGTGGAGTGGGTTTTATCGCTCATAAGAAAGGCGTGCCTTCTCATCAAATCGTATTGGACGGACTGCAAATTCTTCGCCGGCTTGATCACCGAGGAGGCGTTGCTGCGGATGGGAAGACGAGCGATGGGGCAGGGATACAGCTGCAGATTCCACGAAAGTTCTTCGGTCAACTCGCTCTTCAGTCCCAGATCGATCTTCCCGATGATTATGCATTGGGATTTTGTTTTCTGCCCCAGGCGAATTTTTCCCACTGGCTGAAACGAATGGATCACCTGGCTGGCGAATTTGGTTTTCATGTGTTTTGGTCGCGTCGTGTGCCAGTCGACTCTAAAGTGCTTGGGCCGATCGCGCAGGCGAGTGAACCGGCCATCTTTCAGATCTTTCTCTCCGACCGGGCTCTCACGGATGATCAAAGCTGGCGACTCTACCGCTTTCGTAAGGCGATCGAAACGGAGGCGGTGAGTGAATATGGGATTAAGCAACACCAAGTCTATTTCACGAGCCTTTCGACAAGCACTGTTTGTTATAAGGGGCTGATCCGCGCCGAGGACTTCGCCGCCTATTATCTTGATCTCATGGACCCTGATTTTTGTTCGGCGATGAGCTTAGTCCATCAACGGTTTAGCACGAACACTCTTCCTGCTTGGCCGCTCGCACAACCGTTCCGGATGCTTTGTCACAACGGAGAAATCAATACTCTTCGCGGAAATATCACAGCGATGAATGCCCGCAGCGCTTTGCTTTCGAGCGATGAGCATGCAGGACTAAACCTTGTTCATCCCGTCTGCGTTCCCGGCTTTAGTGATTCGGCAATGCTCGATAACACGCTCGAATTTCTTTTGCATACTGGCCGTGATCTGACTGAGGCGATTACCATGCTCGTGCCTGAGCCTTGGGAAGCCAATGAAGATATGACGAGTGAGCTGAAAGACTATTACGAGTATCAATCCTATCGTATGGAGGCCTGGGATGGACCGGCGTTTATCGGGTTTTCGGATGGCAAACGCATAGGCTCTATTCTCGATCGCAATGGACTTCGTCCCGGACGTTACTGGATCACGGCCGATGATCATGTGATCATGGCTTCCGAAGCCGGAGTTCTGGACATCGACCCTGAGGATATCGTTGAAAAAGGCCGTCTGGCTCCGGGACGTATTTTTCTACTGGATATGGAATCCGGTGTGATAGTGCCAGATCATGAAATCAAGGCGAAGCTTTCGGCTTCTCGGGACTATTCTGCTTGGCTCGATAAAAATCGTCATACTCTTCAACCGATCGATGTTCTTCAAGATGCGCATGACGAAGACGACCGCTTAAGACTCGCAACGGCGTTCGGTTATACGGAAGAGGATTTGCGCGTATTGCTTGCGCCTATGGCTAGCGAAGGAAAGGAGCCTATAGGCTCTATGGGAACCGATGTTCCTATCGCTGTCTTGTCCTCGCAAAGACCTCTGCTCTATGAATATTTCAAACAGCTGTTTGCCCAGGTTACCAATCCTCCGATCGATGCGATTCGCGAGGAACTCGTCACGTCACTCACGAGCTTTCTAGGGCGTGAGACTAATTTATTTGAATCACCTGATGCCACCGTCCTAAGGTTGCCTCATCCGATTTTGCTGCAAGGCGATATGCAAAACCTTTGGGAGCATCCGGAATTTAGCCTGGCGACTTCCTCTATTTCGCTCTTGTTTCCGGCGGATATGAGTCTTGAGCAGGCTCTGCGCAGTCTTCGTGATCGAGCCGCCCGCGCGGTGATGGGTGGAGCGGAAATACTGATACTTAGCGATCTTGGTCTGAAGAAGGATTTACTCGCGATACCAGCACTCCTGGCAACGAGCGCGGTTCATCATGATTTGATTCGGCGTGGGCTGAGGTCCAAAACGAGCCTCATGGTCGAGAGTGGTGAGCCGCGCGAGGTTCATCACTTTGCTTTGCTGTTTGCTTACGGAGCCTCGGCGGTTCATCCGTATCTTGCTCTAGAGCTGGTTGAGAAACTCGATTTGCGATTTGGTTTTACTGCGATCGACCCCTGGCGCCGCTCGAAGAATTATCGCAAAGCTATTGAAGCTGGCCTGTTAAAAATTCTTTCCAAAATGGGAATCTCTACGCTTCAATCTTATCGAGGCGCACAAATCTTTGAAGCGCTGGGCTTGTCAAAAGCCTTTGTTGAAGAGTATTTTTCTGGAACCGCAACTCGTATCGAGGGCGTTGATATCCTGGATCTGGATGAAGATCTTCGGGTTCGCCATCACGATGCGTTCGGTCAGTCAATCTCTAAGCTTAAAGATCTTGGTCTCTACAGCTGGCGAAAAACCGGTGAAGATCATTTGCACACCCCGAGCATGATGGCGAATCTGCAGAAAGCGACGCGTATCAACAGTCGCGAAGAGTTTGCAAAATACTGTCAGGAACTCGATCAAGGTCGCATCAATATTCGCTCTCTACTCGAATTTGATTTTGAAGCCCATAAAGGCAAGGCCATCTCACTGGATGAGGTCGAACCGGTTGCCTCTATCGTCAAACGTTTTGCAACGGGCGCGATGAGCTTTGGGTCAATCTCCAAAGAAGCGCATGAAACAGTTGCGATCGCTATGAACCGCATCGGCGCCAAGAGCAACTCGGGAGAGGGTGGCGAGGATGCTATTCGTTATCAAAAGCTTGAAAATGGTGATTCCAAACGGAGTGCGATCAAGCAGGTCGCCAGCGGCCGCTTTGGAGTGACGAGCCACTACCTTGTGAATGCGGACGAACTCCAAATTAAAATGGCTCAAGGAGCAAAGCCGGGTGAGGGCGGGCAGCTTCCCGGCGATAAGGTTGACAAGGAAATCGCGCGCGTTCGCCATTCGACGCCGGGAATCACTTTGATTTCGCCTCCGCCTCATCATGATATTTATAGTATCGAGGATCTCGCTCAACTTATTTTCGACTTAAAGAACGCCAATGAGAAGGCGAGAGTCAGCGTTAAGCTCGTTTCCGAAGTTGGGGTTGGCACTGTGGCCGCTGGAGTCGCGAAGGCCAAAGCCGATGCGATCTTAATCAGTGGCTATGAAGGCGGAACGGGGGCTAGTCCTTGGTCTTCGATCCGGCACGCAGGACTTCCTTGGGAACTTGGTTTAGCGGAAGCGCATTCGGCATTGACGCAAAACGGGCTCCGTAATCACGTGATCCTCCAAGCCGATGGTCAGCTGCGAACGCCGCGTGATATCGCGATAGCCACTGTATTAGGAGCCGAGGAGTGGGGTATAGGCACAGGTGCCTTGATCGCATTAGGCTGCATCATGATGCGTAAGTGTCACCTAAATACGTGTCCTGTCGGTATCGCGACTCAAGATCCGGTTCTACGAGAACGTTTCAAAGGACAACCCGAGCATTTGATCAACTACGTTTTTCTCTTGGCCGAAGGTCTGCGCGAAATCATGGCGTCGCTTGGTATCACAAAGGTGGACGATTTGGTTGGGCGCACCGATTTGCTGAAGAAAAAAGAGTTTGCCGAAGGCTCGCGCGAGGCACGCATTTCGGTCGAAGCGCTCTTGCAGGTGAATGCGCCTTTGGTGAAGAAGGTTCCTCATGAGCACCCAGTCGCACAAAGTTTTGATGCTACGATATTGGTACCGGCCAGCCGACGTGCGCTCGAGGGTTCGGCGAATGTGGTGATCACGCAGTCGATCGTGAATACGCAGCGTTCGGTTGGAACTCATTTGTCCTCGGAAATTTCACGAATTTTCGGTGCAAGAGGTCTTACGACTCATTCGATTCATTTAAATTTTAAAGGGATCGCTGGCCAGAGTTTTATGGCCTTTGGCGCTGTCGGATTGAAAGTCCGACTCGTCGGTGAAGCCAATGATTACTGCGGAAAAGGGCTCTCAGGCGCGAGTATCGCTCTTGTGCCTCAAGGGTCTGAAGTTCGGCAGGGCGAGATCATTTGCGGCAACGTTGCGCTCTACGGCGCGACATCGGGCCAACTTTATGTTCGCGGATCTGCGGGCGAGCGATTTGCGGTCCGTAACTCTGGGGCCCACGCTGTGGTGGAAGGCCTTGGTGATCATGGCTGCGAGTACATGACTGGCGGCAGCGTCATTGTCTTGGGTGAGGTTGGCCGTAACTTCGGTGCTGGTATGAGCGGAGGGCTTTCGTTTCTCTACGATCCGAACGAGGTCGCGCGGCATCACATCAACGCCGAGTTGCTGACGCTAAAAAAAGGCATCGAGGCAAGCGATGAGAGTCTAGTTTGGGAACAACTCGAAGAACATCTTCGACTGACCGGTAGTCCTCTAGCTCGGCGCATCCTCGAACGTTGGCCGAGCGAACGTACTCACTTTCTTACGATCGTTCCGACTGCGTATCAAGCCTTGCGGCAGGCCGAAGACCTTCTAAGCGATCATGAACCAAGAGTCCAACGAGAACGAGAAATCGCTATCATGCCTTAAGGAGTTTAGACTATGGGTGAAGTCCGAGGATTTCTCGACTATCCGAGGCAGGTTCTGAAAAAGCAGCCTGTGCATGAACGGATTCAGCACTATAAAGAATTTGTCCAGCCTTATACGAAAGGCGATTTGAGAACGCAAGGCGCGCGTTGCATGGACTGCGGCGTTGCGTTTTGTCACAATGGTTGTCCGCTTGGAAACCTCATTCCTAATTGGAATCATCTGGTCTCTGAGGAGCATTATAAAGCAGCTTTGGAATCCCTGCTTTCAACCAATAATTTTCCCGAATTTACGGGACGAATCTGTCCCGCTCCTTGCGAATCCGCCTGTGTCCTCGGCATCAACGAAGATCCGGTTGCGATCGAGGGCATAGAGATGGCCCTTGCCGATATGGGTTTTGCGCGCGGATGGATCAAAGCCGAACGACCAAGTTTTCGTAGCGGAAAAACTGTAGCGATTATCGGATCAGGACCATCAGGTCTTGCCGCTGCCCAAGAACTCAATCGAGCCGGTCACAGCGTGACTGTGTTTGAAAAAGCGGATAGGCCAGGTGGTTTATTGATGTATGGCATCCCTGATTTTAAGCTGGAAAAGTCGAAGATTGAAAGACGCATACAGCTCTTACAGGACGAAGGCATACGCTTCCAATGCAATGTGAATGTCGGTGTGGATGTGGGAGCTGAGACTTTGCATTCGCAGTTTGATGCCGTGCTTCTTACGGTTGGTGCGGGCTCTAAACGCGATATTCAGATTCCTGGTCGTCACTTTAAAGGTGTGCATTTCGCCGATGAAATACTAAGCCAATCGACAAAGCGGGTGATGGGAGACGCGATCCATTCGCACGAAGTGGTGTATGCCAACGACAAGGACGTGATTGTTATCGGTGGCGGTGACACGGGATCTGACTGTGTGGGAACCTCGCGCCGACAAGGCGCTCGCTCTATTACTCAATTTGAGATCATGACCAAGCCGCCGAGTCTTTCGAAGTTTCCTCGGGCCGATGAGCGCCCCGAGGAGACTGCGTGGCCCGCATGGACTCACATGCTGAGGACGACGTCTTCTCACGAAGAAGGGGCCAATCGTCATTGGTCGCTTGAGACGGTTGCTTTTGAAGGGAATGAGAACGGTGAGCTAGCCGGACTCACGACGCGTGAATTAGCCTGGTTTACCGACGATTCGGGGCGCCGTGGATTTAAAGCGGTCGAGGGGAGTGAGAAGACCTGGCCTTGTCAGATGGCATTAATAGCCGTGGGGTTTTTAGGAGCGGAAAGAAATGGTTTGGCGTCGGAACTTGAGCTGCAATTTGACCCTCGTGGAAATATTGAGACGATAGATTTCGAATCGTCGCGTCCTGGCGTCTTTGCAGCAGGCGATGCGAGACGCGGCCAATCCTTGGTGGTTTGGGCTATCGCCGAAGGCCGTGAGGCCGCGCGGGCAGTAAGTCGGTATTTGCAAAAGTCGAACGTTTGATCGCACGCGAAGGGTTTTCGTTAATCTCTACATCACGATTAATAAATCAATTGCCGTAGATTTCAGAAAAATTTTAACGCTGCAAAACAAACTTTCGAGGTCGCCGGTAGGATTCTTGAGCAGTTTGGCGATCTCGATACGCTTATGAAGCAGCTGTCAAACCTTGTAAAGTGAAGTGCGAAATCTCACAAACACTTTTCTGTGTAAGGGATAGAAACCCTTACTTCGGGAATTTGCAAAGTGGAAATCTTCGTTGCGGTCTTGCCAATAAGCGCGATCTCCATTCGGATTTTCGTGCTCTCAGCATTGCAAGATTTTTCGTAGTTTAACTTATCACTTTCTTTAACCGTTCCAAACTTCTCAGGCGTTGTATCGTAGAAACTGCATTCAAAGTATTTTTCACTTTGAGTCGCTACATTCATGATGGCAAGACGGCAAGGAAAAGCCGATATGTCTGCCTCGTCTTTGACGATGGGCCGAAAGTAATGTTTATAGGCTAAAGTGCTCTCGTCGGTCGCAAATTTTACACTGTATTTCGACGGCGCAAAGCCCTTGCCTTTGGCTTTGGGGATATTGAAGGTAATCGTGCATGTGGGATAATTTGCCGAGTCAAAGATGTGATCTTTGATCTCACCCGAAGGTTTTATGACGATCTCGGTCCCTTCGCGCGTGAAAGTCGCCGGCATTCCGAAACACTTGTCGTCTGTTTCAAAGAGAGCGGGTTCATCTACGACAGGGGGAAGAACTATGGGAGGATCAACGATAATGGGTGGAACAACAATGATAGGTGGTTCTACTGGTTTTTCCGGATCTACTGGACCAGGCGGTGGTGCCGGCGGAACGACGATCGCGGTGGTCAAAGTTTTCGCCACGAGCGCACGATCACTTTTGCGGCAGATATCGATAATCGCATCAACCTTAGTTTCTCTAAATTCGTAGCGCTTTACTGTGTCGCAGGCTTCAAATTCCTCAGTGCCATTCTTATTCGAAAGCGCTAGGTTCACCGTATAGCTTCCACTCGGGAGCTTGACCTGAATATCCTGCCCACGAACGACCTTGGCGTCGGCCTTGGAATCGATACGGCTAAAAGAGAACTTTGCATCATAACTTTTAAGATCATCAGGAATCTTCACTGAGACATCAGTCATCTTCGTGTTGAATTCGTCTCGTGAGACGGTCTTACAGCTAAGCAAACTAAAACCAAGCAAAACGTAATTTAAATTCTTCATAATAATCCTTACGGCCGAGTTTCGAGTTTGCTAGGCGCGGCTGGTATTCCGAGTGTATTGCCCCAGCAACGAACTTCACCATTATCACGTAGAGCGCAGGCATAACCTGAGGTTGTGATATCGATGGATTTCACCAGAGTGAGATCAGCAGGCGCTTCTATGGAATACACTTGATCGAAGACCTGGCTACCCCAGCAGCTGACGTTTCTTGCGGTACCGTAGGTGGCGCAAAAGTTCGCTCCCCAGCGGCTTAGGTAAAGGGATTTCACATCTTTAAGCGCAGGGCCGATCTTATAGTTTTGCTCAGTAGGTCCTTTGCCCCAGCAGCGAAGATCTCCTTTTTCAGAGATTGCGCAGGATTCATGTCGACCTGCCGTCACTGCTATGGATGGCAATAGATCGCTAGGTACAGCGCGCGCGGGCTTTGCTTCTCCCCAGCACACCACAGCTTTATTCGCGGCGAGACCACAAGCATGTGTGGACCCTACACTTACCGATAAGGCTGGTTGAATCGCTCCTGGAATATCTTGTGGGTTAAAAGCTCTGTTCATCGGCTCACCCCAGCACTTGACCATGCCGGACTCTTGAACCGCGCAGCTTACATTTTCCATACTTGAAAGCTGTTTTACCTTACCAAGGTCACTCGGTACATTGAGTTGTTTAAATGTGTTATCACCCCAGCAGCTCACTGTGCCAGCCGACGTGATGCCGCACATATGGGTTTCGCCCCCTTGAACCGACTGGTAGGAGTTATCGCCTGAAGGAGAAGTGGCTGATGGCCAGCAGCGACGAACTTTTCCATTCTGGCCAAACGAGCAAAGTTGATTGGTGCTCGATCCAAGATTGCGAATGACAGTCGTCTGGGTATCCGTTCCGATGTTGCTGACAAAATTCCCATCGATCGTCATTGGAAATTGGCCAACCTTACCCCAACACGTGACATTCCCTTGCGGTGAAATTCCGCACATTCCATCATGTGTCGCAACCATCTCGCTGAGCTGGACGTCTTTGCCTGTGAACGCGCAGTAGGACGTGGACCCTTCTTTTTTCATAAGTTCATAGCCAGCCATACCGCAGCCAACGGTTTGAATTTCGATCACGCCGTTTGCCTTACACTGTATTTTGCGCTTTTCCGTGCCTTCGGTAACAGTGCGCGATTCGCCGCTCGCCATGCCGTCAACACACGTCGGTTTGAATTTTTCCAGTGCCGAGATGAGGATCGTATCGCGATCGGGTACTAAGTTATAGATACGAATATCGGCCAGCATCTCGACAAATATTTTAGCCTGCTCGGCTGCAGCCGTCGCAACCTTTGACTGAAGAGCGAGAGTGGTCGTGACATCGATAGATTTGAGCATCTCAACATCATTTTTGTAGCGATCGAGGAGTGTTCGTTCGTTGTCCATTGCAAAAACTTGACTCTTCAAAGTCTTGAGTTCAGCGATCGAATCACCGGCAATCAATTCCTTCTCGTCGTCTGAGAGACTCGACAAGGTATCTTCATGGGAAGAAATATTTTGTTTGAGTCGCGATATCTCAGCTGCAAGCTTTGCAAGTCTTACGCCTTTAATGCTGACGATCTCAGCCGGAGCAGGGCCCATGATCTCTTCGGTGATCGCGTTCACCAATGATGCAGGCGGCACAGCAGTTTTGAAGCTACCGCAAAGATCTTTCGCTTCGCGCATATCTTTGCGAACCTTTAACGATTCGGTGATCGCGTTACTCTTCTGACAAGTTCTCACTGTAAACGTATCGTTTTCAAAATGAATAAGTGTGACCTTCTCCTCTTGCATCCAATACGCAGACTCAAGCTTGGAGCGGTTCGTCGATGTTTTGCACGATGAGAGAAAGAGCAGAGTCGACAAAAGAAGAAGACAACGCATGTACACTCCCACGATCGATGGTCGATTTACCTGAGTTCTTAGCCGTTTATGATCTCAATTTTCGTTTTGATGCATGGCATCCATTGTAGCGGAGCGACCATACGAACGAAAGGTGAGATTGGGTATATCGGTAAAAGTGACGCATTACGATAGGGAGGAATGAACCGTTGTTGCGTAAAATGCAAAATAAATAGGAAATTTAGCGCTCAAGTAAAATCGCGCGAACGGGCGATGCGTCGGCGTTTTCAAGTTTCAGAGGTAACGCGACGAGTTCATAGAGACCCGGCTCAACCCCGCCTAGGTCGATGCCTTCGAGGACCGCAAAATCATTGCGGTAAAGGGCGGCATGCGAAGGCAGGTCCTTGGAATCGGCGGGATCAACGGACGGCGTATCGATTCCCACTAGCCTTACGCCTTGGGTGTTTAACCAATCGATAAGTTCGGGTGATAAAGAGCTAAAGTTATTTTGGAACGGCTGGTCATGAAGAAAGGTTTCCGTCTTAAATAAAATTCGCTTGGCCCGTATCATCTGCCCTGACAGATCGGAAGGAAGGATACGGCGAGGGCCGACGGCCCTTACATCGATCACCTGACAATCACCTATATAGAGGGAAAGATCACGCCTATCGATCGCTTCCCCCTCTTTGTGATAGTGCGAAGGCGCATCGGTATGCGCTCCGATATGAACCGTACTCTTCACCCAGGAAAGTCCGATATTATCGCCTTTATGCATATCGAGAAGAACCTTGCGTTCGAAGGCTTGATCGCCGGGAAACACAGGCGTCTTTTCGTTTATCACAGGCGAAATATCATGGATCTTCATAGAGAACCTCTTAGGGCTTGGCAATCACTTTGAATTCCACAGCGATCGGAGTCGGCAAGGAGCCGACTTCCACAGTCGTTCGCGTGGGTCGAATATTTTTGAAAGCGTGGTTATAGACTTCGTTATACCCCGGAAAGTCATCTTTCATATTCGTCAGGAAAACCTGAATATCGATAACCTTATCGAGCGAGGAGCCCGCGTTCTCTAAGATCCGTTTTACGCTGTCGATGACAGCCTGCGTTTGCACGCGGATATCATAGGCTATAACGTTCCTTTGAGAATCGAATGTAATCCCAGGAATGTCCTTAGAGCCGACCTGTCTCGGGCCAATCCCTGAAAGAAAGAGCAGATCACCATAGCGCCTGGCATGCGGATAGTTTCCGACCGGCTCGGCACTGTCCTTGCTCACGATCTCAAAGTCAGCAAGTGCTCGTGTTTCACTTCTCGCTTGAACTTCGACTCGTGGTGAGGGAGCAGTAGGAACTCGCGTCCGTTCTGGAACAAATTCCGCTGCAAAGCGCGGCCCCGAAGGCGAAGCCATGTAATCGAAGTTGGTCAATGCCTCGACGAATTCTGCCTGACTGCCTTCTTCCGACGACAAAGTCGCTTCAAGTGGAGGCGCTGTGATCACCTCGGTGGGCGATAATCCTGCGAGGATAGCGCCTGTTCCCCAGACGGGCTCATAAGCGAAAATCTGACCCTCAAAGTTATTGCTTTGACCTAAGAGTCCATTGAGCCACCACATGCCCTTAAACTTTTGATCGCCGTTCGCCTGCCGTGCAAATTCGCGAACAGTTTGCGCGACGTTTTCCACCTCGCCGGCCGATAGCATGTCGATGATTTTGCGGTTCCACTCATCATCTTTGCGCGAGTTGATGCGATCGTATTTGGGATCGATAGGAGTCGTATGGAATCGATGAGACAGCGAGGAGACGAGCACAACGATCGCTTTTTTTCCCGATTTTTGAAGAGCCCGCGCAGCCGCTTGACCTAGTCGCGTCGTCTCATCTTTTTCACTGTACATATTGCATGAGACAATGGAAGCAGGAAGACGGTTGTTTGGATTCAAAAGCTTCTGCGCGACGATCGTTCCCGTATCGATAGGAAAACCGCGATAGTTGACCAGTTTGGTTTTATAGCCGAGCTGATCAACTTCCTTCGCATAAGTCTTAGCAAAGTCGGTATCGATTTTGAAATGATAAGGAATTGATCCTAACTCATGCCAGTCTTGATCGACGTGAAGCCACTCAGGTTCAGGGTCAGCTTGAAAGGTATAGCCAAGGATAGACAGCCATTGCGTTGAGAAATAGAGGATGACGTCAGCCTCTTGCTTTTCGATATCCTCACGCACTTTTTGATAGGCGGCATTGAGCTTTCCCCAGCCTTCGGATTTCTCGGGAGCCAGTAGGATATGCGGAAGACCCGTAACGATATAGGCTTTGCTCACAATACTCATCGCTGCGCTCCTTGCAGTAAAGGATTCCACTCGACCACGGCATTTCCTGTTCCAATAACAGTTCCGTAACCGTGAACGATCGCAGGGTAGGTCGGCACGCCCATCGCTTTGAGCATCCAGGTCAAAGATCCAACTTTCACTTCCGCCGCAGCCATTTCTATAAACTCGGGGAGTATATCGATCAATTCCTGACATTGACCTTTCTTCATCATATCGATCACCTTCATATCCCAAAGATATTGACCGTGATGATGAATGCGCTCGAAACTCATATCCTCAGGAATATCCGGCTCGTTTACAAAGTGTCTGTGCGAGAGCGAGCTGGAGGCTAAGAGGACAGCACGCTTTCCTGAGATTTCAATCGCCTCACGGGTCGCCTTCCCAAGATCTCCGGCAACCTCTCCACCAATTTCGTTGGAAAAGTAGAAGGCCGCTTGATTGGATGAAATCAAAACGACAGGAATATCCCAGTCTGGGTTAATGAGGTGAAGACAGATTATGCTGCCGTAGTCGATTCGAAAATCAGGGTTCTTCACGATACTCGTGTGCATCCCTGCCCGTTTGCATGCATCTGCGATGCCAAGCGAAAGTTCGACATCGACTTTCATATCGTAGGTGTAGCGAAAGAGGTGAGGAAACACAGGATCGACCGATAGTCCTTTGAAATGCGGCAATCCGAGAAAGTGGTGGCCGACGACTGTCGGCCAGTGCGGCGAATGGACGATCAAAACATCAGGTTTCAAAGCCTTGATATTTGCTCGGCAGCGTTCATAAGCCCAACGCAAGGTTTCCCAGCCGCATTCGGATTTGGGTTCGTTTTGAGGAGGATTATCTCCATAAACAAGATGAGGAGGATGGGGCGCTAAGACACCCGCTACGATTTGACCTTGGCTCATATGCTCTCCTTGCCTCAGACTTTACCAAGCTGAAGACAAACGTTTTTAGATTCCGTGTAAAAGTCTAAAGAATGATCGCCACCTTCTCGTCCAACGCCCGAGTCTTTGGTTCCACCAAAGGGCGTTCGAAGATCGCGCAGCATCCACGTATTTATCCACACCAAACCTGCTTCGATATCGGCTGCGGCCTGATGAGCGACGTTCAAATTCTGAGTCCATATCGTGCAAGCGAGCCCATACCGAGTATCGTTCGCTTTTTCGATCGCATCACCATAGTTTTTAAACGGTGTTAGAGTCACGACCGGGCCGAATATTTCCTGCTGCATGATTTCCGCTTGCGTGTCAGGGGTAACGAATACGGTGGGATCAAAGTAATATCCGTTTCCAAGTTCAACATCGATCTTTGAGCGAGTTCCACCGGTTAAAAGCTTTAATCCTTGGTTGTGTGCTCGTTCCACAAAACCTTGGACTTTCTCCAAATGGCCTTGACTGACAAGGGGGCCCATAAACGATTCCGACGAAAGTGGATCGCCGACTTTCAAAGCGCGAACTTTCTCAACGAAGGCTTTTGCAAACTTATCGAAGATAGATTCTTCGATAAAGATGCGCGAAGTGCATAAGCAGATTTCACCTTGATTGGTGAAGGACGAACGCACAGTCGTAGCCAAAGCCGCTTCGAAGTCGCAGTCGGCAAAGATAAGTGCGGGATTTTTGCCGCCGAGTTCCAAACTCAGTTTCTTGTAGAGAGGAGCCGCGGTCTTGCCGATAGCCGCCGCGGTCGCAGTCCCGCCTGTAAAGGAAATCAAGGGAACATCAGGATGGGCCACGAGCGCGTCGCCCGCCTTAGCGCCCAGTCCGTAAACGAGGTTGCATACGCCTAAGGGCAGCTCGATCGATTGCATCACAGTCGAAAGTAAATGCGCAGTGAGAGACGTTAGCTCCGAAGGCTTTGCGACCACTGTGTTGCCTGTGGCAAGCGCGGGAGCGATTTTCCAAGTGAGTAGGTAAAGAGGGAGATTCCAGGGAGAAATAAGTCCTGCGACGCCCATGGGCTCACGCCGCGAGTAGTTCAAGACCATTTCACTGGTCTGAAACGCTTTTTCCTCTTGGTGTAAAATAGCACCAGCAAAAAAACGAAAGTTTTCGATCGCGCGCGGAATATCCACTGATCGCGCAAGATGCACCGGTTTACCTTGATCGAGACTCTCCGCCTGCGCAAATTCCTCAAGGCGAGACTCTATTGCATCAGCGATACGATACAGAAATCGCGCACGCTCCTGGCGTGAGAGTCGTCGCCACGCGGGAAAAGCCTTTTTCGCTGCCGCGACTGCGCGATCGATGTCACTCTTGTCAGAATCGGGAATCGAGCCAATCTTCTCGCCGATTCTTGGGCCAAAGTTATCGAGATAGTGCCCCGCTTGTGGGGCCTCGTGACGACCGTTTATAAAGTTAAGGATAGTTTGCATGGCGAAACCCTCGGGCTTTTATTTCACTCTAACTAGGGAAGCGAGATGGATCACCATCTTGCCAGTCCCCGACATAAGCCTCGGGATTAAAGTTCCATCGATCCTGATCGGGGTCCCACTCATCCCAGGCCTTGACATCTTTCATAGCCGCTCGCAGCGAGGGCGGAATAATCTCTTCGACGATAAACGCTTTTTGCCGTTCGAGTGGATAAGGATTTCTTAGTTCAAAACCTAGGACGCCGAGTACCCAGCGAGCCACATACCAAGTCGCACGCGGATCCCAGCCGTGTGCGGTTTTGATAACGACGCCGAGGCCTTCCGGATAGTCGGGATGAAGAATACTTAGACCAAGGAGTCCATCGGCACCTTCCTTGGCAATCACCTGGCCGCCACACGATTTTAAAATTGTGGAATCCAGCCGATTAAAGCCACCGATGAGGTCAGGATTTTTGGTCATCGCTTCCCAAATCCAATCTTCGTCTTTGCGCACGGCAAGATCGGCGAAGAGAGCTGCGAGTTCGTTAACTGTCATCGCAATCGTCGGAAGGCCGCACCCATCTTTGGCAAGGATATTCGAATGCAGATCCTGCCCCAAAATTTCTTTGACCTTTTCCATATAGACTTGATGAAAAGGATGCTGAGGCAGCGTGTAGCCGATGCGAGGCCAATGATTGATCGCGCACGCACGAAGTATGGCAGCGTGTTTGCCTGAGCAGGTGTGATACCAGCGGCGCGGGCGGCGCATCTGTTTTCCGAACTGCTGGAGGGGGAGTGATAATGGAGTTTGCAACAAACCATATTCAGATGGCTTCAGAATTTCTTTGATGGCTTCCAAATGAATCGGCTCGGCGTTGTGCGAAGCAATCGATACCGCGCGCGACGCCCAGCCCAGATAAGGCTCAAGTTCCTTAGCTATAACTTTGATCTGCACGGGTTTCATCATCGAGCGGCCGTAACACAACACGTTGCCGCCATAAGAATGATAAAGCTTCTTACCTTTAAACCAAGCGACGGCTCCATGAACCGTAACTTCGGGAACACCATTCCGGCGATAATCGACGAGTGGCACCCAGCTGTTATCTATCATCGGGTACCTTTCTCAAGCAAAGGTCGCGACCGATTCCAAAAAGCTTTCATACTGGCCTTAACCGCGTCGTTGTCATGATTATTAAAATCGAACCAGAGCATGAGTCGATCGTCAGGGTGGTATTTCTCCTGAAGCTGTCGCGCGACATCCTCAGGATTCCCATACACCGCATTTTCCACAGCCTCTTGAACCTTGCGAGGATCTAAAGTGCCTTCCATCGCTCGCCAGTAGTTCTCCAGGGCTTTTTGCGCAGCGAGCTTCGCAGCCGCTCTTTGTTCATCGGGCGATTTGTTTTCGTCGCCGTTGATGAAGATCAGAGTCGTGCGCGGCATGTAGGATCTGTGCCAAGCGCCACCCGATTGGTTATAGGCCTTCGTCATACGATCGTGTGTTTCTTCGATCGTCGTCATAGGCGTGATCGAAAGATTGAAAACCCAAGACGGCAAATAACGATTGGCAATCAACTGCACTTCAGGATCATGAGACCCTGCAACGAGTTGCAGAAGATCGAGAGGAGCTTCGAAAGGAATCACGCCGACCTGCTCGAAATCCCAAAACGATGGCACCTCGATGCCACCCTCTCCTTGCGGGTAGCCGATTTGTTGATTGGCTTTTTGCACCGCAGCCCATTCTTCAGGCCTGCGAAACTGCTTAGCAGTCAACACCATGGGTGTCACGTCTGAGGTTTGAAATGTTTCGCTCTTCAGTGCACGAAGAAATATCTCAGTGGCTTGTTGAAAGAGCAGGCCTTTCATAGGGCCCCAGGCCATGGCCTCAAGTTCATTTCTTGGTTTGATGCCATAGGGCTTATTGGAAAAGGGAAAACGACCGGCGGCAAATCCAAGGTAGAGTTTTCTTTTCTCTTCCTTATCCAAACCATGCAAAGTTAAAAAAGTTTTGATCGCCTCGGCGTGAGCCAGCGGACCGCCGTTGCAAAGAATATTGCGTATGGCCGAACCCAGGTTGATGCGTTTGGTCATGGCAAAGGCTTTGTGAGCCAACTGCAATATATCGGTATTAAGACCGATTTCGCCGACGAAATGAGGGATCACGGCATCGGGATTTTGTTTTTGGGTCTCGCAGGAAAGATGAGTCTCGGCAACCCAAGCGGTTTCAAATCCGAGATCGTCGGCGAGTTTGAGCTGGTCGAAGAACTGCTCAAACATCACTCTCTCGCTCGGCTTATACCCCTCAACTTCAGTCTGACAAATGGAGAAGAATACATCGAATTTCATAGGCAACCGGTCCTTCCACCATCGACGGGTAGATTGATGCCGTTGATATACGCGGCAAAGGGCGAGGCGAGAAATAAACACGCTTGGGCGGTTTCTTCAGCTTCGGCAAATCGCCCTGCAGGAACCTCTTTGAGCATGCCCGCGATAACGTCTTCGCGCGATTTACCGGTTTTGGCCTCTGAGTTTTTAAGGATTTGTTCAAGGCGCTGAGTCTTGGTAAATCCGGGTAAAATGTTATTCACCGTGATTCCGAAAGGCCCGAGTTCGTTAGCAAGAGTCTTGGCCGCGCTCGCTGTCGCACCGCGCACGATGTTTGAGACACCGAGATTAGGGAGAGGAACTTTGACCGAGGTGGAGATGACGTTGATGATCCGTCCCCAGTTCTTTGCTTTCATATGAGGAACAAACGCCTGCACGAGAGTCAGATTTGAGAGTACGTGTTGCGCGAATGCACTCTGCAGCGAATCGGATTCGGCCGCTGTTAAAGGCCCTGGCGCGGGTCCTCCGCTGTTGCAAATTAATATATCAACATCGGAGCCGATTTGAGAGATCGCCTTGTGCAATTGGCTTATGTCACTCAAGTCGCAGCTTACGGCCTTATGACCTTGGCCGTGTGCCGAGAGTTTATCGAGAGTTTTTGCAAGCGTATCGGGATTTCTAGCGAGAACCGTCACGCGCGCGCCGGCTTTAGCGAGCTGCAAAGCCGTTGCTTCGCCGATTCCCTGTGAAGCGCCGCAAACCAGCGCGTGTTTCCCTGTCAAAGCATCCTGGACGAGCATAGGCGACAGCCCCTTTTCCCGAGAAATTTGGTGTTTTTATACCCGCATTTCCGAAATGTTCGAAGTAAATAAGCAGCGAATTTTAAAAAATGATCGTCTTCTGCGGAAAAGGTCGATGAAAACCCAAACGAGCCGATTGGAAATGATAAAAATCACTTTTTTGTGGAAATCACCAAATGTTAGAGTCGTACTGTTTGGTTGACCGGGGGAGGGCTAACGCTTAGTTTCAATATATAGGTCTCACGTTTCATACATGACACAGAGTCTGTTCGCTTCAAAGTGATTCACTCTTAGGACACGTTATGGGAACCGAGAAAAAGTCGATCAAATTAAAGATTCCACTCAAGCGTCAACCCGATGATGTAACCTGTGGACCCACATGTCTTCAGTCGATTTACGGCTTTTATCACGACGGCATCGCGCTCGAACATGTGATTGAAGAAGTTTCGATGCTCGAAGAGGGCGGAACTTTCGCCTCTAAGCTGGGTACTCATTCTTTAAAACGTGGGTACCAGGCCCACATCTGGTCGTTCAATGTCCACATCTTCGATCCAAGTTGGTTTGATCTCTCTTCGGAGGCGTTGATCCAAAAGCTCAAGCTGCAGAAGCTGGCTAAGAAGAACAAAAAGCTCCGTTATGCGTCTGATGGTTACTTGGAATTTTTAAACAATGGCGGTCAGCTTCACTTTGAGGACTTAACCTCCAATCTGTTGGTTTCTCTGATTCAGGATGGGGTGCCGATAATTGTCGGTTTGAGTTCGACCTATCTCTACCGTACAGAGCGCGAAGATCCGAAAACGAATGTCAGTAACGATATCGCCGGTCGTCCCGCAGGGCACTTTGTGCTTGTGACAGGTATCGATCTCGATGCGCGGACAGCGCAGATCACAGACCCGTATTTTCCCAACAACATTTCGCAGATTCAAACCTATACGGTGCCGATCGCCCGGTTGATCTGCGCGATTATGCTTGGTGTAATGACTTATGATGCGAATCTTCTCGTTATAAAACAGAAAGAGAGCTCTACTGCATGAAGAATCTGATCGTCGTGGA
>JAZKGL010000026.1:0-10684 GCA_040385935.1 Bdellovibrionota bacterium
TGTTCGAAGCGCGGAGCGGTGAGACAAGCAACCATTGAGTTGGGCCGCAAAAAAATAGAAAATACGAAAAAATATAAACCAAAAAAAATGAACAAACGCGCCCCGCGAAGCGGTAGCCTGTACGGTGGGGGGATACATAAGGGGGGCAGGCGGAGCCTCTCCTCTTATGCCGCCGGAGGCACCAGCGAAGCGCCATCCCGAGGGAAAACGCACCATATAAAACAGCCAGGCTTAAACGAACGACACAGCATCCTCAGCCCCTGGGAGTCAACTGCCGAACAAGAGCGATCAAAGCTTCCCGTTGCACAGGTTTGGTCAAATAACTCGAAAAACCCGAACGCTTGGCCCGATCGGCCTCTTCTTTCATCGCATGTGCGGTCAACGCGATGACTGGTTTTAAATAACCCTTACTGCGAAGAGTGCCGACCGCCTCGTGGCCGTCCATGCGTGGCATTTGGATATCCATAAGGACCACATCATAGGTGTTCGCTAGTGCCTTCTCGACTCCATAAAGTCCGTCCGCTGCGATTTCTACCTGCGCGCCCTGTTTTTCAAGAATGCGTTTGATGAGGATCTGATTGTCGGGCGAATCTTCGACTAATAGAATAGACACCCCATCCAGTCGTTCTCTTTGCTGAGGAGCCGTCGGAGCGAGTATGGATTCGAAAACCACTTCTTCTTTGGCAATGATCTTTGAGTTGTTAGGAAGCTCGACATGGACTGAAGCGCCGAACTTTGATCCGACACCCAGCTCACTTCTTTCAAGGACGTAATCACCTCCCATGAGCTGACAGAGGCGTTTGGTGAGGATCAGGCCTAAGCCCGTCCCCCCAAATTTTCGTGTTGTGGAAATATCGGCTTGCACAAAGGCCTGAAACAAATTCTTCGCCTGTTCGGCTGAGATTCCCCGGCCGGAATCCTCGATACCAAATTCAAGAATTCCATTCTTGAAACAGACATGAAGAATGACCCAACCTTTTCTCGTAAATTTGATGGCGTTTCCGACTGCATTCGTCAGGATCTGACGAAGGCGAGTAGGGTCGGTGCGAATAAATTCTGGAAGATCGGTTTCGGCTCGGATATTGAAGCCGATTCCATTCTCACGCGCCCGAAAGCCTACGAGTGACGTAAAGTCGGCGAGAAAGGTCGAGAGTGAAATGTCCATGAGTTCGAGTTCTACGCGGCCGGCTTCGACTTTTGCAAGATCCAGGATATCGTCGATAATCCTTAAGACCTGGATGGAATTTCTCTCAACGACAGCAAGCGACGTCGAAATCTCTTCCTTAGTCGCGCCCGGAAGCTTGGCAAGATCGGAAAAACCCATGATTGCGCCAAGCGGCGTCCGTATTTCATGACTCATATTCGCAAGGAACGCTGACTTTGCATCGTTCGCTCGCTCGGCCTCGCGTTTGGCATCACGAAGCTCGGCTGCGTGTGTTTCGAGTTTGGTTCGTGCTAGGAACTGCTCGGTCACGTCTTGGATAAATACGAGTATGCCGCGTATTTCGCCAAGCTCGTTGCGAAAAGGGGTATAACTCACGTCTATGCGATAATCGCGACTTTCGTCACCTTCATCGAATAAAGTAAGAGGCATATCGCGGCCCACGTAGGGCTCACCAGATTGATAGACTCGATCCAATAAGCTTTTGTATAGGTCGTGTTCTTGTTTGCCGAAGGCTTCATCCAGTGTTTTGCCCATCACTTTACGACCAACGAATTTCTCGTAAAGAGAGTTCGCGAGTGTGAAATAGTGATTGGGGCCGGTAAGAATAACCATCGGCGTGGGGGCCTGCATGAAGAACGAATGAAGCTCTTCGCGGGCGCGTTCCGCTTCGCTCGCAGCGATCTTTCGCTCTTCGATTTCTATGCGGCGTTCCATAATCAGCGCGGTGGTTTGCGCGGCGACGCCGATGACATCGAGTTCTCGCGCCGTTGGTCCGCGCGCGGTGCGAGAGTAGAATGCGAAAGTCCCAAGGAGGCGATCACTCGAAGATAGAATGGGAACCGACCAGCAAGCCCGCAAACCGAATGAGTGAGCGAGGTCCTTGTAATTGACCCAGCGATGATCTGTGTTTATATCACTTGCGACTACGGTCTTCTTTGTGAATGCGGCTGTCCCGCAAGACCCGACCTCTGGGCCTATAGCAATTCCATCAATTGCTTTATTGTAAGCATCGGGAAGGCGAGGAGCCGATCCATGGAGCAGATGGGTTCCATCTTTATCGGCAATAAGAACGGACGCAATTAACTCGTCACCAGCCTGCCACTCAACCATTTTCGTCATCACGTCAAGAACTGACGACAAAGGTTCATCGGCCATTGATAATTCGAGGGCGCGGCCCTGCAGTTTCAAGGTTTCGCGGTTGAGTATCTGTTCGGTAATCTCTGTGCCAAGGATCATTACACCATCAATTTCTGAGGCTAGATTTCTGCGCGGCGCGTAGGTGAGGTTGAAGTAACGAAGGCGGTTGGTTACAGTCACAGGAATTTCAAACAACTCCGCAGTCTTTCCGGTGCGGTAAACATCGTCCAAAATACCGTGGATCTCCACCGACTCCGGTTGGGCTTCCTTTACCTTTTTCCCCGTCGCATCGAAGCCCAGGACTTTGATATGAGCCGCGTTGACAAAACGAAAGATATGCTCGGGTCCTTCGAGTATACAGACCATCTCAGGCGTTTGCTGAAAGAGCATTTCGAAGTTTTCGCGCTCGTGCTCGACAGCGACCTTCGCATTTTCCAAGGATATTCGCGAAGCAACTTGATGTGTCACATCGTAGACAAACGCGTGAATGCCAAAGATAGTGCCGAACTCATCGAGCGCGGGATAATAATGGATGTTTATCCAATGCTGACTCAACTCGCCAACTTCGGCCGGCTTCTTGAACGACATTTCCGTTCCGATATAGGGGACTCCGGTTTGATAGACCTCGTCCAGTATCGAAAAGAAGTTTCCCGCCTCTTCGTCGGTGAAGACATCACGAACTTTGCGGCCGACAGGATCGCGTCCAATAAAATCAAGATAATGTTGATTGGCAACGGTGAAAACATGCTCCGGACCTGAAAGGATGGCCATAGGCTCGGGCGCCTGCATGAAAAAGCCATTCAGGAGCTTTTGTGAATACTCGGCCGTGCGCAAGGCAGCGACCTCTTTTTTAATCACCGTCTTTTCAAGAAAAGACTCCACCGCATTGATCAGTCCAGCATCGCTGATGCGGCTAAGCTCGATTAAAACAAGCTCTTCGAGTTCTTTAGTTTTCTTTGCCTCAAAAAGTATAACCTCGCGAAGAATCGAATACTCAGCCACCACATCTCGCACCTCATAACCGAGCGGCACACGAGTATCCCCGTGTTCCCGCGCTGTGTGGAGCGAGATCTTCATCGGTTCAGACGGCTTGGACGCGCGTAGAACGTTTCCGATTTCGATCAAATATTTTGGCAACGAATCAATAATCGTTTTTCTGCTGTGACCTCGAGACGCCGGTATCTGATCGAGCACGCGGGCTACCCACTCCTCAACGATAGAGTCGGAGCGAGTCACAATAAGATCAGCGAGCGCACTTGAGGTGTTTGTTTTCATAGATTTTTGGCGAAATCCTTAGCTGTCTTTTTGACGTTACCCATAGGGCTTGTCGAATACAGAAAGGTAACCAAGAATCTGGGTAATTGCTAGAATTTGCTTTATCAATATATCAAATATTCAAGTGATTTCAATGAGCTAAGTTAATGTCGAAAGAGCGACATGATAATTTCTGCAAGGATAAGTAAGACAATTGCGACTTCGAGCCAGTAAAGCCGGCGATCGCGAACGGTATCGACGATGACCTCGAGAGTCTGCTGAATGAGGTGCAGCTTGTATTCAAGAGCCTGAAAGCGCTCTGGCAAATCAAACATGGCCCGCAGATCGCCGTAGATGTCATCCATCACCTTATCTTCCCAGATGAGGTCTGGTTTATCGAGTAAGTGCAGAACGCGAATAACCGAGCTTCGGAGCGAGAGCGAGGCCGCGATTTGCTTATTGATGGGCGCCGGCATTACGCCGAGCGTGCCCGTTTCGCGAAGCTTGCCGAGCAAGGAATCGACCTGCGACCAGGATTCCTCGACTAGCGACTCGTAGTATTCCATCGAGGTCGATTGGGCAAGAGTGGACGCAACCACCTCCATGCGGTCGTTACTGAGGCGTTCAATGAGCAGGCGGTTGAACTCCACAATCGCGGGGCCTGGCCGTTCGACAACGGCGAAGGTCTCGCTAAAACGAGGTTTGAGGCCCGGAATACTCGCAAGGTCGAGGAGGCGTTTGAGTTGTTCGGACTGCTGTTCTTCGGAAACGTTCCAGAAAACAACCGAGCCGTGGTTAAAGATGAAAATGTAACCATCTTCGCCGATTTTGTTGATAAGCGTAGCACGGGGGTCGATGGACGATTGGTCAGCCTGGTAGGCCGCCGCAACTTCAGTCGTGTTGATACTGTGGGAGAAAACGTAGGAGCGAAGTAAGTGCGTTCGGGTTTCCATAAGATCCTCGCTCGGTAATAGGGTCTCTCCTATCATACCGAGCCGAGGACTAGAGTTACAATCAAAGGCCGGGAAAAAGCATCTTTTAGTGAGCGAGGTTCTGGTCGTATTCGAGGGCTTTTAGAATTTCTTCGCGCCACGCAGGGGTTGTAGTGCCTTGTTTCACCAGACGAGTCGCAGTGTCTCCATAATCCTTTTTCGCTTGGAGAATTTTTGAGACCTGAAGCTGCTTAAACACTTTAAAGCCGTTAACCCGGTTCGGTCCAAGAGTTTCCGCGATGGTAATCTTCTCAACCGCTTCCTGGCCCTGGCGTGCGATCGTCGTCAGTTTCAGCATCGCAGGTGCACAGTACGCTGTGATTCCGATTTGGCAAACATTCAAATAATTTTTACGCTCTTCCTCAAATCGCCCGTAATACTTCTTCACGGTGGCATCCGGATCGCGAAGCTGTAGGTTGTTCTCATTGTTGACGATCGGCTTGAAGAGCAGCTCAGCGCGGCGATAGCGCATGAATCCTACCGCTTCCATCACGTCTTTCGACATCTTCACAAGTGGCACGATCTTTTGCTCGAGATCGTTCATGCCTTTGAGATCCTTGTTGTTGGCTACATAGCGGCCCATGAAGGCAAACGCTCGGTAGCGCGAAGGATCGGCAGGACCTGCCAGGGCAATTACGCGCTGCGCGCTGCCGTAGGCTTCTTTTGCTTCACCGAATTGATCTTCGATTTCCATCGCCCGAGCCGCGGCTTTCAGTTGCTGATCTTTAGGGACCTGGGGCGACACGCTTTGCTCACGGTAAAGACGCGAAGACCAGCCGTAGAGTTTGCGTTTGAAATAAAGCTCGGCCAGCGTCGTGCGAATCGTAGGAATGTTCGCTTCCGTTTTAAAATCTGTCAGATACTTGGTGTAAAAGTAAAAGGCGAATTCCCAGGTTGGTTGAGTCGCGGCGGCCCATTCACCTGCTTGCAAAAGAAGCTTGGCGCGCAAAGGATACTTAGGAAATTTCTCCGCGATACCTTTGCTCATATTCAGAGCCGGGACCAGCTTATTCATGCCCTTGTAACCCAGAGCGAGACTATGGCCCGCTGAGGCAAAACGCGGCTCGGTGGGAAAGACGATGGTGAATTCTTCAAGATACTTGACGGCTTTCGGCAAATTGTTTTTTGACAGTTCCGCATTACCAGCCTTGAACAGGGAATCAGCAAGCCAAGGTTTGTAGTTGACGGGTGCCGCTTTCAAGGTTGGTGTCACTTTCTTAGAAACGACGAGATGGATAAGTTCGATCAATTCATCGTGACGAGCGGCTGTGTTGTATTCACTCAACATCAAACCCGCCGCTTCATTTGCGTATTTGTGAGCGGGATTCGAAGCAAGTGTTTTGGTCCAAAGTTGTTCGGCGGCCTTGGTATTGCCGAGCACGCGGTTCAAAAGACCGACGTGCGAGATTACGCCCCAGTCGGTATTTTTATTAATGCTGCCAACGGTTTCGTAGATAGACAAAAGCTTTTGACGTTCCGGAACCTTATCCTTGGACTTATTGGTAAAGTCGGGAATGTTAGACCAAGACGCCAACTGGCTTTGCGATTCGATCGCCATCACATAGTTTTTGAGCGGCTGATCTTTCGCAATATCTAGATAAGTTTCGACGGCTTCGCGAAACATCTTCTGCGAGCGATAGAGGAGGGCGAGTTTTGCTTTCAAAGGATAGGCGATCACCCGATCCTGTTCGGTTGCCAAATACTTGGTGGCAAACTGAATGGCCATCGTTTTCTGAGCGGCCGCGCCTTGAGGCGAGAGGCCCGCATCGAGGTTGCTATCTAGAACTTTGCGGTAGGAATCACCCACCATCGCATAGAAGCCTTTTTTCCCCTGCGGAAGATACTTGGCGCGAAGAGCTGCGAAGCTCGCTTCGAGTTCGGTCATACTGCCCGTTTTTTGAAACTGCAAAATATCGAGTTCCCAGATGCGCGAATCGACAGCCGATTGCGCGGGACCGGGCTGATAGGCGCTCGCGATCTTTTTGTAGAGTGCGGAGGCTGCTTGATAATTAGCGGCGCGAAGCTCGATAAGAGCATCACGTTCGCGCATAAAATCGACCGGAACTACGGCGGGAAAACCGTCTTTCATAAAAGCGGGTGAACGTTTATCGTCGTTAGGATTCGCTTTCACCCAGATATACGCGGCACTGTTCATAACAATGTGTTGAAGCCCAGCGGGCATAGCGCGAGCGAGTTGAACACAGTAGGAAAGCTTGGATTCCGCGGTGGACTTGATCGCGCCTACCGATTGACCGTCCGCATCGAGTCCAAATTCAATAACAGCTTCCGAGAGCTTGGTCGCGAGTCGCCCGTAGATAGAGACATCATTGTTCACACGCGCCATAGTCTGAAGACCTTGCGCCTGGGAACTCGGTGATGAGGCTAAAGAATAGCCAACCATCAAATCGATGGCGTTCACCATATCTTTATTGTCTTTGAGCTTGTCCTTGAGGGGAATCAAATCGGAAATCCCGTCAGTCCCATCGCTCTTGATATATTTGCCTATCTGCACGTAGTAGAGAGCCTGGGCCTGCTGAACTGTGTTCTTGGTGAGCGCTGCAAAGTTTGCAGCCGACTTTTCAAGCGAATCGCCTAGATTTTTAATTTTCGCCGTGTTGTCTTTATTGGGAACCCGTCCCATATAGAACTGAATGAGAGAGAGAACATCTTTGTAGATCGGCAAAGGAGCCGCTTTGTGATCTTCGGTCCCAAGAGCTTTAATCGCAGCGTCGGTAGACGCGTAGAGAGTCGCGGCTTCCTCAGGCGACTGAATCTTCTTTGCATCCTTATCGATCGAATTCAGCGTGAGAAGGTAGGAGATGTTAAGCGAGAGTTCATGCGCAATAATCGGCTCGAAGGTCGGCGCTGATTTCACTGACGCGGCAGCAGCTGGTGAGCCTTTTGCGGCCTCAGCCGTTACGCTATATCCTGACGAGAGGAGTACCGAAGCGAGAAGGCTGATTTTGATTAGGCTTAACGATTTCATTCAATTTCTCTATATCGATAAGTGCATAAAGTCTTACGATAGAGGTATCGGACTGTAAGAAAGAAGCTTTAGGAGTGATTGATGGGATAGTGTCGATTTTTGTGAAAGGGGGAGGCGAGAGGCGGAAATTACTTCAGAGATTTTTGCCATGACACACCGAAACCGCCGCCATGACGATTGGCTTGAATGATGGGCGACAGACTGCTTTCAAGCGGTACTTCTGTAGACTTAGTCGATGAGCCGCGATTATTGATAATACCTTCAGCCACGCTGATAACCCAAAGGGCACCAAAACCAGCAATCGCGTAGTTCTTCTGCTTTTTGAGTTCATCGATATAATCATTATTTTCTTTATAGAATGCACTCCGTTGATCGTCAGTCAAACCTTCTTTGGTGCGGACGAGCGAGTTGAGGCTTTGCCGATCTTTGACAACCTTGTCGGCGTCGAGCACCGAATAGATGGAATAGATCTGCAGTGCGGCGATTCCTGAGCCGAGTAGATAAGACCCATTGGCGAACTGTGGAGCGCCGAAAGGCAGAAAGTGAAATACACCGATCTTACTTGGCTTGTCATCAAATTGAGGTTCATGAGGAAGACCTAGGCTGCTCTCATTCTTTTTCTTCTTTTTACTTTTTTTCTTCGCAGAAGGATTAGGTTGAAAAACCGATTCTTGCTTCGGGGCTTCAGCAACGGCCGCAGGCTTTGGTTTTTTCTTAGGTTCGGGCGGAACGCGAGATTTCACACCATTAAAGAAGGTCACGACCGAAGGATCCAAAACTTCTTCGGTATCGATTTGAATCGAGCGATCATAGGATACCGACTGACTCATCGAGGAGGCCGCGTTCTTCTTATCGCCGCGCATGTACTGACAGATACCAATAAATTTTAGTATGTAAGCCTTCTCTTCATCGGAGGAGACTTTCTTCAAAGCATTTTTGAACTGAAGTTCGGCCACTGGAAATTGGTTTCGCACATACGACTGGTAACCATCCTCAAAAGTTTGGGCATGGGCCGGCAAACTTAAGAGCATAAGGCTCAGCAATAGGTTTCTAAACCAACGATAAGACATTCTTACTCCATGGGAGACTTCTCACAGGATTTCTTTCGGCAAAATTACCCGAGACCTGAGTTTGGGCCGCACTTTTTTAAGACAATGAGGATGGGGGCTTAGGGATAAAGTACGAGGAGTTCAGCGAGAAATCCGGATCTTTGTCAGATCTGCGAGCTAAAGTGCCGGTTTCCTTCGCCGATAAAACTTTTAATCAAAGTCGATAAGAGGCGGGAATTTAGATGTCAGAAGGCAGTAGCAACGAACGGACCCTCGCTCGGCAAAGAGTGTGTGGCAAGTGCCGATCTTTCACCACGATGGAAAAGGTCAATGAAAAGCAGTTCGGCTGCCCTCTTTGCGGCCAAAAGCTTGATGCCGGGGTCAATCTCGAAGGGCCGGTATCCTATAGAGAGATCGAAGTCCTTGCTGCTCACCAGGCAAAAGCTAAGCTAAGGAATGCCGCTAAGTAACTAAGTGTATTCAAGTTAACCGTCTTTCGTAATTTATTCTAAAGGCTCTACAAAAAACGGCCGATCATGAATTGATTCTCATTGAGGTGTTCATGAGTTACCGGCCTAAAATCCAAATCTTGATCTCAACCGTAGTTCTTACAGCTCTGAGCTGTTCGAAAGCACCCTCCCGTTTGGAAATGGCTGGCGGAGCAGACGGTATTGCTAAAGCCGGCACACCCCCTGGCGTGATTCAAGATCCTTTTAAAGCGCCGGAGAAACTAAGTCTTGCTGCAGTGGCAGCGACTGAAGAGGGTGCGAAAACCTTCGACTTTAAAAAGACGATAGAACTTAACTGGAACTCTACCCATGAAATCGTCATGGCTCATAACGATGGCCAAAGCCTCGCGTTTGATTTTCAAGGCAAGACTTGGACCGCAATTCATACCAATGACGTGCGCACAGAATTTCAATCCATGATCGACTTTCGCGATGCGGGCTTTTTCGCTATCGGCACCGATGGTTTCAGCTTGCGTGGAGCGGGCACAAAAATTGTTCGCCTGAAAGCCCCGGATAATTTCGACGAAAAGAATTTAATCGGCGCAAATCCCGGTTTCGTTGCTTATAAGGAGGGCGATACGATCAAGGCCATCCTCATCAAAGATGATACCGCTAAACTCTATCCTTTAACGAACGCGCCTGAAGGCCTAAGGCTCGTCTATCCTTGTAACCTTCATTGCCTCGTTTGGGGCTATGATGGATCGCGGATTTCTGTCTTCTTTGAAACCGGCGGCTGGAAGGTTTTGGATCAAATCATCGAACTTCCTGCTGGCGAAATGATAGCGCGTATGGCTGTTCGTTTCCGTTCCGAAAACAATCCGGTTGCCGCCGAAGCTATCGTCGCGCAAACCGATAAAGGGTCGATCTTCGCACAAGTCGCGGCAAGCGCACCTAAATCCGATCCGAAGTGGGAGGATATTCTTTCCCTCTCTGAGCAGTACTGTGTCTCCTGTCACCAAGAGGATGGCTTTGATAAAGAATCGACCTGGACGAGTTTAAAGTCATCCATCGTCGATCGATTGAAGAGAGAGCCAGCGGCAAAGGGCGCTATGCCTCCGATCGAAACCAAAATCGGTCAGCAGATGTCAGCGGGTGAACGTGCCACAGTTCTTGCCTGGATCGAAAAACAAATGCAGACCGATCGCGGCGAAGTGGGAACGGGCGGCGATATGATGGACACCTCCGATATCTCCGGCGATCTTAAGAAACTCGCCGATGCCCACTGTATAAGCTGTCACTTGGATGGTAAGAAAACCGCTTGGTGGACGGCTCGCAAGGGCGACATCATAACTCGAGTGAAGAGCGGCAGCATGCCTAAGGGCAAAACCGTCGGCAACGATGTGAAAACGCAATTCGAAGCCGCGGTCAACGCTTTGAAATAATCAATGAGCCTCAGATCCTAACCCGCCTTCATCTTGTGTTTTGTTTTGGCCAGTTGATTTCGGTGGCGTGAGTTTTTTCATCCACTGCGTTTCACTGGCCATCGCCTTTTTAAAGGCTGGGCGCGAAGTCACGCGTTCTAAATAGTCGGTAATAACTTTCTTCTTTGGAAAAACGGGAAACACTTCGACTCCCCAGTGGATCGCGCTACC
>JAZKGL010000027.1:0-6597 GCA_040385935.1 Bdellovibrionota bacterium
GCGTTGAGGACACCGTAGTGAGCCGATTCATCTGACGATAAGCCACCGAGTGTTTGAATTGCAGTCTTGTCATTGAATGAAAGGAGAACGCTATGATAAGTGTTTGCCGCATTCATTTCTCGTTCAGCAGCAAGCTGCAACACGCGAAGAAGTCCGGAGGCTCCCGTGGCGGTTGTAAAATTTGGATAAGGCGTGAGATATTCGGCCGCGGTTTTTGCAGCGACTGGTTCCACAGCGTGAACGGTTTTGTTTGCATTGATGGCGGCGATTATCGCATTGCGGTGAGTTGTATGATGGGCCTTAAACGACTCTGCAATACTTTTGAATGCCGGAGCCAATGGGGTGATGGCTGCATCCCAGATAGCTGTTAGTTTTATAGCTTCGTCGTATAGCGTGATCGCTTCATGCTCGAGACCTAATGCAACGTTATATACGCCCGCATCTGATACTTGCTGAGCGGGAGTGAGCGAGGTTTGAGCAATGGCTTTATTATCATCATCATCACCGCCACAGGCCCAAGCCACAGCAGCCGAAGCCGATATCAAGCCAAAGTTTTGAAGCCAAACTCGGCGAGAGTGAGTCTCGACTGGAGTTTCACGACCCTCTAAAACAGAATCACGCATGTGAAGCATAGTATCGATTAACTTGTTCGACATAAAGGACCTCAAATTATAAGACTGACGGCTGACGTTTGTATGAGCTTAGGCGGGCGCATTATCGATGTCGATAGTGTGAAATTTTGAAATGCAGTGTTTTGCTTGTAAGACTATGATTGTATACGATGTATTTTTTTTATCGATTCAAAAACAGTTGTTTTGGTTTAAATTCCAAGTTGAAATCAAAACACACTCGTTAAAGATTGAATAAAGGGAAATCATTATGACTCAAATTGCAGTTGTCACAGGTTCGCTCAAAGGATTGGGTTATGAGACAGCTAAGGGATTGCTTAGCCAAGGGTATAAGGTCGTTATTACAGGACGCGATGAAGAGCGGGGCCGAGTCGTTGAAAAGGAAATGAAATCGTTTGGTGACGTGAGCTTTATAGCTCTCGATGTTTCAAATCCTTCCAGTGTTGATGAATTCGCTGCAAAGATCTTGAAGAATTATGAATCGATCGATGTTCTGGTGAATAATGCTGGTATCTTTCCGGATCGCGAAGATATCAAAAGCAGTGGCGAACTCTCTCAAGAGATGATCAAGGCTTATACAACGAATGCTGTGGGACCAATGCTTTTGATCCAAAAGATTTTGCCAGTGATGCAAAGACAAAAACATGGTCGTATCGTGAACGTTTCAAGCGGAATGGGACAACTTTCCCATATGGGTTCGGCTTCACCGGCTTACCGCATGTCTAAAGTCGCCTTGAACGGTGTTACCCGATATTTTTACGCTACGGTCAAAGACAGTGACATTCTCATTAACTCGGTCTGTCCGGGTTGGGTAAAAACCGACATGGGTGGGGCCAGCGCACCACGCACGATCGAGCAGGGTGCATCGGGAATTCTGTGGGCAGCGACCTTACCTAAAGGTGGGCCGAACGGTGGATTCTTCCGTGATGGTAAGGCTCTTGAGTTTTGAATCGAATAATAGTTCCTTCATCTCGATGTTCGTAGGGCTAGTTTAAAATAAATCGTTCTCAAGCCCTATCTTAACTCGAGGGGAAAAGGTTAGGTAGCTCCTGCTTTATTTTTTGCCAGGAGTTCACCTTGTATCCCCGACTTTGCCTAAAATGGTTTTTATCACTGCTGGTCGTCTTTGCCACCGCTTGCTCGCAAAATCCTGAGACCTCCGACTTTAAAGCGGGCAAAGACGCAGTGTCCTTCGAAGATCTTGGCAGCGGCTACTTTCGTGTCACATGCGTGGATGGGATTTCAGAAATCCGTTCGCAAAACGAAATTACTTTGAATCGGGTATGTCTGCCGGATCAATTTCTCCTGCGGACCAAGTCCGCGACATTTTACGTAAGTGAAAATGGCGAGAGCGATAATTGTCTCCTCCCGGCGGGTGTTATGCTTCGCTTGAACGATAGCGAAAATCCTCGTTACGCTAATGAACGGCATGTTCGTGTTCAGCTCGCTATCGAAGCGGACTTGCCTACGACGTGCAATCTCCGTGAAGGCCTTGTTTTGACTAGTGCTGTGGAGCTTGGTCATAGCGATGGCAAAACTTCGACTTGGGATATTCTTCCGCTGGCTTTGGGTGAGAGCGTGCCTAGCGAGGTTCCTTCGACTTTCGCAGTCGAATGGTCGAGTGATGAAGGCGAATTTATAGGCCGAGGTGAGACACGTATCTTCACTCCTGCGAATGCGATTCTGAAAATTCAACGAGAAAGCGACAACTCAATCGGACTCAATGTCGAGGGATCGGCTAGTTACTCGCTCGATTTCAAGGCAGCCAAGGGCGAAAAGCTTGAAGCACGGGCTTATGAGAATGCCACGCGCTATCCGTTTTCTGACGATGGAAACGGCATCAGTATAAGTGGTAACGGCAGTGGATGTAATCAGATCACGGGGCGGTTCGAAATTAAAGAAATCGTTTTTGATGAAAAAAAGAAGCTTGAAAAGCTTGATCTTCAGTTTGAACAGCACTGTGAAGGTGGGCCGAAAGCTCTTCGTGGGCGAGTCGTTTACATCAAGAACCCTGGGAACAATGAAATACATTTGAATGGTCACTCGGGTGATTTTATTTCCAAAGGTCAGGAGAAGACTTTCAAAGCTGATGTTGATAAGTTTATCATTCGTAAGATCGCAAGCGATAAGGGGCTGTCTTTTTCCGTGGATGCCAAGCCTGAAGAAGGCCGTACATGGGGTGCTCATTATAGCTTTGAATTCGCGAGCGATAGCATTTCGCCGTTTGAAAAGCGAATTTACCTCGGCGCAACTCGTTATCCTTTCAATGGTCCTACCGAGCCGGGGCTTGATATCAGTGGTGGTGGGTCTGGTTGTAATTCATTAAATGGAAGCTTTCGTGTCTTTTATTATAAAGAAACGGAAACTCATTTGACCTTTTATGCGGACTACATTCAGCATTGTGATAACAGAGCTGTGGCGTCTTGGGGCTCGGTTCGCTACGACGGTCCCAAGTGATATTTTAGCTTGAAAAAAGGCCCTGAGACATCGGTCTCAGGGCCTTTTTTATGGTTTAAGGGGAAAGCTTAGAGCAACTTGCGAAGAACGTACTGCAAGATACCACCGTTACGGTAGTACTCGAGTTCATCCGCCGAGTAGATCGACGATTGTGCGGTGATGTTAAAGGAGCTGCCGTCTTTCTTTGTGACTTTAACGGTCATGCGATCGCGAGGCTTCATGGTTGGAACGCCAAGGATTTCGAAGGTCTCATCCCCAACCAGGTTGTGAGTCTTGCGGGTTTCGCCATTGATGAAAGTCAAAGGCAAAACACCGAAACCGATAAGGTTAGAGCGGTGAATACGCTCAAAGCTTTCGGCCACGACGGCTCTTACACCGAGAAGGAATGTGCCTTTAGCCGCCCAGTCGCGCGAGGAACCCATGCCGTACTCTTTACCACCAAAGACAACGAGTGGAGTGTTTTGCGTGCGGTATTTCTCAGCTGCATCATAGATCGCCATGACTTCGCCAGTTGGGACAAACTTGGTGAATCCACCTTCTTTGCCGTCCATCATATCGTTTTTGATACGGATGTTGGCAAAGGTTCCGCGCACCATGACTTCATGGTTACCGCGGCGTGCACCGTAAGAGTTGAAGTCAATGGGTTTAACCCCGTGTTCAATCAAATATTTACCAGCTGGACTGTCGGCTTTGATGTTACCGGCTGGTGAGATGTGATCGGTAGTGATGTTGTCGCCGAAGATACCCAAAGCGCGTGCGCCCTTGATATCGACTTGACCCTTCACTTCTTTAGTCATGCCTTCGAAATAAGGCGGGTGACGAACGTAGGTCGAATCTTTCGCCCAGTTAAAGGTCATGCCTTTCCCTGCGTTGATCGCCTGCCACTGAGATGGGCCCTTCGCGACGTTGCCGTAGCGTTGTTTGAACATTTCAGGAGTCAGGGATTTGGCGATCGTATCCGCGACTTCTTTGTTAGATGGCCAAATGTCTTTGAGATAGACATCCTTGCCGTCTTTGCCTTTGCCAAGCGACTCTTTCGTGATGTCGACATTCACTGATCCAGTCAGTGCGTAGGCTACAACCAGAGGAGGCGATGCTAGGAAGTTAGCTTTAACGTCTGGAGAAATACGACCTTCGAAGTTTCGGTTCCCGGAGAGGACCGCGGCAGCCACGAGATTATTCGCGCCGATCGACTTGGAAATATTTTCTGCTAGAGGTCCTGAGTTTCCAATGCAGGTCATGCAGCCATAACCTGTGAGCTGAAAGCCGAGTTTATCGAGATAAGGCGTTAGACCAGCGGCGTTTAAGTAGTCGGTCACGACTTGCGAGCCAGGAGAAAGCGAAGCCTTCACCCATGGTTTTGAGCTTAGACCTAGCTCTATAGCTTTCTTGGCCACGAGACCGGCGGCTACCAATACCGAAGGGTTCGATGTGTTGGTACAGCTCGTGATCGCGGTAAGAACTACGCTGCCGTGCTCAAGTTCAAATGTTTCGCCATCGACTTTAGCTTTCTTGTGGAAATCAGCTTCAGCGACTTTGAATGTTTTGGGAAGGCTGTCAGCAAACGTTGTCTTCGCTTTCGAAAGGCTGATGCGGTCCTGAGGACGCGCAGGGCCAGAGATCGAAGGCTCGACGGTGTCGAGGTTAAGTTCAACAGTCTTGGTGTAGTTGGCTTCGATCGAATTGTCGCGCCAGAAACCGTTGGCTTTTGCGTATTGCTCAACAAGCTTAACTTGTTTTTCTTCGCGACCGGTGAAACGAAGGAAACGAATCGTCTCTGCATCGATAGGGAAAAAGCCGCAGGTTGCGCCGTATTCAGGAGCCATGTTTGCGATGGTTGCGCGGTCGGCCAGAGCGAGTTCGTCCAGACCAGGGCCGAAGAATTCAACAAACTTCTCAACCACACCTACTTTACGAAGTTCTTCGGTGACCTTGAGCACGAGGTCTGTCGCAGTCACGCCTTCTTTGAGTTTGCCGGTCAAACGGAAACCGATGACTTCAGGCAACACGAGAGAAACAGGTTGAGAAAGCATCGCAGCTTCCGCTTCGATACCACCCACGCCCCAACCGAGAACGGCGAGACCGTTGATCATAGTCGTGTGCGAATCGGTTCCTACGCACGTATCAGGGAAAGCCCATTTTTTGCCGTCTTCGTCTTTGGTCCAGATAACCTTGGCGAGATACTCGAGGTTCACTTGGTGGCAAATTCCGGTTCCAGGAGGAACAGCGCGGAAATCATCAAAGCTGTTTTGAGCCCATTTTAAGAACTCGTAACGCTCGCCGTTACGCTCGAATTCGAGATCGACGTTTTTCTTAAACGCATCTGGCGTTCCCGAGTAATCCACCATCACCGAGTGATCGATAACAAGGTCGACTGGAGAAAGCGGATTGATCTTCTCAGGCTTGCCACCGAGGTTGACCATCGCCTGACGCATCGCAGCCAGATCCACAACGGCTGGAACGCCTGTAAAATCCTGCATCAAAACACGGGCCGGGTGATAGGCGATTTCGTGCTGCGAGGTCTTCGTTGTTTGCCACTTTTGCAAAGCGCGCGCATCGTCAGCTGTTACGATCGATCCATCTTCATAACGAAGAAGGTTTTCGAGTAACACGCGCAAGGAATAAGGGAGCTTGGAAATGTCGCCAAGACCGTTTTTCGAAGCGTCCGGCAAACTAAAATAATGAAACGTTTCGCCATCAACTTGCAAAGTCTTGAGCGACTTAAAGGTATCGAGCTTATTGGCCATGGGGGGAACTCCGCCGAAGTAAGTCAGTTAGTGCGCCGAGCGTACTTTTAAGCTGGAATTTTGCATGAATTTTCGCGCTAAATAAAGCTGTGTTTTCTCCCCATTTCGCAGGGGCTCACGCGGAGTGTAACTTCAGTGGTCATAAGGGAATGGGTCTGATATACATGCTCACGCAAATGAGCCAGGAGTCAGCTAAGCGTGATGTGGGAATTTGACGAAGAGTTTAAAACTCGCGAAAGACAGAAGGCGAAAGAGCTGAAGAAGTCGCGCTGGTGGCAAAACCTGATTCAGAAGACAGCCTGTTACTACTGCCAAATCCCTATTAAGCGGGAGCAGGTAACGATGGATCATATCGTTCCGATCAGTCGGGGCGGAAGAAGCACAGCCGGTAATCTCGTTCCGGCCTGTAAGAACTGCAACGAGCAAAAACGCAGCCTCACGGCTGTCGAGTGGCAAGATTATCTCGACGGGTTTATAAAGCCCCCGACTGACACCTTGATAGAAACCACGCCAAAAACGCAATAAATGCAACGAGTTGAATGTAGTGGTACCAACGAGGTCCTGTTTGACCAGGAGCCTTGGTGGATTTCTTCGAGGCGGGATTTGGTGACAATCCCCCCAATTTCTTAGGCCCTGTTTGACTTGGACGGTTCTGAAAGCGCCGGCGTTCGCTGGCTAAATCGATCAGATTATCCTTGTCCTGCTGTTTGTTGTCTGCCATATAGACGCTTCGTCCTAGTTTTCAGCTGTTCTAGCTACCTGCG
>JAZKGL010000028.1:0-3675 GCA_040385935.1 Bdellovibrionota bacterium
CAAACATGAAATACTTATTATTTGCTTTGATTTTGTCGTGTAGTTGCCCGCTCTTTGCCGGCGGAAGCTGGGGTGGGGGAACGCCTCCCGTCAGTCTCGTCGTCGGAGAACTCAATGATCGAGCGGACTTTTTTAAAGACAGCATCGCTCAGCTCGATATCGCAACGACACCGCTCGTGAATTCGGTCTCGTTTATGGAATCCGAAGACGGCTATATCCTCGTGCCGATCTCACCGAAGACTTTAGGTCACATGCTCAAACAAATCGGTCGCCTGGGAGTCGCAGCCGTCGTGGTCGATAACGGTAAAGTTTTAAAATTCAAACACTCTGATGGACGACTCGAAGACTTTCAGAACTCAGCCCGCATAATCGTCCGGCAAAAAGAGGGCGATTGACTTGAGCCCACTTGGTGCTCGGCTGGTCCTATCCCTGCAATCTCAAACTCGTTAGACTGTCCAAGATGCTAGTCCAGTCGATGATGTGTACGAAAACCTTCGAAGCACGCCATCGTGACTACAAAAGACAACTGCGAGGATTTTATGGCGACAGGGTTGGAAGAGGTCATCCGAAAAGCACGCGAACTCAAGGCCAGTGACATTCACATCGAGAGCGGTAGCCCTGTCTTTCTTAGGATTCAAGGCCAGCTTCGAACTGCAGGGGAAGCGATTGCCCATGATAGACTTAAGGGTTGGATTACAGATTTGTTGGGGCCTCGCGAAACCGCTTTGAAGTCCGAGCAGTCGATCGATATTTCAGAAACTTTAGGCGGTGTTCGTACCCGCATACATATCTTTTATAGCTCCCGCGGTCTCTCTATCGCCCTTCGTTTATTGACTCAGCAGCAGCCCACGCTTGAATCTCTCAATCTCCATCCAAACCTTCATAAACTCCTTGGCTTTCGCCATGGCCTCGTGCTTGTCTGCGGTCCTACAGGCTCGGGTAAATCGAGTACGATTGCGGCCTTGGTGCATGAGATGAATGTATTATACGCACTCAATATGGTGACTCTTGAAAAGCCAATTGAATACTTTCATCGGAATCAAAGGAGCTTTATTCGGCAGCGGGAAGTTGGTCGTGATACACCGTCCTTCGAAAAGGGTTTGGTGGATGCGATGCGTGAAGATCCTGATGTGATCGTAGTCGGCGAGATGCAGGATACCGAGACGATGCGATTGACTTTAAACGCAGCGGAAACCGGCCACTTGGTGTTCGCAACTCTTCACGCGTCGAGCGTTGCGGAGGCCCTAAGCCGCATACTTAAAGCGTTTCCTGCTGAGGGCAGAGACAATATCGCGGCTCAACTTGGTCAAGTGTTGCAAGCCGTCGTTTGTCAACAGCTGAGCTTTCAGCCGAAGTTTAATCAGCGTCTGCCGGTTTGCGAACTCTTTTTTAGCACGACCGGTGCGCGGGCGAAGATTCGTAATCAGGATCTTTCGTCCCTACCTGATACGTACTACGCAGGGGCCGAGGCCGGCTGTATGCATATGGATCGTTATCGCCAGTGGGTGGATGGCCTTACATCGATTCACAAACCCAAGGCCGACGCAGCTCCTCTTGAAAAGACTGTTCCGAATGAGAGTGCTTCAGTCGTCGCCGAGCGCTATCAGGCGAAAGCTCAGATTCGCAAAGAAAAAGGCGATGTTTACTCGATCGATGAGACAGATGACGATCTTTGGACGGCGATTAAGAAACTGGAGAAGTGAGATCGAACTTAGTTTCTGTAACCATATTGATCGAGGAGAGTATTCGCTGCCAGTGGGCCCGGATCGTCTTCTTCATATTCGATGTGGAAGGAGGGGGTTTGGCTGCGCAAATGATGAAGGAAGGCGGCACACATTCGGCAAGGTTTTAACGTGGTCTTTAGAGAGAAGGATAAAAGTGTGAGTGGCTCTCGACTTAAATAAAGTAAGAGGCTGAGTTCGGCGTGGAGGCACTGACTGATCTCAGTAAAATTTCGTGCGTAGTAATTTTTTGTTTCGTCGGGTGTTTGGATACGTGCATGGGCGAGGAGCTTTCGGGGCAAGAGTTTGCCAGGAACTTTTTTAACGGTCGGCCATGGCACATCTTCGGATTCAAAACTATGACCGCTCGCCTCGATTTTTGTTAGGGCAAGAGCGAATGGATCAAGCTCCCTCACGGGAAGCTGAGGCGGATCGTCTGATGAAAAGCGTTTGCCTAAGATGCGTTTTGTCGCTTGATCTATCATTGCAGGGGCGCGCGTTCCAAACATGGGGTTGCGCGCGGCTGTCCAAGGACGAGGATCGTTCAGATGCATCGCGATCCAAAGGAGTGCTGCTGACCCTTCGCGTGTAAAACCGAAATGATCACCTGTTAGATCTTTCTTCAAAGCATAGAGTGTTTGCCGATCCGAGGCGAGAATCGATACCGTCATGGAAATATTTCGCTAGTGATTTTAACACCTCGCGCTTTGAGCTTGTCCATCAGCTTATGGCCGAAGGCTAGACTCCCGGTTGTGAATCCACGAGTCGCCGGCTTTTCTTTGAGCAGAAGTTTAGCGATTTCGGTGATGCAGAGTATGGTGAATACATTTCCTGGATCGCCTTTGGACTTCATGCGAACCGCTACCCTAACCTTGTCGCCCTCGCGGGCGAGCAGAGTGCCTGAAAAGAAGCCGCCCTCTTGTGCGAGCTGCGAGGGGCCCTCTCCAGGCGATGGGCCAACGGCACGTATAAGCTTTCGGCCGAGCGGCTTGGTACTCAAGGCAGCACCGACGCTAAGGCCTGCATTCATGATATTCGCTGCCAAGTGTCCCAGAGGACCTTTGCCTATCACCATGTGCTCTTGATATACCGCTTTTGCTGCATCCTTATCTTGATGGTTTTCAAGATAACGAGCGCGTCGGACAACGCGGGCATTGGTGTTGTGCATAAAAAATGGGGCTGACCACGTTTTCAAAAACGGCTCGTACTGCGGCTTATGAGGCGCGGGTAGGGGACTGGGCCAGCTCGGATCGGGGATTAGAATATTGTCGTCCATGAACTTCAGGGCATCGCCCGATTCCTGCATGGCGAGTGCGGTCTCGAGTGTGCCGCCGTTGAAACCTCCACGAGCCTTGTAGTAGTGGTCCATGCGATCGATTACCCAGGAGTGTTCGCGCGCGCTTTCTAAGGCAAGAAAACTCGTGATGTCGGCGGGCACCGAATCAAATCCAGCCATTGGAATAAGGACCGCCCCGGTGCTCAGGGCTTCCTCTTGAAATTTTGCGATCATTTCGCCGATAAAGACTGTCTCGCCTGTGATATCGCAGTACGCGCGTCCCTGCTTTACGACGCTCTCAACGATGGCGTGTGCGTATTTGCTGAAGGGACCGGCGAAGTTCGCAATGACCTTTACGTCTTTGACTAGAGCCTTCACAGCGTCTTTGTCCATCGCATCCACGACGCGAATACCGGGTTTATATTGGCAACTGGAGCGGACGGCCTCGAGTTTTGCGCGGTCGCGCCCGGCTAGAAGGATTTTCAAATCAGGATTTTGAGCCAGACTCTGAGCGGCCAGTCTCCCTGTGAAGCCGGTCGCGCCGAAGACTGCGATATCAAATTCTGGCATGTGTAACCCATCCGTCAAATAAGTGGCCAAACCCTTATCAAATATACTATCTTTTTAGAATACTTTGCTGTAATCCCCCTCTTTTTAAAGAGGGGATGTAAGGCTACC
>JAZKGL010000029.1:0-12123 GCA_040385935.1 Bdellovibrionota bacterium
GACTCGAGAAGTCGCGCAAAGGATCGTTGATGTCGATCAGAGCCATAATCTCGGTCCGTTTCCCTTCGGAAACGTTGCAGACTATGCCGTGGCTCGAATAAAGAATTTTGAAGAGGCCAAGCCCAGCGCCGCCCTTCTTATCATCGATGAGACCTTCGCCGTCCTCGCGTCTTAACACCTTCTTTAAATAGCGCAGCAAAGTCGTCTTCTTCAGCGCCCCGAAAGGGTCGGAGCTGCTGATCGCAAGAATTTGACCATCGCACCCATACGAAAGCTCGCCCCACTCTTCGGGCAAGAGGACGATAGGCGTCACCTGATCGATATCTTTGAAGCGCTCAATGCCAGCCGCGGCCGGCGCATCGAAGATCGCGTTCATCAGCAGCTCTTCGGTGATACCAAAGGATACCCGCGCAAGATGCTGCCCGAGGTGACACGCTTCGGCAAACTTCTGCACCTGAAGATTTAAGACATCGCGCTCGGCCGAGGCCTTGATCGGCTCGCGGTGAATCACAGTGTTCGGCGCAAGGTATTTGTCGATGCCGAAGATATCGCGCGTGTTCATCTTATGCAGAGTGATCCGCAGCTGATTCACGGTCCAGTTCTCGCGACCCTTGTTCACTATGATGTGATCGATCAGTTCCGCTTCCTTGCCGCGCAGCGCCTCCGAGTAGGCTTTCATCGGCAAGTCGGTGACAAGGATCGAAGTCCCCTTAGGATGCCGCTGACGAAATTCTGTAAAGAGATCGTGATCAGGTGCATTCGAAACGAGCAGGCTGATGTCCGGATACTTTTTCAAAATGAGAAGAGCCGCGCGCGGGTCCGCAACGGATTCCAGATTGTAGTTGGACGCGATCACACGAAGCGCTTCGACCTGAGGCAAAGGCTTATATCCACCCGCATCAGCAAACAGAGCCGTCGCCATCATAAATTTCCTTTAAACGCTTATAACCACTCACGAGAACCCTCTTTCTTTGGTGATTCTCAGTTGAGCAGCCCTGCATTTATTTCCCAGTCATAGGCTTCACTATAGACGAAACTCTCTCGCGAATCCAGCCGGATTGAACGAAAGATCAAAGGGGTAGTTGACAGTAAGTGGATATGATTCGTAGAATTTTACTAAAGCCAAAAAGCTATTTTTGCTTTCGTCGCGTTGCTTGAGTCGCAAGCATCAACCTATCATGGAGGTCGAGTTAGGATATGGAAGCTTTGAACCACTATTTCCAGGCCGGTGGTTGGCCGGTAATGATTTCTATCCTCGGTACTCTCCTGGTGTCGCTTGCTCTCGTCATCGAGCGCTGCTATCGACTCTGGATGGTCTACGACCTCGTGAACTCCGATGGGTTCATGGCGATGGTGCAAAAGATGGTGATGAACAACTCCATCGAAAACGCGATCCGTCTTTGTAAAAAGGCGCGTCCAAAACTTCTGCCCCATGTTCTTGCCGAAGGTCTTAAGCGTTCCAACGACTCCACTCAGGAGATCACCAACGCAGTTGATCAAGCAGTCCTTACTGTTCTGCCTAAGATCACGACTCGCGTGGCGATGCTTGCGACAACCGCAAACGTTGCAACACTCCTTGGACTCCTCGGAACGATCTTTGGACTGATGCACTCCTTCGCAGCGGTTGCGAAAGCAACAGGTGCACAAAAGCAGACCCTTCTTGCAGAAGGTATCTCGGAAGCCTTGAACGCAACGTCGTTCGGTCTCTCGGTCGCTCTCTTCTGTCTCTTCTGCTACGGTGTTCTCCAAGCCAAGCAAAAAGCCATTATCGATGATGTGAACAAGAACGCAGCGAAGCTCGTTGACCTTCTTTACACACGTAAAATGAAGCTCAAGGGCAGCAAAAAAGCTTAAGTCGACCTTAGCCTATCGAGTGAGGAGCTAACTGTGGGATCGAAGAAGAAACGACGACCGTCGACTGATGTTGGCCCGGAATCTCCGGAACTCAACCTCATGCCTTTCATCGATATCTTCTCCATGTTGAATACCTTCCTTTTGGTTTCGGCGGCGTTTATCGGACTCGGAATCCTGGAAGTTCAGGTTCCGTTTCTCTCAAACTCCTCGGAAGTCAAAGAAGATCCGCAGCGTATGTTCTCCATTCGCGTGGATCTTACCGATACCGAGGTGAAGCTCACTTCACTTTGGACATCCGGTGTGGAAGATAAGCAGGAAAAGACTTTCAAATACGATCCTGCGGATATGACTCTTTTCCACGAGGCAATCCGGGCTCTGCGGACCAAGGTTCCTGAGCAGGACAAACTCACGGTCTACGCCGACAATACGGTGAAATACTCTCAGCTCACAACAGTCATCGATAACATCAAGACTGTGAAAGATAAAGAAGCGCCTTTGAACCTTCCGCCGATCGACGGCAGGGAAGCGCCAAAGAACTTCATTTACGAAAAAGTCGTAATTGGTAGCGTCATCCTATAGAGAACAAGGAGGCCATCCATGGCATCAGCAGGCGGCGATTCAGGCGAAACGATATCCTTGAACGTCACACCTATGATCGATATCTTCAGTATTCTTTTAACGTTCCTTCTAATGAGCTACTCTACCGATCCCAATAACCATGATGTCGATGCGAACCTCGAGTTGCCGGATTCGGTAACTCTGGTCGCGATGGACGAAGTGCCAAGCATCACGGTGACCAAGGGCGAGATTTTTGTGAACAACAAGAGTCTCGTAAAGCTTGAGAACGGGGAAGTTCCGGCGGCCGATATTTCGCAAGGCGCCGTGCAGTCGGTCTACAAGGCTTTGCTTGAGATCGACGAAGCGAACAAGAAAGTTATGGCTGATTTCCGGGGCGAAACCGCTGCGGAATCGGGCGAACGCAAAGCCAAGCCTGGCGAAATCACGATCGAAATGGATAAGGGACACAAGTTCCAACTCCTGAAACGACTTATGCTCTCGGGCCAACAGGCCAATTTCGTGACTTGGAAACTGCTCGTTTCCAAAGAGTCGATTTAGTACCTTCGAAAGAAAGGCAAACATGAAGGCCCTTCTGCCTCAACGCAGCACAAAACGAGTCCAGGACATGGGCCGGAGTAGCCTCACGGCACTCCTGGCTTTTGCATTTCTACAGTCCGGTGTCTCGATGCCGATTCACGCGCAGGACAAAGTCTCTGCTGAGGCGGAACGTTTCAAAGACACTGAGATTCGTGTTATCCGGCCCCGTTACTTTAACAAGGGTAAACGCTTTGAGCTGGGTGGCGCGCTCAACGTGATCATGAACGAAAGCTTCATCTACACTTACATGGCCACCGGTATCGTCGCCTTTCACTTAAATGAAGATTGGGCGATCGAAGGCTCGGCATCTTACGGTCTCAACATCGACCGCGAAGACAAACGGATCCTCTTCGATGAATTCGAAATCAAAACGCAGCTCTTTCGGACTAAGTACCAGGCCGAACTCGCGATTCAATACACACCGATCTACGGGAAGTGGCAACTTCCTTCAGGTCGGTTGATCTATTTTGATACCTATCTTACGGCCGGTGTGGGCCAGACCGGAATTGAGTGGGAGTACTCCGACTTCTGCGAAGACCCTACGGGCGTCGATCCTGAAGCGCTACCCGCGAATGCTGTCAAAGGTTACCCCACGTTTATGGTCGGTGCGGGCCAGCGCTATTTCGTCAATCGAACGACGTCGTATCGTTTTGAGATCAAGGGTCACCGCTTTCTCTATAACGAACTCGACGCCGAGTGCTCGCCCATCAAGGCTCAGGCTTCCGGCCAACAGTTCGCCAGCTCAGCTCCGCATGATGTGATCACGATCCTATTTGGCATCTCACGCTTCTTCTAAAAAAGTTCTTCGAGGGCATATGGCTACGAAACTCAAAATCGGTGCAAGTACTCTCTTCCTTGCGTGGCTTACGTTAGGCAGCACCGCTGTGTTCGCTGATTATAAGCAAGCGAAGGCTCTCTACGCGAAGAAGAACTATCCTAAAGCTGCCGAAGCTTTCTATGAAGCCTTTGAAAAAAATCCGAACAAATCCGAGAAACGCAAAGCCGAATGGGGCCTCGCGCAATCTCTTGAGAAGATGAACCTCGCTTACTCGGCCTCCAAGTATTACAGCGTAATCGTTCGTCGAGGCCGCGTCGCTGACAACCCCTTCTTTCGCTCGGCGCTTGAAGAGCTTGGCAAAATCAACAGTCGCCTGAGTCTTGGTCAATCGCACATCGTGCAGCTGTTCAAGACCGAGATTCGTCTATCCGATGTCCCGGGCCCGGCTCGCGGCTTTTACTTCTACTATAAAGGCGTCGAAGCCTTCGGTGATAAATCGCTCGAAAACGCCGATAAATTTTTCGAAATGGTGCCCTCGGGCAGCCCTTATCAGCTCGGCGCTTTATTTCATCAAGGCGTAATCGCGAACCTTCAGGGTCGCCACTCGCGATCGATCGCACTTTTTGAAAAGGTTTTGTCGGGCACGCGCGATCGTCCCGAATACAAAGAACTCAATGAAATGTCGCTCATGAATATTGCGCGCGTGAACTATGAGATCAAGCGCTTCACCGAAGCGATCTCTTACTACGGTCAGATTCCACGCGATTCTGAGAACTGGCTGGATGCGATCTGGGAATCCTCGTGGGCCTTCTTCTTTATGGAGAAGTTTAACAACACACTTGGGAACATCCACACGATTCACTCGCCTTTCTTTGAGAACCGCTTCTATCCGGAAGCTTATATCCTCCAATCGATTACCTTCCTACGTATGTGCCGCTACGATCAGGTAAAGGAATCGATGAAGCGGTTTAAAGATCGCTATCAACCGGTGTTCGGTGATGTGCGCGGCATGATGAATCGCTATAAAGGCGATCCAAAGGGCTTCTTCAAGTTCGTCTACGACTATCGCACGGGCCAGCTCAAGAGCTATCGAAAAGCGGAGGAGATTATCAAACGTCTCTCGCAAGTCGATGCCTTTAAAGAAGCGACCGACACGATTCGATTTACCGATCGCGAGCTAAGCTCTTTGAAAAATAAAGGCGGCGCTTGGAAGGGCAGTGGTCTTCTCGAGGACGTGACAGGCTTTTTGGAATCCAAAAAGTCGGCGGCTATCCTCGATGCTGGTCAGCGCATATACAAAGAAGCGAACTCCTACTATACGCAGCTCCTCGATCTTTCGAATCAAACGAAGTTGATCGTAGCTGAGATGCAACTCGGGAAACTCGCTAACCTTCGCGCCCTGATTTCGATCGGCGAGGAAGATAAGAAGTCGCAGTTTATCGGTGGACTTCAGAAACTCAACATCAATCAGACTTTGGAATACTGGCCGTTTGAAGGCGAGTATTGGGAAGATGAACTAGGCTTTTACGTCTACAACATGTCGAGTAAATGTGCGACCAAAAGTTCTGGTTCAAAAGAATAAGGTCTAATAAGGAATTTCTATGCGCTTTCTGATCATCCCATCGCTGCTTCTGGCGCTTTCCGTAGCGTCCATAGCCCCGCGTGACTTGATCGCCGCGGAGCAGAAGCGTGCGGCCCTTCAAGTCGAGGAACGCAAAAGGGCTAAGCCCGATCCTGCGTCCAAAAAGGCTACTGGCCCACGTCGCAGCGCAGTCTTCGCGACTCAGGTTGAGAAGAAGCTGATCGTAGGTATCGATAAGACGACCGCTTATCTTGAGAAGACGGCCAAGAGTCTTCCCAAAAAATCGGCTCAACGTCTGCAAATCCTTGAGCGTATCCTGAACCTTCATATGGAACAGGCTACCTATGTGCGTTCGGAAGAAGAACGCGATTTTGATAAACGTTGGAAGAGCTGGGAAAACGCTGGTAAAAAAGGTGCACCTCCGCGCCTTTCGACCAATAAGTCTATGGGGCATTGGAAACGCGTAATCTCCCAGTCCTCTGAGATCCTTATCGAATATCCCCGCAGTGAAAACGCTGACCAAATTACTTATAATAAAGCCGTCGCTCTTCAATACTTAGGTAAAGAGAAGGATTCGGCGAAAATCTTCACTCAATTGATCCAGCAGTATCCGAACTCGGCTATTGCCGGTGATGCCTATGCGTCTCTCGGTGACTTCTACTTTGATCGCAACGACTTCAACAACGCGCGCACCAACTTTACGAAAGCCTTGAAGTATAAGCGCAGTAAGCGTTTCCTCTGGTCGATGTTCAAACTCGGCTGGTGTTCGTATAACCTTCAGGACTACAAAGGTGCGCTCGGTCACTGGAAGCAGCTGGTCGTCCTTGCCAAAGGTTCGTCAGGCCAAGACGGGAACCTTCGTGAAGAAGCGCTCCGCGACATGGTTTACGCCTTTGCCGAATTAAAGCAAATCGATGAAGCAATCGCCTACTATCGTGCCAATGGTGGAACGAAGTATATCGGTCCCTTTCTGTCTTTGCTCGCGCAAATTCTATCGGATCAAGGTGCCTACAATCAGTCGATCGCGGTACTCAAACGATTCCAAAATCTCGTACCAAACGATCCTGAAGGCGCCAATGCTCAAAAGGAAATCATCTCCCTTTATGCAGCTCTTGGCTCTATGCCTAAAGTCTGGGTAGAGCTTGAGCGTTATGCTCTTCAATACGGCCCGACTTCAAACTGGGCCAAAGCCAATGATAAGAAACTCGTTTTGGAAACCCAAAACGAGATCAAAGATCAGATGCTTTACTACTCAACTCTCACTCACCAAAACGCCATCAAAGATGACAATCGCGAAGGCAACTTGGAAGCACGCAAAGGCTACTTGCTCTTTATCAAGTACTACCCGAAGGCAAGAGAAGTCACGGGCGTGAAGTATTATCTCGCCGATATCGAGTACTACCTTAAAGACTATAAGGCCGCGGGTCGCTACTATCTTGAGATCGCGAGTCTTGGCAAAGCCAATGCTCTTAAGTTCAGTGCGAAAGCGGACAAAGGCGAGAACATTCACAAAGAATGTGCCGTGAACATGGTCAACGCCTTTGTGAAAGATTTTGAGCCTGAGTTCAAAGTATTAAAGAAAGAAAAACCTGACTTTGCTAAGCCTAAGCCTGTATCCGTTCGCGCCAGAAACTATGCGAAGGCTTGTAGCAAATACGTCGAATGGTATCCGGACGACAAGGATCGTGTGAAGTCGTGTGATATCGGCGTCACTGACGTGTTCTATCACTCGGGCCAAAAAGATATGGCCATCAAGTATTTGAAAAACGTCGCTGTGAAATATGCGGGACAAAAAGAAGGTCAGAACGCGGTTGACTCGCTCGTTCCCATTGTGAAAAACGATAGGGCTCAGCTCCTCACCACCGCTCAGTTTCTTTTGAAAGTGCCGGAGTATCGCAACGGTAAAGTTGGTGCCGACCTTCGAAACATCCAACGCGGTGCGGAGAAGGAAGATATTGCGAAAGAAGGCGATACTTTCAAACGCGCGCAGAAGTTCGAAGCCCAGGCTCGCAAGTATCCGACCGATCCTGATGTCGATAAGCTCTGGTACAACGCCGCGGTCGATTATTTGAAGGCGGGTGCCGTACAACAAGCGATTGCGGCTTATCTTGTTATCGTTCAGAAGTTCCCGGACAAACCGCAGGCCAAAGAATCTTTGCTCCAAGTGGGTCAGATCTACGAGAAACAACTCGAGTATGACAAAGCCTCGGATTACTACACAGCCTTTGCTCGCAAGTATCCTAAAGAGAAAGAAGCGCTTCCAGCCCTTTCTTCGGCATGTGAGCTGCAAATCGCTTTGAACACAGCAAAAGCTGTGAGCAGCTGTAATGCTTTAGCAGAAAAAGATCCCGGTTCCGCTCAGTTCTTTACTGAGCAGCTGATTGCAGGGGCTGAACGAGCGAAACGAACTGAGCAGCTGGTGACTCTCATTAAGTCTCAGTATCTGACAAAATTCAAGCTCACGCCGAACCAGCAAATCATAGCCTACTACCGAATCTATCGTTCGGGTGCGGGCGAAGCTTCGCAGGCTGCTGGTCAAATCAATCAGATTTTCGCTTCGAGCGGGGGTAGCGTGTCGGGTGAAGCCTTGCGCTATGTCGGTGAGCTTGCTTACCGCCGTGTGGAAGGAGTCGTTCCGAACTATATGAAGCAAGGCCTCGTCGGTGGCAAGGTTGAAAGTCTGGCTAAGTCGATCGAAAACAAAGCGATTGGTTTGCAAAAGGTTGAGCAGCAACTTTCGGCCGTCACGAACACCAAAGATGCTTACTGGGGTGTTGCCGCGATTTATCAGCTCGGTCTAGCCAACGAACACTTTGCAGAAGTCCTCGCGAATCCACCTGCGATTGATGGCGCCAGCAAAGAGGATGTTGTGAAACAACTCGCGCCTCAGATTCAAGGTCGTAAAGACGAAGCTATGAAGTGGTATAAGACCGCGCAAGATCTCGTCACTCAGTTCAAGGTTTACAACGACTGGTCGATCCGCACTCTCGCTGGGATCAACCGTATGTCCGGGAAGAAAATGCAATTTGACGATTACGTGGTTTCACCCGACTTCCTCGGCTCTGAACTTGCGAGTAGCATGGCGTCGAGTTTGAAGGGAGCTAAAGAATGAGAACTGTTTGGCAAATCGGTTTGCTCGCAGCGCTCCTCTCAGCCTGTGCGACCACGGGGTCGAAGAAGGGTGGCGGGGGAGGCGAGAGTTCATCGGATAAGTCAGGTGACGGCGAGGATAAGGATGACGACAAAGGCTCAGATGAGTCGTTCGTGTCCGCAAATTTTCAGACTTTCACTTACAGCTTAACCAACAACAACCTCACCAGCTTTACGGTCAACACCGGCAAGGCGAAAGGTCAGGCTGAGGATTTAGAGAGCAAACTCAAAAATCCGACGATCAAAGATCGTAAAGAGATGATCGCGCTCATGGCTGCAAAACGATTGGCAGGCGAGGGCGTAGTCCCGGTCTTCCAAGTGGCCAAGCGCCTGATGGTTGTCGAGATGAAAGAGAACATCAAAAAGAATATGCCCGAAGTCGCGATGCTGGAGCTTGCTCTCGCCTCGATTCAATCCAAGCAGATTCCGATGGCGGAGCATTGGATTGGAAAACTTCAGGCCAGCAAGAATCCAAAGACCAAAGCCGCCGCGTTTACCGCGCAAGGCATGATCGCCTTGCTCGACAATAGACTTCCTGAAGCGGTGTCCTACTGGAACGAAGCCTTGAAGGTCAAAAACGACTACGAGCCGGCCCGTCTCAACATCGCCTTTAGCGCCCTTCGCTTTGGTGATTACAAAACGGCCAAGGCTATGTTTGATGGCGTAAGACAAGATTGGTTTGTACAAACTGGGATGATGCAGACCGAGCGCCTCAGTGATAACGCTCAAGGCGCATCCGAGCTATGTAAATCCATTCTTGAAAAAAAGGGCAACTACAAGCCGGCGCTCTTCTCGTGCGCTCTCAATGAGTATCAAGGTCTGGGTAATCTCGCGAAGGCGCGGACCGATCTTGAAAAGGTTGCTCGCTCCTCAGGTGGTCCATCGGCTATCGATGAAAAAGCCCTTTTGATTTTAGGTAAAATTGAAAAGGACCTGATGATTCAACAGCAAAAAGAAGGGGCTGCTAAAGCCGCTGCGGCTGCCGCAGCGAAGAAAGCCGCAGCTCCCGCTCCTGCCGCAGCGGCTCCAGCAGGCGAAGGCGCAGCGCCGGCTCCAGCTGCTGGCAATCCTCCTCCTGCTCAATAAAAAACACTGTAATTTTCAAGCAAAAGCCCCACAGGAGACTGTGGGGCTTTTTGATTTATTTGCCAAGAAGGCTTCCCATTTACGCCCTTACACGCAATAATGGTTCTATAGCGTTTTATTATCTATCGATCCTGATGACAGAGGAACGTGAATGAACCTCGAGATTCACTATACGCCTCCGAATCAGTCGCGACAGGTTGTTCCTGTCCGCGACCGACTCATGATTGGTTCCTTGTTGTCGAATGAAGTCGTCATTCGTGCGCCCGGTGTTGAGCCGATACACGCAATGATCGAAGTCTTGGAAAACGGGATCCATATCCTCACCGACCTTGGTTCGCAGTCGGGCGTTTATCTTAACGGTCAGAAAGTGGATGTCGAAAGTCCACTGAAAATCGGCGACAAAGTTACTATCGGTAACGTGCAAATCGATGTCATGCAGGAACAGGCCATGGCCGTTCCTATGGCTGCTCCTTACGCAGCTAGCAATGACGTCTCGCGCGCGAAGGTAGGCGACGCCTCGCTGAAGAAGACAGCCGTTCAGAATGCCCCCCGTCCTGCTCATAGCCATGACGACGATGATGATGATCATGATGACGAAGATTCGGCGCATGACGGTCGTTCGACTGTACTCATGCATGGCCGCGACAGCGAGAATGCAGAAATTCTCTTCTCGCCGAAAAATCCTAAGCCCAGCACATCCAGCAGCACTGTTTTGGAATGCGTTGCGTATTGGGATGACACGATTTTAGATGTGGACATGTTCCACCCTCGAATCAAAGACAATGAACGGGTCACGATCGGAACGCCCGGCAAAGCTCACTTTTTAGCGGGCGGAACTGAGGACGTTAAGCGTTATAAACTCGCTTCCGTCAGCAACGAGAGTTACTCGGTTCATCTTCGTTCGGATATGACCGCGCGAGTGATCAAAGGCGGACGCGTGTCGGAGGAAAGCGGTGATAAATCGCTTGAGCTTGGCAAGAACGATATCGTTCACATTACGCACGGCGCGATCAAATACTTTTTGATGTTCATCAAGCCTCCGGTTTTGGATCTGCCACGAAACAGTGCGCGCGATCCATTCTTCCTGGGCGTTATCGTGCTCACGGCGTTGTTCTACATCGGCATCATTCCGTTGATTTATTTCAACAAAGGCGTTCGCAAAGATAATCAGGATGATATCTGGGCGGTGCAGACAGAGATCGATAAGAAGGAAATTCCCAAGGCTCCTGAGAAGAAAATTCCAGAGCCTGAGAAGCCTAAGGTGGAACCTCCGAAACCGGTTGAGCCTCCTAAGCCGCCTCCTAAGCCACCGACTCCTGTGAAGCCGGAAGAAAAGCCGAAGGAAGTGCCTAAACCCGTTCAACCAAAACCTGTTGAGAAACCGGTAGAGAAAGAACTGGCGAAGGTTCCAACGCCTCCGGTGCCGACGCCTAAGCCGCCGACACCGAAGCCTGAAGACAGTGCAAAATCTGGAATGGCGAAGGCTCCGTCTAAGCCCGATATGAAGAACCCGGGGAAAATTGTGGCGAATACTCCACAAGGCCCATCGGGTGGTGCTCTGGGTGGTGGTAAGAGAAACGACGCTGCAGGTGGCCAACGTGAAGGCAAAACGAAGACCGATCTCGCTGGTGTGGAAAACGGGAAACCGAATGTCGCATCCGGCGTAAACCTTGGAGCCCTAGGTGCGGGTATCGGTTTGATCAGTAGTAAAAACGCCGCCGGTGCGATCAAAACCGACTTTAAGAGTTCCGTTGGTGGTGTAGGCGGTGGTTCGGGATCGGGTCCTAAGACGACCGGTCTTGGTGGTCCAGGCGCTGGTAAGACTCTTGGTGTTGCTGGTACGGGCGGTGCGGCGAATAACTTCGGTGGATTCGGCGGCAACGGTTCGGGCGCTGGCGGAGCCGGTGGTCTTGGAGGAGCGGGCCTAGGTTCTGGATTTGGTAAGGGGAGTGGTAGCGGCAATAAAAATGGCCGTGCGAATATCGATGTTCCACCGGGCGATCCGGTTGTGAGTGGTGGTTTGACGAGCCAGGAAGTTCAAGCGGTTATCCGAGCGAACCTCAACCAGATTCGCCACTGTTACGAGCAGCTTTTGCAACGATCTCCTAATGCCAACGGTAAGATCAAAGTTGCTTTCGTGATCGGGCCTGCCGGAACAGTAATCTCGTCTGCGATCAACTCTGACACGGTAAACGATTCGGCGATGGCCGGTTGTGTGAATGGCAAAGTTCAGAGATGGAAGTTCCCGACGCCTCGCGGTGGCGTGAAGGTCGATGTAAACTACCCGTTTGTCTTCAATCCAATGTAATTTTGACCTAGTAAAATCGAAAAGTATGCCTCAAAAAGGCATACTTTTTCGCATTTTGGGTCAAAGATTCTTTGACGAGATCAATTTTTTTGGCGCAGTCAAGTCTTTCTAACCTTCTAAAATTCTGTATGATAGTAGAAATGACATAGTTAGCCTGTTGATCCGATTGCCTTTTTAGGGTTCGCCTAAGGGAGTTTTTGGGTTAAAGTA
>JAZKGL010000030.1:0-2911 GCA_040385935.1 Bdellovibrionota bacterium
ATCGTATCAGTCGATGACGAAATTTTTTCGACGGAGCCCGAAGAATGACTCACGCTATCAAGTTGAATGAAAAGTTTCTGGATCAAACTCTCAGTGCTAAGGCTGACTCATTGATGGCGCCCGCGCGCGAGCAGCTCCAAAAGCTCAGAGATAAGACCTGTCTCGGCTCCGAGTGGACGGGTTGGTTTCACTGGCCTGAAACTCAAGGGTATAAGCTTGAAGCGGACGTTCGTTCGTATGTCGAAGATCTTGATGTGAACTACGATATGGTTTTGATCATCGGGATCGGGGGCTCTTATCTCGGGACTCGCGCGGTGACAGAAGCCCTGCTTCATGGCTATCAGGGTCTTGTAAAGAGCCATCATCCACTCGTGGCATATGCTGGTCATCATATCTCGGAAACGCAGCTCATTGAAGTTCTCGAACTGATGGAGAAGAGACTTCCGCTCATCAATGTTATCAGCAAAAGCGGAACGACCACCGAACCTGCTGTGGCCTTTCGTATTCTGCGATCCTATATGGAGCAGCGTTTTGGTAAAGAAGAGGCGGCGCGCCGTATCATTTGTACGACGGATGGGAATGCCGGAGCGCTTCGTCAACTGGCGAAGGAAGAAGGCTATAAAACGTTTTCCATACCGGATGATGTCGGTGGCCGCTTTTCCGTTTTGACTGCGGTAGGTCTGGTGCCCTTGGCCTTGTTAAAACTCGACACGCGTGCCTTGCTTGATGGCGCGAGCCAGGTCTTTGCCGATCTTTCTGAAGGCGACGACCATCCAGCGATTCGTTATGCCGCTCTTCGCAGCGCCGCGAATCAATCGGGCAAGTCGGTGGAACTCCTTGCCACAAATAATCCCAAGCTCACTTACATAGTCGAATGGTGGAAACAGCTGTTTGGTGAATCCGAGGGCAAGGATGGCAAAGGCTTATTCCCCGCGGGGCTAGTGTACACGACCGATCTTCACTCCCTCGGGCAATACGTTCAGGACGGGAATCGAACGTTTTTCGAAACGTTTTTAAGCTTCGATAATGATCGCCCGAGACGAAATGGAATTGAACAACAGGTTCGCGTCCCCGCGCTGTCTCAGACGATAGATGGTTTGAATCATCTCGAAGGGAAGCTCTTAGGCGAGATCAACCAAGCCGCTATGCTTGGCACTATGCTCGCGCATACCGATGGTGGTTGTCCAAGCATAGCTTTGGAGTGGCCGGTGCTGAATGAATATAATCTCGGATCACTCTTCGCCTTCTTTGAATCCGCATGTGCGATAAGTGGCGGAATGCTCGGCGTCAATCCTTACGATCAGCCTGGCGTCGAGGCCTATAAAAAGAATCTTTTTGCACTCACGGGCAAGCCCGGCACCGAGAGTCTTCGGGCCAAACTCAAAGAGCGGATGTAAGTTTAAGCCGATCGACCATCCATGCGGTAAGGCCCCACACGTGATGTCCAAGAGCTTCATAGTGTGGGGTCTCGCGCCATTTGCCGAATATATTGAACTTTAAAATTTTTCGTTTCTCTTCGGTGAGTTCGCGCCAGGGAACGATGAAAATTTCGGCGACTTCGACTGGGCTCGGAGTGAGATCTTTTAGCGAAATATCCGCGAACGCCACGATAGGTAAGACGGGTTTGCCGTCCAAAGATTTCAGTGTAGGAAGAGAGCCGAGGACTGTCACGCTATGAGCAAGGAGTCCGATTTCTTCGTTAGCCTCGCGCAGCGCAGTCGCCGCCGGGCTCTCGTCATAGACCTCTCGCCTTCCGCCTGGAAATCCAACCTGTCCGGCGTGGGCTCGCAGTTCAGCGGCACGACGTGTGAAGAGCAGAGATACACCGAGGTCGGGATCATCGATAAATAAAGCGAGGACTGCGGATGAACGTGGATCGGAGTGAGGCTCCCAAGACGTTAGGGCAGGGGCCAGTTGAAAGTTGGGTAGCTTCATCGGTAGACTCCTGGATCGCAAAAAAGAGGAGTAGCTCTAGCCACTCCTCTTCTTTTTACTTGAGATTGAACGTTAAAGCATCAGAAGCCGTACTGTTTTTTGAGCGCATCACATTCCGCTTGTGAGTTGCCTTTCTTCTCGACGCCGTTGACGTTGTATGAGCATTGGACCGAGTTGTTTCCACTGGAAGGGTTTGGTGCTGGATTGTTTGGAACGACGATCGACGACTGCAGAGCGTCACATTCCGCTTTCGAATGGCCTTTTTTCTCGACGCCATTGATGTTTACCGAGCACTCATATTTTTCTTGACCACTATCATTTGAAGGCTGGCCATCTGGAATCTTCGGTAGATCAAGCGCTGCTTGAAGCGCATCGCACTCAGCCTTTGAATGACCTTTTTTCTCGACACCATTGATATTGACTGAGCACTCATAGCTTTCTTTATCACCTGAGTTTCCAACGCCATCGGCCGGTTTTTTGATGATGTCACCGAGTTCGATGCCGGAGTCTTTGAGGAGCTTCTCGCACTCTTCCTTCGACTCTCCTTTTTGGACTTTGCCATTCTTGCTAATACTGCATTTTTGCACTGAAAGGATCGAAGAGTTCGCATCGTCTTCGGAAACTTCTTCAAGTGAAATTCCAGCGTCCTTCAAAAGGTCCGCGCATTTATCGTCCGATTCAGCTCGGCTTGAACTACCATTCTTTGAAAGGCTGCACGAGGTTATAGAGTATTGCTTTGCAACACTATCGAGTGCATCTCCTGAATCAGTACCTGAGACTTGTTTTTTGCTTGAATCAGCAGCGCCTTTTTGCGTAGAAGCTTTGTTGTTGGTTTCTTCGGTCGGCTTGTTACAGGCTGTGAACAAAATTACGAGACTGATGCAGCCGAGACTTCGAAGAATAGATTGTTTCATCTAAATTCCTTGCATGTGTGAGCAATGTCGAGTGGATTGGTAGTTCCCACTTTTCGGCACTC
>JAZKGL010000031.1:0-4175 GCA_040385935.1 Bdellovibrionota bacterium
AAAAAACGAAAAAATATAAACCATAAAAAATTAACAAACGCGCCCCGCGAAGCGGTAGCCTGTACGGTGGGGGGATACATAAGGGGGGCAGGCGGAGCCTCTCCTCTTATGCCGCCGGAGGCACCAGCGAAGCGCCATCCCGAGGGAATTCAAAATCCCCCCAATAAGCCATACAAAACCAAAAAAACCATCAGAAAATCCAATCAACCACAAAATCCTCAACATCCGAAACCCGATCCTCCGAAACAACCTTATTCCGAACCGAGACCCCAGCCTTATGAACCGAATCCCGACTCCCAGAGACCAAAGGATGCCACTCAGGTAAATCACGTCCTTCCGCAACCAATCGATAAGCACATGTGGACGGCAACCAAACCAACTTCCGAACCTTCTTAGGTGTCAATATCTGACAATCCGAAACAAACTTTTTCCGCTTAGGATAATTCTTACAACGACACGATTTAGCATCCAGCAATCGACATGCCACATTCGTAAATGCGATATCGCCGGTATCTTCATCTTCAATTTTATGCAAACAACATTTCCCACAGCCGTCGCAGAGGCTTTCCCATTCCGAGGAACTCATTTCCTCAAGGGTTTTCCGTTTCCAAAATTGCTCATCGGCGGTAGGTTTCATAGGCGAATCAAATCTCTTATGGTACTTAGAGGCCCTTGAGTAGCACAAAAAAAGCCCCCCGTGAAAGGTCAGATATGCTTAAGGTCACCGACAGAATCCAAATTCCCTGGGACGAGATGGAAATTTCCTACGCTCGTAGCAGTGGGCCCGGTGGTCAGAACGTCAACAAACGCGAGACAAAAGCCGTTTTAAGCTGGAACCCCAAGGAAAGTCCAAGCCTTACCGACGAGGTCAGAGCCCGCTTCCTCGATAAGTTTTCGAGCCGAATCTCCGAAGATGGTCATATGATAATCGCGAGCGACGAACACCGATCTCAAGATATGAATCTCAAAGCTTGTTTCGAAAAACTCGCGAACATGATCCGCCTCGTCGCAATTCCACCCAAGATTCGCCGTGCTACCCGTCCTACCAAAGGGTCGAAAATCCGTCGCGTGGCGGGCAAGAAAATCCAAAGTGAGACGAAGAAAAACCGACAAAAGGTCCGTATTCCCCACGACTAAAATTTGCCAAAAATTCATCTCAACTTCATGCCAATATGGATGCTTGAGATATCATGTATCGTCAGACTGTCAGTTTTTACTGACTCTCTTTGTCGTTATGCGCTTATGATGGAGTCATCCCTAGTTGCTACAGGAGCTCCCATGCGCTTGCAAATCGCGGTTTCGCTTTTGCTTTTAAGCACTTTGCCCCACGCTCATGCTGCTGAAAGTCGTCTTGTAAAGACCCAGTATCTCCCCGTCCAAAGAGGCTCCTCGGCCGAGCAGACTGCTCGCGAATTCATCACTAACCAAGCCAAAAGTTTGGGCATTGACGCAAACAGTTTGGTCCTGATTCAAAATCAGTCCTCGCTCACGGCCAATCATCTTACCTTTCAGCAGTCGATCGGCGATGTACCCGTAGAGAACGCGACGTTCACAGTGTCGATCGCAAAGAAAACGGGAGCCGTCTTTCAGTACTACAACTCGGCCCTGACTTCGCTCAAAGCCGATGCCTTCAAAGCAAAAATTACAATGGAACAAGCCTACGATGCAGCTTGGGCCTACGTCGGTGTCCAAGATCGTCTATACCAAGGACCGAAAGCAAAACTTCTTTATAAACAAACCGAAAAGAATCTTCGCCTCATCTACCAAGTCGAACTCAGTCCGACCAATCCTTACGGTGCCTTTGCTGTCGATGTGGATGCCAACTCAGGTGAGATTCTCGGCGTGAAGGATTTGCGCCTGACCGAGAAAGTCATCCCGCTACCGAAAACTTTCGGCACCAAACGCCCAACGATCGATCGTAAGCAGGCTTTTCAAGCTTATAAAGATTCGGCACCGAATCATTTTGTTCGAGTTGGCGAATCCAAAAGCGGCAGCGCCACGGTCTTTGACCCCGATCCTAAAACCTTTCTCAACACCGACAGCCTCAAAGACAGCAGCAAGGCTTCAGACTTCGACGCCGCCTATGTTGAACGCATACTACCCGATATTAACTTTGCCAACGGCACCTATACACTTAGTGGTCCTTGGGTGAAACTCATCGACTTCGATCCACCGCGAGTCGCCGTCACGACGACTAAAGACGGCCTTTGGAGCTTTAAACGCGGCCAGGGCGGCTTCAACGATGCCATGACGTATTTTCATCTCGATCAGAGCCAACGATATATCCAGTCTCTAGGTTTTAAAGACGAAAACGGTATTCAGTTCGGACCGATCGAAGTTGATGCCGACGGCGTGAACGGCGATGATAACTCCTACTTTCAATGGTCAACCAACCAACTCTCCTTTGGTCATGGCTGCGTCGATGACAATGAAGATGCCGATGTCATTCTTCATGAATATGGCCACGCGCTTCACTTCTCCATCAACAAAAATTGGGGGGGTGGCGATAGCGGAGCGATGGGAGAAGGCTTTGGTGATTACTGGGCCGCTTCTTACAGCTATAGCACCGACAACGGCAAGGACTTTCAATCCGATATCGTCTACAACTGGGACGCCGGAACCTGTTGGGATGGTCGTGTTTTGAACGCTTTGGATGCGCGTTATGATCACAGCAAAAGCTATTATGCGCACAGTGGAATCTCCGGCGGCTATCAGTCCGACGAACTCTGGTCTACCCCACTCTTTCAAGCTCACAAGCAGCTACGTGCCAAAGGCATTCCGCGCGAAGAGATCGATACGATTGTTCTCGAAGCTCAGTTTGGTTTGGGTTCAGGATTAAAAATGCGCGACATGGCCACATCCATCGTGGATGCAGCCCAAAGACTTTACGAAAAGGGTCCGCATGCTCAGGTGTTTCGCGATCGATTCGTCGATCAGGGTATCCTCGTTCTCCCTCGCCCTATACTCACAGCCGAACTTGGTGCAGTAACCGATGAAGACGGAGCCTTTGATCCCGGCGAATCGGTGATCTATCCACTTACGATTAAGAACACAGGAGATCAACTGGCCGAAGCTGTGACGATCGAAGTCACGACGAGCGATGAATACGTCACGCAGGTTCAAGGAAGTTTTACGCCAGGCAATCTCGCGGCTGGCAAAGAAACTTCGGTAAATCTTGGTCTAACGGTTTCCGAGAACGCACCCTGCGGGCATTCGATCGATCTTCAAATCGCTTTGAAAGACAAGTCGGGTAAAGAGTGGACAGTCGCGGCTAAAATTCAGCTTGGCCGTGCGCTTACAACTTCGATTTCTAGCGAAGTGAATAAACCGATTCCCGATAAAAATACTGAAGGCCTGCTGGCTTTGGTTGCCATCGATTCCTCCGCAAAGGTCTCACCGGCCTTCAACGTAGCGGTCAATATTAAACATACGTATCGGGCCGACCTAAAAATCGTTCTGTCGGCTCCGTCGGGGAAAAAGGTGATTCTTCACGACCGCTCGGGTTACAGCGAAGATAATATCGTCGGCGTGTATCCAACAACTCTCTCTCCAAAGGAACCGCTTTCAAACCTCATTGGAGAAAATCTTAATGGAAATTGGACCCTAAACGTCTCCGATGGAGCCACGGGTGATACAGGAACTTTGGTTTCATGGGGAATTGAGGACATAAGCGGTTACGAGTGCCGCTAAGTTTTCTTTATAAGTTAAACGAGTGGAATCAAGACTTTCTCCAAAGGAAAGTCGATTCCACTCTTTTTTTGCGCATGGTTGAGTCGTAGCCAGGTTTTCTCGCGAAAAGCACCGGGAATCGGAGGATTAAAGGGAAGATCGCAGATGATGATATCGGCCCAGCGAAGGCGTTTTTGCAAAGAACCAGGGATCAATCCCAAGCGCCGGGAGACAGCAAACAAAACAGATCCCCAGCGCGAACGGTTAACTTCTTCAACTAGATTTTCTTCTATGCCCTGATAAAGCAGCGATTGGGAAAGGGCATAATCCGCGGACTGATCCGCGATACTGTGAATGCACACGTCATGGCCCATGCGCGCCAGCGATTTTGCAATTCGTCCGCTGCGAAGCTGTCCTTCGTTTTGCGACGGGAAAATTTTCATTTCACTCAGAATCAAGATCTTCTTCATTACGCTTGGCTGCTTTTTGATAGGGAGTCTGTCGAT
>JAZKGL010000032.1:0-5667 GCA_040385935.1 Bdellovibrionota bacterium
ATGTTACCCACCAGCTGCAAGCCGGCAAAACCGCTCGTCGTTGTGCATTCAATTGTAACCAGTTCAGCCTCGGTGCCCCGGGCCGTCGCGGTTCTTGTTAGGCTCTGTATGAAAGACTGCGTGGACATGTGGTCCTCCTCGAAAAGAGTGGTAACACGTCTCACTCAAGGAAAATCTGGACACTTTCTAGAGATCGCTCGAGAAAATTTCCCTGTGACTTCCCACCCGCACACCTAGAATCACCAAGATGAATGTGTTAGGTTCATGGCCTAAAGCTCGGCAGATTCCGTCAAACGAAAGTAGATCAAAATGACTCATAGTTCCGTGATTGATCAACTCCACGATCACTCTAAAGCCCAGGTCGCAGCGGCTCTTCATACAGCACTTCAAAGTCTGGCAGCCGATAGCCCCGTGACGCTCGAACTCTCAGCAATATATTCCATGCTCGAGCGCCCACCTGAATCCCATCTGGGCGACTATGCACTGCCGTGCTTTCGTATCGCCAAAGAGCTGAAACGCAAACCTCAGGATGTCGCTGCCGAACTTAGCCAGGCTCTATTGCAAGGCGGATCAGTCTGGATCGAAAAGGTTGTAACGGCTGGCCCGTTTCTGAATATTCATGTGAAAGCCTCAACACTAGCAGAACACTTGGTGCCTGCAATCATGGATGGCTCGCTTTTTCAGCGAAACAAACGCGGCGATACCAAGCTCAAAGTGATGATCGAATACTCTCAGCCCAATACACATAAGTCCTTTCACGTAGGGCATATGCGTAATCTCGTTTTGGGCGACAGCATTGGCCGCATTTACAAGGCCTGCGGTTTTCCGACGATGATGGTCAACTACATCGGCGATGAAGGCGCGCACATTGCAAAGTGCCTTTGGTATATTCAAAAGAGTGGAGAAACCCTTCCAAGCCATGATCAGGGTGAATGGCTCGGTCGCATGTATTCCAATGCCTCTATCCTACTTGAGGATGCCTCGGCTGAAGTCAAAGCCGCGATGAACACCGAGATTTCGGCCGTGCTTCGTGATATCGAGTCGAAAAAGGGCGCGACTTACGAGCTTTGGAAGACCACGCGTCAATGGTCGGTCGATGATTTTAACGACATCTATACTTGGACCGGCGCGCACTTCGATCACTGGTTTACAGAATCTGAGGTGAGTGAAGAAAGCCAGGAGATCGTCGACGAGTATCTGAAAAAAGGCATCTTTGTTGAAAGTGATGGCGCGATCGGGCTTGATCTCAAAGAAGAAAAGCTTGGGTTTGTCATCTTACGAAAACGTGACGGCAACACCACTTATGCGACCAAGGATCTTGCCCTCGCGCGCCGAAAGTTTAGCCAATTTCATACCGAAAAGGCCATCATCGTGGTCGCCTCGGAACAAAACCTTCATTTTAAACAGGTGTTCCGAACGCTTGACGCTATGGGCTTTCCGCAGGCGAAGAATTGTTATCACCTCTCCTACGGCATGGTCGTTCTTCCAGACGGGAAGATGTCGTCTCGCAAGGGCAATGTGATACTCTTTAGCGAACTGAAAGAGCGTCTTGAAGAAGAGCTTGCGAAGTACCTCGCTAAGTATCAAGGCGAGTGGTCCGAAGACGAGATCCGCGACGCCACTCATAAACTGGCGACCGGTACGATTCGCTACGGTATGGTCTGCTCCGATCCAGTCAAAGACGTTGTGTTTAATCTACAGGATTGGGCGGACTTTGAAGGCAACACTGGCCCTTATCTGATGTATGCCTACGCGCGGACCAAATCTATTCTGCGCAAAGCCATGGAGAGCGGAGTGGGATCGGGCGCAGCGGACTTTAATCTTATAGTAAGTCCTGAAGAAAAAGATGTGTTGAGATATCTGAATGATCTCAATAACGTCATCCTTCAGGCGAGCGAAAGCTACAAGCCTAGCCTTATTTGCCATCATCTTTTCAATATGTGTAAGGCCAATAACCGTTCGCTTGCTGTAAACTCTGTGTTGAAAGCCGAAAGCGCTGAGCTGCGATCAGCTCGGATTTTGCTCATGGAAGCATTTGCCTCGTCGTTAAAATACGGCCTCTCGCTACTTGGAATTGAGCCGCCCGAAAGGATGTAAACGATGGATCTACTCAGGATAGCAGGGGCAAGTATCAATCAAATTCCATTTGATTGGGAAGGTAACATCAAACGTATGAGCGATCTGATTGCGCAGGCTAAAGAGCTTGACGTTCAGGTTCTCTGTTTTCCTGAGCTTTGTATTACAGGCTACAACTGCGAAGACATGTTTTCGAGTGTTCATACGGCTCGCATGGCCCTTCGTGGCCTCGAAGAGATTCGAGATTTGTGCGCGGATATCACGGTGATGGTCGGACTACCGATTTATCATCGCGGGAGCATGTACAATTGCGCGGCCGTGATTCAGAACAAGAAGATCCTTGGAATCAACGCAAAAAAGATACTGACTCGTGAAGGGGTTCACTACGAGCCGCGATGGTTCAGACCTTGGCCCTTTCATCGCGTAGATATGATTCATCTGCTGGGGCAGGATGTGCCTTTTGGTGACCTGTCGTATCACTTCGGCAATCTTCATCTGGGCATTGTCATATGCGAAGAGGCTTGGTCCTCCGAAGGGACCGCGGGCGATTCCGCCCTCTCAAGCTGCGAACTGGTCGTCAATCTGAGCGCCTCGCATTTTGCTCTGGGCAAATCTAAGATTCGCGAGACCTTGGTAGCCGATGCCAGCCGCTCATTTCAGGCTTTCTATCTCTACACCAATCTCGTCGGACTTGAGAGCGGTCGTATTATTTATGATGGCGAGACTTTGCTCGGTGAGTTCGGCAAAATCGCAAAACGTGCGAAGAGATTTCAGCTCAATGATGGCAGCCTACTGGTGCGCGATATCGATCTTGATTTGGCACGCGTTGCAAAACTTAAGAACCGTTCGGTTCTTGACAATACTCTGACCGCCCATGAAGGCCGCTCCTCAGCGGGTGAGGCTTTGCTTAAGGTCGGTGCGAGTACCAAGCCTATTCCAGAAGCTTGCAAAGGCCTTAAAGAGGATCCTTTTCAAACGCCTGAAGTGGAATTTTTGCAGGCGCAGAAGGTTGGGCTTTATGATTATGTGCGAAAATCCTCGACACGCGGATTTATGATTTCGCTGAGCGGCGGCTGCGACTCTAGCGTCGTCACCATTTTATGCGCCCACATGATTGCTGAAGCACTGAATGAAATGGGCCCTGAGGAACTCTCTAAACGACTCGGTTGGACTCTACCGAAGGACGCAAAGAATCCCCGTTCGTGGATCAAAGAACACGTGAGTACAGTTTATCAGGCAACTGCGCAGAGCGGAGATATCACGCGAAAGGCAGCCTCTGAACTCGCTAAAGCCTTAGGCGCCGATCACTCGGAAATTAATGTGCAAACCTTGGTGAGTGAATATGTGGAGCGCGCGCAGGGCTCAATCGGTCGATCTTTGGATTGGCAACAAGATGATGCGGCTTTGCAAAATATCCAGGCCCGCGCCCGAGCGCCTATGGTGTGGCTCCTTGCGAATATCAAGAATTTTCTTTTGCTCGCCACCAGCAATCGGAGCGAGATTGCCGTTGGTTATGCAACGATGGACGGTGATACAGCCGGTGGCCTTGCCCCTATCGGGGGCATCGATAAGTTCTTCTTGAGAAACTGGTTGAAGTGGGCGCAGCAAAGCTGCCCTTACGGTCTCGGTCCTGTTCCCGCTTTGTCTTATGTGAATGATCAAGAGCCTACAGCTGAGCTACGGCCTAGCGCATCGAAGCAAACCGACGAAGCCGATCTCATGCCCTATGAGATTCTTAATAGTATTGAAGCGAGTTTTATCCGGGACAAGCGCGAGCCGGAATCGATCCTCGATTCGCTGCATAAAGACTTTCCGAGCTATGACCTCAGCGATTTAAAGAAGTTCCTCAATCGCTTCTATTCACTCTGGAGTCGTAACCAGTGGAAACGTCAGCGTTACGCGCCCTGCTTTCATCTGGACGAGTATAGTTTGGACCCAACTTCCTGGTGTCGATACCCAATCCTGTCGAAGGATGTCTCAATATGACAAACTTTTCTTAGATCGTAAGTCTTGGAAATTGTTTTTAGTTTCATGAAAGTTATACGTTTTTGTAAACGGCCTCCTAAAGTGCGAAGCTGATTCTCCCGACAGAAGTGGGACAGGTATGTTGCCACGTTATCTCAAGGGGGTTTTTGGTAAATGAAAATTTTCGGTAAAAACAAGCAATCAGGTTTCTCTCTCGTCGAACTTATGATCGTTGTCGGTATCATCGGTGTACTTGCAACTCTTGCTCTTCCACGCTTTAAGCAGTTCCAGTCGAAAGCTAAGCTTGCCGAAGCGGCAAACGTTCTTCAGCACATCTATACACTCGAGCAGTCCTACTCGCTCGATAACAACCAGTTCATCACTATGCCGGCATATGGTGCAAACACAGGCACACCATCAGGCCAAAATACTTGTCCTGCCGCAGGACAAGCGCCAGCAAACACTTTGGCTCTTGGTTTTGTTCTCGAGCCATGTGTAGTAGGCGCTCCAACACCACGCTTTGCTTATCGAGTTGACCAAGTCGGTGGTACAAACTTCTTTCAAGCCACCGCAGCGACCGGTGGTGCAGCTGCCAACCGTATTTGTACAGGCAACGCAGCCTTTTCAGTCATTCTTAACCAATCGAACGAGCCAAGCTATACTTCAGGTAACGGTAACGGCACAGGACCAGCTCCAATCGGTACTGTTTGTCGTCTCTAAGTTGACCTAATTCCATTCGGAAATACATTTTTGGAAAGGCCCGGTTTATGCCGGGCCTTTTTACGTTTTCTAAAGCTTCCTAGCCTGCCCACCTTGTACTTTTTCGCCTAACTCGTTATACCTGTTCCCCAGGCATTCAGTACCGACCTCACTAGGAGAAGCTCATGGCACTCATCCCTTTGCGTGTTCTACTTGACCACGCTGCTGAAAATAACTACGGCGTAGCAGCGTTCAACGTAAATAACATGGAACAAATCCAAGCGATTATGGAAGCAGCGCGCGAGACCGACAGTCCAGTGATTATTCAGGCTTCACGCGGCGCTCGGAAGTACTCTCAGGACGCTTATCTCGTAGGCCTTATGCGCGCCGCCGTTGAACTCTATCCAGAAATTCCGGTTGTCATGCACCAAGATCACGGCAACGGGCCTGACACTTGTTTTTCCGCGATTCGTAATGGTTTCACATCAGTCATGATGGATGGGTCTTTGAAAGAAGACGGCAAGACTCCAGCTGACTTTGATTATAACGTCGCTGTGACACGCAAGGTCGTTGATACGGCTCATGCATTCGGTGTTTCCGTTGAAGGCGAACTCGGTTGCCTTGGATCACTTGAAACAGGTTCAGGCGAAAAAGAAGATGGTCATGGATTCGAAGGAACTTTGAGTCACGATGAACTTCTCACGGATCCAGAAGAAGCCGCGCGTTTCGTAGAACTCACCAAGGTCGATGCTCTTGCAATCGCGATTGGGACGAGCCACGGCGCCTACAAATTCACCCGCAAGCCGGATGGCAAAATCCTAGCGATGGATCGCGTCGCCGCGATTCACAAAAGATTGCCCAATACCCACCTTGTTATGCACGGGTCTTCATCTGTTCCTCAGGATCTTCAGGATATAGTGAATAAGT
>JAZKGL010000033.1:0-1071 GCA_040385935.1 Bdellovibrionota bacterium
GGATTATTTTTCGCATGCATATGAATCGTTCGGCGACAGCACTCAAGGAGTTCTGGACTTTCATCCTGAGCTAAAGAGGGTAGTTCAGAAGCCTCCGAGCTCAATTCACTATGGTCCAAGTTCATCATCGGCTTACTCCACACATCGAAACACTAAATCAAAAAAACCAGGGCACCAAAACAGAACAAAATCTATATCAGTCGGGCCAGGATCTTACGGTGGAAAACTTGATTACGCAAGCTTCACATCGGCTTATTTGCCAGCCAGCGAGGGATCATAACACGACTCATCCACTCGCAGTCAAAAATTCTTTGCGGCCTGAAGGGACAAACCTAGAGTTTCGGATAGCGCTTGGCGGAGAACTGTTTCAACCGTCTCAACTGTGACATCCTGTCCCAGTTCCTTAACCAAACTAGTTACTCCCAAGTGACGAATTCCACAAGGAACTATGCTCTCGAATAATTCTAAAGAGTTATTCACATTGAGCGCGATTCCATGCAGGCTCACCCGTTCGCGAATTCGAACACCCACCGCACAAATTTTATTTGCACCAACCCAAACGCCAGGAAATTCTGCGTCACATCGCGCCTTCACACCAAAATGCACAAGTGTTTGAATGACGGCTTGCATCAGTGCATTTACGTAATCGCGCGCACCGAGTCCCAATGCCAATACGGGTAGAATGGGATAGACCACCAACTGACCCGGCATGTGAGCTGTTACCTCACCGCCGCGATCCGTGCGAACATAATCAACGCCACGCGTTAATCTTTCGTTCTCATCAATTAAGACATAACTTAAATCGGCGTGCTTGCCGAGAGTCAAAACCGGATTATGCTCAAGAATAAGCACGGCGCCTGGCAGCTCGCCCGCTTTGACTTTGCGATGAAAGTCTTCCTGCGCCTTATATCCTTCGTCATAGGACACTGTGCCGAGTTTATACACGAAGGCCTGACGAGTTACCGGTTCAGACTGCGAAGTTGACATAAAAACTCCAGGGCTTCGATACGAAACAAAGCTTCGTCGGGTGTGCGGCCCCAAGCGTAAACACCGTGTCCCTGCAAAACCAAT
>JAZKGL010000034.1:0-2883 GCA_040385935.1 Bdellovibrionota bacterium
GGCGATGGCCGATCGGTATCGTTAGGACTGGCATTTCGACTTCAAATGACCGATCTTTATGTATCGGTCCTTGATGCACTCTTTATGAAGTTCCTCGATATTCGCGCAGATGAGGCGTGGCGAGACAAAGAGCTTCCCGCGATTCGTTCTTGGATACAAGCACGTGGTCAGGCGGAGAGTCATTTGCACTAAGGGTGAGCTGAATACCTTGCAGGAGACGTGTCAGAGATGAAGTCCCGTTTTATGAAGATCACTGCGGTTCGTTATCTTTGGCTACTCTGGAACGATGCGATGAAGGTCGACATCTTCAAAGATGCCTACGCCATGGCCTACGTTACCCTCTTCTCTTTCATCCCATCCCTTGCTGCCTGTTTTGCCCTCATTTCTCTATTTATGCCGCTTTTCGGTGAGAATACTGAGTTGCTCCGAAACGCCGAAGGCTTCATCTTGAAGAATCTCGCGACGGGCAGCGGCGAACAGGTTGTGCAATACCTTGAGAGTTTCCTCTCGAACACCGACTTCAAAAAAATCGGTGTGACCGGCCTCGTATCGACACTCGTGACACTCACGCTCCTCCTTCAGCAAATCGAAGAGTCTCTCAATCGCATTTTCGAAGTGAAAGAAAAACGCACGATGGTTCAGCGTTTTCTTTATTTCTGGACTATCCTCACTCTAGGGACCTTCAGCCTTGCCATCTCGGTCGGTACTCTATCAAGCTTTGCTTGGTCGTCGCGTTACCTTGATCTTACAATCTCGCAAAAAATTGTGCGTGATGTCCTCTATATGGGCGGGATGTTTTTTCTTTTCTTTGTGATCTACAAATTCGGACCGAATCGTCACATCAAGTTTAAATCCGCTCTTATTGGAGCCGCGCTTTCGGCCACGATGCTGATCCAGGCTATTCGATTCTTCTCCCTTTATATCTCAAACTTCACGCGCTATCAGGCCATTTACGGAGCGCTCGCAGCACTCCCTATCTTTTTACTTTGGCTCTATATCATGTGGCTCATCACGCTGATCGGCGCTTTGGTTGTCAAACGCGCCATGGATGGAATGCCTCGTGGAAACTTTGATGTGAAAATGTTCAACCGGCAGGTGAAGACGGATTATTTCGAAGTGATCTTGCCTTTTGTGGCTCTTTTGAAAACCTACGAGTACTACGAGCGAGGCGATGCCTGCACACCGGATCTTTTGGGAAAGGATTTATTTGTAACCGCAACGGTCGCGCGCAAGGCCTGCTCGGACCTGCTTGCCGCCGATCTTGTGCTGTGTCGCCACAATGAGGAAAAGAAGAATGGAGCCGAGGAGTTCTTTCCTCGATTTCCATCCCACAAGATTACATTTGCTGAAGTGAAGAAAAAGATTCTGGGTGATGCCGACACGTGGCTTGGCGCGGTAGTTCAAGATCATTCGAACTCGGACAGCTACTATCATAACGCTTTAGAGGCCTATCTATTAGCCTCACCAACACCGCTTTCAGTCCTTACAAAAGCTTCGAATACCAACGACGGAAAGGGCGAAGCGGCGAAAGGTTTTTCCCCTGCTTGATAATCTTCTCGCGCATAGTAGGCCCAGCTAGAGGCGCTGGCTCTTTGACTTTCGGGAGTATGACCGAGAAGCTTGCGCCGCCGCCTTCCGTGCTCGACACTTCGATCGTCCCACTGTGAAGACTCACAAGGGCTTTAGCAAGACTCAAACCGATGCCCACGCCTCCACTTGAGCGGTTGCGCGCAGTATCCGCTCGATAGAAGAGATCAAAGATATAAGGCATCGCCTCTTTCGGAATACCTTCGCCATGGTCGATCACCACGAAACGATAGGTTGTCGAAGTCTCCCTCACCTCCAGTTGCACGCTCTGACCTGTGGCTGAGTGTTTGCAGGCATTGAGCAGAATATTCTTGATGGCGATGACAATATAGCCTTTGCCGATCTGAAGATAATGATCACCTAAAGTGCCAAGGTCCACTTCAAGAACGACAGCTTTGTCTTCGTAGTTTTTGCGAACGCTGTGTTCAAGTTCGGCCGTGAGGTCGCGGATAGCGACCGACTCGGGATGAATCGGAATCGCCTGTCCTTGCGCGCGGGCAAGAAGAAGGAGGTTCTCAACGATACCCGACATCTGCGTAGATTCATCCACGATCGTTTCAAGTGCCGCTCGATACTCTTCACCACTTCGCTCACGGCGAAGGGCAAGCTCCGCTTCGCCTTTAAGAACTGCGATTGGAGTCCGCAGTTCGTGACTTACATCACCGGCAAAGCGGCGAAGGCGACCAAAGCCATCATCGATACGACCGAGCATCTCATTGAAAGTCCGCACCAGGAGTTTAAGCTCATCGTCGGCTTTAGGAAGTTTCAAGCGCTTGTCGAAATTATCTGTGAAACCCATGCGCGCAACTTCGTGAGTAATGCGGGCGACTGGTTTGAATGACCATTTTAATAGGAGGTAACCAAATAAAACCGAGGTCACGAGACCTAGGGAAAGCGATATCCAGAGCATCACCTTCACAGAGTTCACTGTATTAAGAGAGGAACTCATCGAGGCTCCGACCTGAATCAACTCCCCAGTAAACTTGTTTGCGCGAACGACAGGAAGTGTGATTTGACGAAGCTCGCTCCCCGACGAGATACGAAAAGTCTCATAAGTCTCGAGGCCTTTATCCGCGCGCGAAAGCGCAAGAGGCGTGACCGGCAGACTCATGGGAATATTGCTCGTCTTCGCTTTGACCTGCCCAGAGAAGTCCACGAGCTGCGCATAGGCGCGAACATACCGTTGACCGCCGAAGAATTCGTCGATCATCGATTCCCAATACAAAGGATTACGAAAGGCTGATTTCTTTTCGGCTTGAGTCATCTGCGCGTCTCTCAGAGTCCGCGCAGATGCAA
>JAZKGL010000035.1:0-5778 GCA_040385935.1 Bdellovibrionota bacterium
AACTCCGCTCAGAAAGATTTGGGGATCTGCTCCCCACACAATCGATACCGGCGCATACCCATTGCGGCAAGTCATTTCTGCACGGATATTTTTAATTTCTTCAAAAAAAGCATAAGTCTCTGAATTGCTTATGACAAAGCTGGTCAAACCATCGGCTGCCGAGGCTTTTTGAGTCAACGACGCGTAGAGTTAGGCTGAGGTTCTTGATTCAAATGGCAAAGGAAAGGGACGACGTTATGACAAATGATAAAGAACATAGTCACAAGCGCGATCAGAGACGCGACCTCGCTAATCTCAAACGAGTGGGCAAAGGAGATGGCTTAAATACTTTGGAAGAAGAACAAGAAGATGAATCGATGCCTCGCAAAAGCAAGCTCACCAGCGACGAAGTCAAACATCACTGAAGGGCAGCTCTGTGCTCCAAATCACGTGCGAACTCTTCGAGCACGTGATTGAGTTCCGTGATCCATGGCTCACCTTCCGGATATAAAATTTTATACGCGGAAAGACTCGCTCGCCTTTCTTCCTCACGACTCGAGAACTTCGCCCAAGATAGATTGGTGAGATAAAAGAGCGACGGGAGCCCGGCAACGATAAAGGCATAGTCGAGGGACGCTTTGATCGTCTCTAGCGGCAGGGATTCAGGATACTGAGTTACCCAGCTTGGGCGTTCGATGTAATGAACCAGCGTCTCACCGATATCGATCGTTTGCCGGTCAAGATATTCGATATCAGCGATTTCAACCCGATTGTTAGGGTAGATCCGAATCGATTTATCGCCGACGAAACACGAGTATCCGATATCGAGCTTTTTTTCCTGCACGAGCCGCGAGGCGTACCGTAAAACCGGAAATCCGCCCACGTCCAGATGCGCTGAGGATTCTGTCATACACTTACGCCTTATGCTGCTGCCTTGCGGAATAATGTGAGGATTAAAGGATACCGACGCCGCTAAGTCCACGACCGAGGAGTGAAGAACCGGCGACGCTCGCGAGTTTCCCGAGTTTACTGGAGCGGTTTTTGTACGCGTAAAGGAGGAGTGCTCCTCCAATTACGGTCGATGCAACCGCCTTTACATTGATGTTCTCTTTCAGTGTGGAGGACAATGTCGATGCTTTCGTCTTGGCCATGGTGGATTCCTTCCTTTCGTGTGTTGAGGTCCTTTGCTCACCATAGTCGTCCCATGCGGTGAGCCTCAAGGGCAATTGTCATGGAGGAATTTATTAACTCTTGAATTGATTGATAATTTCGGCAATCTATCTCTGGTAACCTTTGCGCATTCACTTTGAGGGCTGATCGATGAAACAAGTAGCAAATTTAGCGATGATCCTAGGTCTTTTCCTTAGTCCCTTGGCCTTTGGACAGAGTCAGGGGGGGACTGCGGGTGGCGAGAAGGTCAACCAGGGTCTTGAGAATGTGAAAGAGGGCACGCGCCAGACCGCTGAAGGCATTTCCACCGCTGCGGCAGAAGCGGGGAAAGAAGCAAGTGCCGCCGGGGCAAAGGTGGGTCGTGCTCTTAAGGCGGCGACTTGTCCTGTGGTCGGCGATCGCAAAACAAAGCTTTATTATGCCAAGGACTCAAAGAGCTACGCGAAGGTTTTAGACGGGCAAAAGTATTTCGAGGACGATGATCGCTCTTGTTTTATGACTGAGCAAGCGGCGCGCGACGAAGGATATACCCGGAACGCAAACTGAGATTGAGATTTCATTTTGCTTGTAAGATATTAGATACCGTCTCGATTATTCGAGGAAATGTTGTTGGAGGTTACTCATGGCTAAGTCTCACGATGCAAAGAAAAGCGACAAAAAGGCTCCTTTGAAGACTGCTAAGGAAAAAAAGGCAGCTAAAGACGCTAAAAAGGCTACGAAGGATTGATCGAGTCCCAAAGGTGAGGGCAGTCCATCTGCCCTCGATCGACTCTCTCCTGTCCGAGGCTTTTTCTGTACACACTTCGTCCTTATCAATCAGAAGCGGTTCAATCCTCGATTCGGCATTTTCAAAAAAGCCGTGATCCGGCTTTGCTCGTCTTGCCGACCGGGGCCGGCAAGAGTTTGGTGATAGCCGAGCTTGCGCGCATTGCGCGAGGGCGTGTATTGGTTCTCGCTCACGTCAAAGAACTCGTTGAGCAAAACCACCAAAAGTTCTCGTCTTACGGGCTTTCGGCTGGGATATATTCCGCTGGGCTGGATCGCAAGGATAAGGGTGAAAAGGTCATATTCGGAAGCATTCAGTCGGTGGCCCGAGCCTCAGACGAATTATTTAAGTCGTTTTCCCTCCTCATTATCGACGAATGTCATCGCGTGTCGATTGACGAGGACACCCAGTACGCGCAAGTGATTCGCAAACTGCGTGAGGTGAATCCCCAGATTTGTGTTCTAGGCCTTACCGCTACACCTTATCGCCTAGGCCTGGGCTGGCTCTATCAGTTTCATCACCGGGGTATGTTACGAACCCACCAAGACCGATTTTTTAAGCGCTGCATTTTTGAACTTTCTCTTCGGTATATGATCGAACACAATTATCTGACTCCTCCGGTAAAAATCGATTCGCCGGTCGCACACTATGATTTTTCGGCCCTAAAGCTTCGCGGCGATCGTTTTGTCCAAAGCGAAGTCGAGGCGGTCTTAAAAAGCCAGGAACGCATCACACCGGGCATAGTAAGAAATATTGTGGATATGGCAAAGGATAGACGGGGCGTGATGATCTTCACGGCTTCAGTTCGTCATGCCGAAGAGATCTTAGGCCTCTTACCGCCTTCAGAATCCGCATTGGTTGTCGGCGATACGGCTGGGAGTGAGCGCGATCGTATTATCGGAGAATTTAAAGAGCGAAAGATAAAATTCCTTGTCAACGTCTCCGTCCTCACCACCGGTTTCGATGCCCCGCATGTCGACCTCATCGCCCTTTTGCGTCCGACTGAATCGGTCGCTCTTTATCAACAGATCATCGGCCGAGGCCTGAGACTGTCGCCGGGGAAAGCCGATTGCCTTATTTTGGATTACACCGGAGTTGGCCACGATATCTTTGCGCCTCAGATCGACCAGGATAAGCCGTCGTCGGAATCGGTTCCGGTTGAGGTTCCTTGCCCTTCATGCGGGCACATCAATGACTTTTGGGGAATCGTCGATCCCGACGGCGAATTGATCGAACATTTCGGACGAAAATGCCGAGGCGCTCATGAAGAGCCTCGCACGGGAAAAATCGAGGCCTGCGAGTTTCGTTTTCGCTTTAAACGTTGTCCGAGCTGCGGCGTGGAAAATGATATCGCCGCACGAGTCTGTCTTGGGTGTTCGCATGTACTCGTTGACAACGATAAAAAGCTTAAAGAAGCGATGTCGCTTAAAGATGCCCACATCATGCGGCCCGATTCTATGCAGTTCGTCAAAAGCTATGATAAGAAGGGTAATACGCGGCTTGAAGTCAAATACTTCGACTACGACGGGCAATCACTCCGCGAGTTTTTCTACATGAACTCCCCAGGCGATTTCAAAGCTTTCTATTACAACTTCACGCGCCTCCACACCCGCCTTCCCGGACAAACGCTCGCTATCGAAAGTGCGGATGAGGCGATCGCTCTGCAGGATAAGTTTCGGCTGCCGATGTTTGTGATCGCACGCAAGAACAAACAGTGGTGGGACATCCGCGAAAAGATCTTTGACGTCTAAGAAATACTTTCATGAATAATGCAGCCTATGAAAACTCGCTTTTCAGACTTTTCCTAACCGCTCTTTTTCCGCTATAATGAGCCATCCCTTACACATCCAAACCTCTTATTATCGGTGCTCCGCGCATGGCTAATCCCGTGACTATCCTTCGTGATTTTTTTGCCAAAGAACCAATGAGTGCGTACCTCGTCTTAGTCGCCGTCTTTATGAACGCTTGGGCCTGGATTATCCCCCGCGGAAACTATCGTTTCCCGACTCGCGATCCACTGGGGGCGGCGGCCTGGGCGAGCGAGATGTTTAAGGATGTGAACCAGCTTTATTTTTTTTGGAACACCGTGCTCGCTTTGACCCTTTTTATAATTGGCTATTCGGCCTACAGAGTCCTAGCCATCGGGGTCACAATGCTCGCCGATCGGGTTGATCTTTAAGCCTATTTTCTAAGCTGTTTCAATTTTAAGCGGTTGGACCCAAAGGTCCGACCGCTTTTTTTTGCAATCTTGTCCAAACGCACGTGGCTCGAGCCTATGTTTTCAAAGGAAAAAACTTCCTTAAATTTCGTAAAAATAAGTTTAAAGCCCCTGAATGAACCGGCCTCGCGCGAAGATGAGAGACCCATTTCCCTAAGAAAATAGCTTCATTGGGCAGGTTTCTTAGGGCAAGATTCAAATAATCGGTGACGCCCTTTTAGGGACTTACAAGATCCGATATACGTTGCTCTCTAACGAGAGAGTTTGGTATTCGACGTGTAGGGATTTTTTTCACGAAGGGAAACTCATGAAAGCCTCAAAATTAGTTAGCTTGGCCATCTTCTTGGGCGCCACATCTGCACAGGCTCAGTCTGAGGCGGATCTATACCCAAAAAACACAACGTTCCGTGATTACGCCAAACGCGATCGTCTCCTCCTCGGCGGCCTTGACTACGTTTCACCTGCTCAGCTTCACGAAAACGAAGGTCTTCGTGCTCGCGTTGAAGGCGAAGTGCTTAATAGTCAATTGAAGAAGAATGGTGTTGGTTCTGATCTTCAGAATCCGACTATCAACGCAGCTGTTGTCTACGGCTGGCAAGATCTGACTTTCGGTGTTCGTGGAGTTTACTCTGACGCTGAAAACAAATCCGCAGATGCAACAGAGAACAAAGAAAAATTCCAATCGAGCCGCGTGATCCCAGAGATCGCGTACACGTTCGGTAAATACTTCACAGCTGGTTTCGGTGCTGAAGTCTCGCGCGTTGGCGTAACTGAGTCTTCACTCACACGTAATCAGTACGATATCGGTTACACACGTTACATCGGTGGTATCGCTTACCATGAGCCGGCATTCGAAATCGGTGGAGCTTTCACTTCGGAAGTTCAAGCTGACGACGGTATCGGCCTTGATTCGCCACGCGGATCACAAGCTGGATTCGGCCTTGCGACCAACCCAGATATTTCGCCTAACCTTCCTCCAACAGGTTTGAGCTTGAGCCAAGGTCCACGTGATCTTTTGAATCAAGATCGCTCGGTTTATCTTCCTGCGACAGGAACTATCTATGCTCGCGGTAACTTGACTGATAACTTCAGTTTGGCTGCTAACGCTTCACTCGCTAAATACGACGGTAACGTCGAAGGCGCAGTTCAGTTGTTTGAGCAGTATAAGACTTCTGACCGCTTGGCGAGCCGTGTAGTTGCTACTTACTGGACAGACGCTCGTTCGCGCATCTCGGCTGCAGCTGAGTACAAAGGCGGCGCTTCTACTGAGATTGGTGCAGAAGAGTCGGGTTTAGGATACCGTTTGGCTAACCTTTACGGTGGATCTTTGGAAGGCGTATACGCTATCAGCCGTACAGCATACCTTGGAGCGCTTTACTCGTTTATGCGCGGTGAACGTAACGACACTGTAACTGAGAACAACGATCGCTACACAGCGAAAGAAGAATCTCAGAAATGGGCTGGTTCGGTTACTGTTAAGTTCTAATTCATTCCTGAATTTTACGGGGAGGACGTCTGCTCTTTGGAGTGGGCGTTCTTTTTTTCGTTCTTTACGTTTTTGTCTGTATAGCTTTGGGTGATTTTGAATTCTCTCGGGATAGCGCTTCGCTGGTGCCTCCGGCGGCATAAGAGGAGAGGCTCCGCC
>JAZKGL010000036.1:0-12746 GCA_040385935.1 Bdellovibrionota bacterium
AGCTACAACTGAACCAAATGCGCGCTCTTTCATATTACTCTCCATAAATAACTATATGCCACGCCCTGAAATAGGACGATAAAGCCGAACTCAAAAAAGTAGTCTTGGTCTTGACGATTATTGTACCCGCAACTTTGATGCATGTAAAAAAATATCAACCAAAACCACTGCAATAGTATTCGGCAGTCGTTAGGACTTGGTTACAAGAAAAGTGAAAATAATGAAATTATGAGAGAAATCAACCAGTAATGGTTTCGCACAATCTAAGCTTTAATTCTTACCTCAATATTCCAAGAAAAGAGTCTCTGATTAACAACAGTCGAACAATCAAACCCGTTTGCGATAAAAGCTCATAAGCGGAGTTACGGAGAAACCATGAAGGATCATAGACAAGAGTATAGATACATAGGTTATGCCCAAAACAAGTTGAGCCGTTGTTAAATCAAGCCCATGCGAAGTCGCATAAAAAAAGTAATAAAGCGATCCAACGCCCCGAACCCCGAACCAAGCAATATAGGTCTTTTGCAAACGGTTAAAATCCGTCCCGATCCCTATGCTGAAATAAGCAGAAATGGGGCGAATGATAAAGATCAGCACAAGAGCCCCGCCTACACTTGCCCAATTAAAGTAGGAGAGTTGGAATAACGAACCAAAGAGGACGACAACCACGATCTCTAAAATCCGCTCAAGCTGCTCGTTAAAACTTAAGACAGCATCGGGGTCATAGGAAACCTCTTTGCCTTCCTCCTTAACAGCGGCTTCTTTCTTTTTATCAAAACTTCGTAAAGCAAAACCGGCGGCAAAAACTGCGAGAAAGCCATAACTATGAAAAGCGAGAGCCACACCATAGGAGGTTGCAATCAGACCAAGGGCTAAGAATTCATCCGCCTGAATTTCTTCGACCTTAGAGTTTCGAATATAGAGAACCAGTTTACCAACCAGATAACCAAGTCCATACCCAACTCCCAAGCCGACCACACTGGACCAAATAACATCGACAAATATCCAGTTCAATCCGCCCTCGCCTAGATCGTGAAGACCGAGTAGGCCAAGACCGAGCATGACGAATGGAAAGGCGGTTCCATCATTCAAACACGCCTCACCTGTAAGGGTGAATCTCACCTTGTCATTGTCATGAACTTCCTCAACCTGAACATCGGAGGCCAAAACTGGATCGGTAGGCGAAAGTATCGCGCCGAGGAGTATTGCGAGTCCCCAAGAAAGAGCAAAAACATAATGAGTGAATAAAGCAAACAAGAAAACACTTATGGCAACGCCGATCGTTGCCAGTCGAGTCGGTGACGACCAGAGATGAGCTGTGGATCGAATATGGACTTTGAGACCCGCAGTGAACAGCGAGACAACTACCGCGACTTCCGTTACAACCTCGAGCCACTTCACATGTTCAAGAGCATCAATAGTAATAAGCTTTAGCCCGTAGGGTCCGACAGCCATGCCTACAATGAAATAGGTGAGGCTCGAAGTAACCGGTAGGGGTTTTAAATAGGTGCGAAGGACTGCGGCCGACAAGAGCAAAAGACCTAGGAACAAAAACCAGGCTATATCTAAAGGCATGCTATCTTCCAAACGTGTCGATCGAAACTGGATCTCCCAGAGGGCTTGAATCTCGCGCGATTCACCGGCCGATCCTACGTTGAAAGATGGGTAGTTGACCTCTTATTTATTGGAAACCACAGGTGAAGTCGCGCAAAACTCACGCGACCAACTGCGAAAAACAACTATTTTGACGAATTTTAAAAGCCTTACGACACACGGGCCGAAGGATGCTGGCGCGCAAAGTTATCCACCTCCTCGAGATCGAGGAAACCCTCAGCCACCAAAGGCGAAACCAGGATTCCTTTCAGATTACCGGGCACGACTATCTTTTTTCCGCTGATCCAGATTTGACTATTCTTATTCAAAACATCATGCACAACGAGGGTCGCGTCGGTGTTATAAACTTTTTCATAACCCATCTTCGTTTTGCTGTCCTTGATCGCCTTCAGAATTTTTTGATATCGTTTGGCATTTTTCTTTACATACTCATAACGTTTTTGCTGATCAGGCGTAAGCTGGACCCCAGATTTTTCAAAAAGAGCGATCGATTTAAGATTGGTTTCCGCTGCAGCCGTGAAATATTTGGTGCGCTGCGCGAGGCGTTGAAGTCGAATCTCAACTTTATGCTGGCTCCCTAAACGGCATTGAGTAACCTGCCCATGCTCGGCTCCAAATCGCCCGCAGACGATAGCATGCCAAGCGCAGATCAGACCGCCATGCACGGTACCTTTTTCATCTTGAACGTGAATCACGCCGCCCGAGATAACTAGGCTGTGCGTAATGGATTTTTGCACGGCCACGTCTTGCTTCACATGGACGATACTACTCTCCAAAAAGGCGAAGCTCGCATGCCCACCCACTTGAACATATCCCGTCTTTCCTGTGTTTACGCCACCCTTGACCTCGAGATTCCCGCTGCATCGAACCTTCGCACTATCGATACTGCCCTTGATAATCAAAGGTCCATTGACATCGACCGAGGCTCCCGATTCGACGTCGCCTTCGATTACAACCGCACCGTCGAAGGATAAGTTACCGCTGGCAAGGTTGACGTTTCCTTTGTGAACATAGGTTTTTTCAATACTGATCGTCAATCCATCGAGAGCTAAGAGGCCATCACGCTCAGCAAAGACTTGCCAATCATCCACCACCGCAATACCCTCCCCCGTACTCAGACCCAATTGAATGGCCGAAGCAGGGGCATAGAAGCTAAGGCCATCGACAGTCGATCCCGCGATACCATCTGTGTAACGAACCTCCGCAATAAGTTCTCCCGCTCTAACCAGCTTGCGGTTCTGCTTTTCCCGTATATCGACCGTATCGTCGCCAGTGGAAACCTTATTCCGCGCAAGTTGAAGCTGAAAAGTCTGACCAGCCTGCGCGAGTCGTCCTTGAGCGACCACATACCCCACGCCGTCCACATCTCTTTTGATGATCCCGAGGAGTTCGTCTAAGCGGTCCTCATAACCTGTCGTAATTCCGGCTTTTACAATGTCAGCCGCAAGCTGCTCTCTGTCGAGCGAAGCACGAACCGGCAGGATGCGTTCGCTAAGACTGACAAGGGTAGCCTTCATTCCGCTGGGATCAATATCCATCTCCACGTAATCACCGCGCACGCGCCTAAACCTTGGCCGCAGTTTGCTCGTGAGACCAGAGAGGAGATCCGATTCGGAAATCTTATCGACGGCCAGAAGATTTGCGTTGAGACGGTGAGCAAAGTCATAGGCGATAAGCAGGTCGTAAGGCATTTGATAGCCAAAGGCCTGCATCTTGCTAACGAGCGAGATGGTTTTCTCAAGCCCATGCTCTTCGAGATAATGAAGCTTGACCTTTTTCGTGTTGATTTTCTCGACTGCTGTGCGTGCCTCACGCATGAGACTCTTACAGTTCGCATCGCTCGCAAGCCACTTAGGATCAAAGATATGAAGCGTTGCAAATCGAAGGTCGGAATTAAATCGAACCGCAAATCCCGAGCGCGTATTGTCTTCGACCCCAGGCTGCTGGAGTATCTTGACTCGACTGAGAGACTGACCGTTTTTCAGGAGCAGAAAGAGAAATTTTAAATGAGCGCGATCGATCGGCATCGCACTGCCGAGTTGCGTTTGTTTTAACATGATATTAAAGAGAAATGCGCTGAAAGGAAGCGTGGACATGCGTTTGGGAGAGATCGAACACGTGAGCGTAGGCAGACCACTCTTTTCATCGAGTTCGACTTCGATCTCGGGATAGATTCGTCCACCCTGCCCTAGCGTGAATTTAATTTTTCGTTGAGGATCAATCTGACCTTGTAGATCGCGAATATGGGACCAGAACTCCTCGAACCGCTTGGTGAAGACCAAGAACGTTTCGATAAAGCCGTCTTCTCGCTCGTCGCGAAATCGTTCTTCGACACGGGTTATGAGATCGCGCGGAGGCTTTCGGTGCTCAAAGCATTCGGCGGCGGTGAACTCGACCCTTACCCGCTTCAATCGAGAGTTAAATGTCATCTGGATGTTACTGGATGGCCCGAACATTCTATTCCCTCCTCTTTGGCAAAGCCCAGTGGGAATGCGTACTTTCATGGTCCAATAGATTCATCGACCTTGTCAACGAAACGCTTGAGTTGGGCGCTTAGCCTACATGGATTCAGGGACTTACGACCAGTATTCCGGTATACAATGCCCTTGAATACGGGAGTATACGATATAGAGTCCAAGCGGATCATGGGTTTAGCGGAATCGGCCGATAAGCCCCAAGACAGGAGGATGATACATGAAACGTCTATGGCTAAGCCTTTCTTTGGTTCTGATATCTTGCACTGGCAAGACGAGCAAAAATGCGGATTCTACGAGCGCTCAGAAAACAGGCGGACCAAGCGCTGCGGCCTCTGAGTTTTTGAGTCTGCAAAGCTTCGAAAACTGCTCTGTTGCGGACAGTTATATTCAGACTAACATTCGACGTAAGCTGGCTGATCAGTTCGCCCAGCAGCGTTCGAATCTGCAATATTATGGGTCAGGTCGTGGAGAAAGTGTGGCCGACAGCGCCGCTCCCACAGCTGAGAGTAGTGAAGGGGGGAGCACAGGCAAGGAATCGGCGGGTGCTCCCGGAGATTTCTCGAAAACCAACACGCAGGTTGCGGGCGTCGATGAGCCCGATATGATGAAGACCAATGGCACTCATATCTTTACTGTGAGCGGGTCAGAAGTTCAGATCGTTCAGAGTTGGCCGGCGAACGTGATGAAGCAGGTGAGCAAGATTGCGATCGACGGCATGCCGCGCAATCTCTTTTTAACCGAAGATAATAAACTCGTGGTTGCTTCGATGCCCCGGGTCGCTAAGGTTCAGAGCAGACGCAATGCGCCTTGGTACTATTACGATCAGTATGATTATGCTATGACCCGCCTTGAAATCTTTGACCTCACGAATATCGCGGCGCCGAAACTTGAGAAAACGTTTCACTTTCGTGGCCAATATCTTGATATGCGTCGGCAGGGGAATCTACTTCGTCTCGTATCCTCCAGCAGTTATGCTCAACTTCCGGAAGGGATAATTCAGTATGTGGATATCTATTCCAAAGACGGGGCCGTTTCTCTTGGCGATTTTGATCGTCAGGTCGTTAAGCTGCAAGCGGCTAACGATGCCTTGATTCAAAAGATGACGTTTAAGGATTGGGTGCTATCTCAAAACCGTAACTGGGGCGGGAATTGGACCGGTGTGAGTGATGACCTTACGGAAAAAGGGGCATTGGATTGCAGCAAAATCTTTGCATCTACGGCATTGGGTGAGATTGGTTTGACTTCGATTACAAGTTTAAATCTCGCGGATTCCTCAGTTGATCAGGTTTCCCTACTCGCGCCGTCGAATACTATCTATGCCTCAGAAGAAAGTCTTTATGTGGCTTTGAACTATCGTTCTTGGTGGTGGGGCTGGGGTTCGGAGTCTGGATCAAAGACGTTTATACACAAGTTCGCTTATTCTTCCGCGACATCAACTGCCGTGGCGTATCAAGGCTCGGCGATGCTCGATGGTTTTTTGAATGATCAGTTTTCTTTGGATGAGCATGGTGGCTATCTTCGCGTGGCAGTTACGGATGACCATAGTTTCAGTGGGACGTATAACGTACAAGGTCTGCCGATGTTCACCACGGTGAACCGTGTTTTGGTCTTGAAACCGGAAGATAAGAAGCTGGTTGTCGTCGGCCAGACGAAGGATCTCGCGCCCGGTGAACGAATCTACAGTGCGCGTTTTCAGGGGAATAAAGGCTATGTCGTAACTTTCCGTCAGACCGATCCGCTTTATACCTTAGACCTGTCGAACCCTGTTGAGCCTAAAGTTACGGGTGAGTTGAAGGTCAATGGATTCTCAAGCTATATCCATCTGATCGATGACAATCATCTTTTGACTGTTGGTCAGGATGCCGATGATAATGGCCGCGTGAAAGGTCTGAAGATTGCGGTGTTTGACGTGACAAATCCGGCTGCTCCAATTGAGAAGTTTAAGAAGGTTTTGAATGATGCGGAGTCGTATTCTTGGTCGGAAGCTCAGTATGATCATCACGCTTTCACCTACTTCGCGAGCCGAGGCCTACTCGGTATCCCAGTCGGCGGTTACCGCACGAGCACTTCGAATCGATGGTGGGATGGTTACTTTAGTGAACTTCAGGTGTTTAAGATCGATTTGAATGCCGGAATCTCGCAGAAAGGCGCTATCGCCATGAATGATCTTTACCAAGGTCAGCAGTTGGAATGGGACTACTGGTGGGGTGGTTCGGAGGTTCGCCGCTCAGTGTTTGCGGATGACTTTATCTACGCTATCAGCTCTTCGGGTATCAAGGCTGTCAATGGAAATGATATGGCGACAGCTGTGGGCTCGGTTAGCTTTTACCCTTGATGTGTGGTGAGTGGATTAACAGTGTTTTGTAGCCGGGGGGATGGTGACATCTTCCCGGTTTTTTTGGGGTGTCCTTAGAAGAAGTCTGTGTTGATTTTTATTTGGGTTGGTTAGTGTGGTTTTGGTTTCGCTGGTGGGGAGGATTGATTATGAGGCTGAAGGATCAAAGTTATATTGCTCGGCTTGGATTTGGGGATGAGGATCGACGGATGACGGAACATGATTTGGGTTGTCGATATTTGGCGTCGGTGGATAAGGTTTCTAAGTTACCTTCAGCCGATAGCTACTTACCGCAGTTTCGACCCCGAATCGATCCAGATACTCGCCACGTGCTACCCTCTAAAAACCGACGAAGTCGCCATGCTGGTCAAAGAAAAGATCCATCCCATCTACCTCAGCCCAAAAAGCCTCAAGCTTTTGCCGCACAAAGCAATGAGTCAACTCTGGAAGCCTTCTAAAACCATAAACCTACAAACTTCTTCAACCCTTCAATTTCACAATCAAAAATAGCAATGACAAATACACTGATATTGTGAAATTCCTGGATAGAGTCTATGGTTCGAATGGTCAACCCTATCAACCGATCCTTCGCAACAAATAAGGTGTAGGTGGAAAACAACCACCCTTTTTTATCTGCTATGAAAACCTTTCTAAAGTATCTCCTCATCTCACTGTTATCCAGTATAGGTCTTGTAGCGTGTATGCTAAGCCTAGTCATTTTCTCGTCAAAAACCCGAGAGTTTCTAGTCGAGCAATCAACCAACTACGTAAAAAACCGATACAGAATCCTCATCGATCACAAAGAATTCCGTATCACCCGTGACAATGACCAGTGGAAGCTTCGACTCAAAAATCTCAAGATAACCCCCTTGGGTCCAACTCCATTCAAACCTCTCACCCTAGACGAACTCACGGTCGCAACTGACTCCCTAGCGATATGGAACCGCAACTCCTTCAGACCATCGATAGCCATAACCGGGTTGAAGGCCGACGTCGAATTTCTACCCGACCTCGTCCGCCTGCCGTCAGCCGGCCTTGATTTTACGACTCAAGACTTGCAGGCCTTTCTAACTAAACTTCCTAAGGATGATAAAAAAGATAAGGCTATCTCAAGCGTTAAATGGGACAAGGTCGAACTCACACTTTACTACGGCCCCATCGGACAACCAGACCGCGCGGACCTTTCGAGTTCGGGGCAATGGAGTGAGACTCATGACTTAGAAAACTTCAAACTCAATGCTCCCATATTAAACGCCTCCAAGCTCCTAAGCACGGCCTACTCCTTTTCAGCTAAGGTCCCTGAACTCAAAGATCCAACAGAAACACTATTAAAACTCACAGCCCTGCAATCCGCTCAAATCTCTGAACTGAAAATGGACTGCGAAACATCCGTGACCTGCTTAGGGAACTTCGGCGTTACCGATCTCATTTGGAAAGGCAAAGACTGGATTCCAGGTATTAGCGGGCTCACGGCAAACATCGACCTTTCCCCAGGAAAGATACTAGCGACACTCCCCAATCAAAAGTTGATCCTGGACTACCCTATAGTCGATAAGAAAAAGCTCTCCGTCTCACTTCAAGAAACAACCTTTCGCTTCGAATATGAAGCGAACGCCTACGTTCTAGCCCTGCCCGAAACCTCACTTGATATCGACACGATAAACACGAAGGTCCACACGCGGATCGTGATTCCCAAAGCGGAAAACGAAGGAGTTAGTCTAGCGATCGATGTCGAAGGAAACGGTGCAGATCTCACAAAAGTCTTAGGTCGGCTGCCAGCTGAACTCATCGGCGATGGGACCAGTAACTGGCTCACGCGAAATATTCTTTCAGGACGCGTTCGCGATTTTAAAGTGGGAGTGAATGGGACTCTTCCAAAAACACCACTGGTCACTGTGAATGCCGGATTCGAAAAAACACGATTAAAATTCCTAGACACTTGGCCCCAACTTAGCGCCTGTCGCGGCCGATTCCTCATGCATGGTCTAGAAATGAATATCCCGATTGATTCCTGCCTATCAAACGAAGTGACTGCCAAAGATAGTCATGTCCGCATCCACGGAATCGAATCCGACAAATCACAAATTGATATATCAGTAAAAGCTTTGAGCACGGTTCCAAACGCTTTTCGCTACCTCGCGGCCTCTCCGCTCAAATCGCTTGGCAACGCTTTTCTTTCCCTCCCGCTCCTTGGCGAGTCGCAAACCACTCGTCTTCAAATCAATGTTCCACTGGCAAAGAGCCTAAACCGTGATGTTAAGCTAAGCGGACAAAGCACTCTGAAAAATGTGAGTTTTGACATCAAAGGCGGAATCTATAAAGGCACCAGCGAGCAACTCGAACTGAGCTTTGATAAAAACGGCCTTATAGATTTAAACGCTGTCGTCAAAGGCCCTGCCGATATCAGCCAAGTGAAGGTCACACGTGACTCAGACTATTTGCTAGGAATTATCGAGCCTGTGACACCCGCAGAAGGGGCATTAAGGGGCCGCGTGAAGATCACGCCCACGAGTAGCCCGAACTTTGTCACCGCACAGCTCACAGGTTATAAACCGAGAAATGGTGGAAGCTCCATAAACTTTGACTACCTCGGCTGGGATCTCAGCGGTAAACAAAGTGTCTCAATCAAGGGAAACGCCGATGTGTATAATTTTGGTGAACTCTGTCAGCTCTTTGGTCTCGATGGGAAATTCAAAGACGGCAAAGGCACGATGAACTTCGATCTGAGTCTGACCAACATTCAATCGACCATAGGGGCCCAGGCCATAGAGGGCGAACTCACGGTGGACCTAAAAAAGGGCGAGATTTCGGAGCTTCCTCGCGCGGCGGTCACCGTAGTCGATGTCGCCAATCTCAATGCTCTCGGCATCAAGTCCCAGTCGCTCGAATACGAATTCATGAAGGGCGACTTGAAGTTTCAGCGTGGGATGCTTGAGATTACGAAGAGTGATATCGGACTGGGCATTATCGAAGTAAAACTGAATGGGACGATCGATTACCTCCAGCGAAACCTCAACATGACACTCAACATAACGCCAAATCTCGGCGCACCGGCAGCGGCCTTGGCTATCGGTCTTTGGAACCCACTGGTTGGACTTGGCTTGTTCGGACTTTCCTTATTTCAAGACAAAGCGAGCGATTCCGCTCTGAATCGTGTCGTCACGCAGACCTACAAACTCGAAGGGCCGATAGACGACTCGAAAGTTCATCTGGTTCGGCCCTTTAATTTCAAAGATATTTTTAACTAAAGTGTAACCTTCTCCTGCAAGCGACGACCTATAGCCGATTTAACCATCGGCACCGGACTTTGCTCCTTCAGTAAGGCCATAGCCGTGCCAACGTTTGCCGAATCTTTTTCATAGATCTTGATAAAGAGCCGAGTGGCTTCCTTAGCCTCTTCCTGATCACGGATTTGAGCGATGCGCTCGGCAATTCGCACATAGGATGTTGCAGGCAGGCTGCGGTACAGGACGGCTTTCAAACCTTCATTGATTACGCTCTCATCCCTCTCACTTACGATCCCTGCGGTAAGGATTTCGTTAACCTCACTCGAGTTAAGATTTCTATAGCTATAGAACACTGTGCCTCGCACGGTCGAATCCTTATCCTTTTGAGCCTCTTTTAACAGCGGGAGATACCGATCACTTCCGTGATTGCCCATTGCGGCTAAGAAAGGTCGTTTGAGATTAGGGTCCTTGAGAGTCTTGTAGCCATCGATCAAAACGCCCGCGGCCTCGGGGATTTGGTCCTCGATCTTAAACGCTATCGAGCCAAGGGCGAGAACAGCGGCCGCTGTCGTATCGTAATCGGTCTGCGTTTGAACGATCGCTATCATTTGTCTACCGCTCTCAGGAGTCGGTTGTTCGTGGTCATTCAAACCGACGATCGCCTGATCTTTGCAGAAAAGGTCTGGGCAATCTTTGGCAAGCCTTGCAAGAAGATTAGACACAGCCGGCTGCCGACTCTGAGCAAGAGCACCAAAAGCGGCCGCGAGCTGACGTTTCGAACCTTCGTCCCGTGAATGGGTCGCCAAGATAAAGTTCCTTAGCTCGATCGCACGTTCGGGACGCACTTGCAACTCGTGCTTAAGAACTCCAAAAATCACGTGAATATCGCGGCCGTCGGTCGCAGCTGTGACCAGGGGCAAGATCTTTAACGCAGCATCAAAATCCAAGGGATCAGATCTTTGATTTTCTTCCGCTATCAATCGCACTTGAGACTCATTTGCGAGCGTCATTGAACTCAGTTGAAGCGGAGGACCCGCGGGCTTTGGCCCAGCGCCGATGTAATCGACCTTGAGCGCAATCTCAAAGCTGTCACCATCAACTGCCTTATGAACGAATGCAACATCGCCCTCAGCCGATATCAGTCGGCCGCTTTGAGTCGTTAGGTAATGAACGGTGTTTCGTGAGCGATCGATTTCGATCTGAGGATTTTCGTAGGCAATGAACGTTTTTTTGATGTCTCGATAGTCGCCGCGATCAAGGTTAGTGTATTCGACTTGATAAATCCCCATCTCTTCACTTTCGCGCTTTTGATAGATCGGGCTTTCCCCTTTCTTCTCAGGCACCATGATGCGCTGGAGAGTATTCAGCTGCAGACGAAGCCAAGCTTTAGGATAATCTTCCGCAAAATAGTGCTCGAATCCGCCGTCTTTTTCCGAGCGAGATAGAGTCGGGGCGTTTAATATGTTTTCCCTCTCTTCTGCGCTTGCCGGTCGACCTTGGATCGATAAAGCTGTGATCTGCGTCCAGCGACTTACGAAATGACCTGGGCTTTGTTCATACTGAATCAGCTGCCCTGCGATCTCAGCAATCGTTGCGGCCTGAGCCCCCTTGGCTTTTTGAGTTGCGGTAAGCCTAACTTCATAGGAGCCCGCCTGATCCGCAGAAAGAGGAGACTCTCGGAATTTTTTGAGATTCGGACTGTCATTCACGGAATTTCGAAAGAAGAACAGGGCTATCAGGACGCTAACCAATATGAGAAAACTCAAAGGTAATACTTTTTTCAAAGGGCACTCCTCAGCGTGGAATTGCTTAGCTACACTTCTTAGCTTTGACCTTAAGTTCGTTCATCCGATTGAGACCGGTTGTGATAACGGGCTTGTCCTCATCGGCCACCGCTTCGCGATAGGCTTTCATCTTCACGATGGCGACGTTTAACACCTTCTCGGCTTCAGCCAAAGCTCCTTCGCAGTCGGTCGGCACGGCGACATACTTGGTGATAGTCGTTCCGAACTGAGGAATCTTTTGCACTTTGAGGGGCACTGGATCGTACACGTTTTTCCGTGCGACTTCACGGCCTAAGCTACGTCCAACCAAATCGATTTTACCATCGGTAAAAGTCATGGCGCCTGGGTCCATCCCGATATCAGCATAGATCATCTTCGTTTTCTTGATAAAGCCGATATTGCCATTGCCTCGACCGACGTATTTCATCATTTGAATAATGCCTTCAGGACCAGCTTCAGCGAGCCCTAAGAGAACTTTCGCATCGAGGGAAATACTTGATGTGATATTGGCTTGCGGCGTGAATATCATGTTTAGAACGCCATCGCGTCTGACACCAAATTCAAACTTCACGGCGACCTCGCCCCCCATTCGAACCTTGGCCTCCGCTCCGACGATGACGACGTTGGCTCCCATTTTAATTTCATTGTCGCGCGTGTAGCGAGGCTCCCAGCCGGCCGTAATGGTTTTGGTGGAGACATCAACGCCCAAGTACCGATAGAAGGCTTCCATTCCTAGCTTATCAAGCGTCGCCGTCGCTTGCGCTTCCATAAAGAAGTCGCTCTGCGAGCCCGCTCCAATGTTTTTCACCTTCTGATCAAACATATAAGCATCAACCCAGAATCTCGCTTCGAGTTTACGCTCGCCAGCAGGAGCTGAAGCAGCGGGATCGATCTTCATCGAAGTGTTGGTTTCGAGACCGAACTTTGATCGATCGCCGACAGCGAGCTTGGTAAACTCCGGATCGATCTTGGTTTTGATCTCGGTGAGTTCGGGCTCTTTTCGCGTGCTGATAAATTTCACAAGGTTGAAGGATTCTTCCGCCACCGAAGGTTCAACATCGGGTGAAATCTCTCCATCCGCACCGAGTTCTTCCTCAGAAACTTCTTCCGTCTCGGCGCTTTCGCCCTCCTCACCAGCGGCGTCTTCGGCTTTACCAGCCTCGGAAACGCCACTTGCTGCTCCCTCACCTGCTGCGCCCTTTCCAACGACGACTTTCTTACATGAAAATGACAATGCAATTATCAATAAAATCGCCCATGGCCGTTTCATAATTCTCCCGAAATTTCTTAGTCAATCTCTTGAGATCGC
>JAZKGL010000037.1:0-2125 GCA_040385935.1 Bdellovibrionota bacterium
AGGCTAGTCAGCTGGGCAAGGGCTTGGTTGGCTTTGACGATACGACCTTGGGTATCGATCAGCATGTAGCCGTCGAGGAGGACCTTAGCAAAGGTCTCGAAACGCGCGAACTCCGTGAGGATCGTCGTTTGATTTTCGACTTGATTAACAGCCTGAGACATGCACCCACCTTATACCGCGAACCTAACCTTGGTTCGTTCATCCATCCTTAGAAATCGCAGCATCAGGCCGCGAGGAATGCGAAATACTCTTCTTCGACTTCAGCGAGTTCCATGCCCGCGTTACACTCGGGACAAGGTCGGGCTGGAAGTTCAACGTCATTGCTTTCCGGCAAAGTTTTGCCAGCTTCGAACAATTGAGTTTCCTCATGACCGCAGGCATCACATACGTAAGCACCGTACACTGATTGTACCGTAGCTGAGCCCTTAAAGCTCGGAATCATATTCATTTGCATGACAACGTCGCCCGTGCACTCTTGGAACACGATCTGACGAGGTGTTTTTTGCAGCTCGCGCATAAAGTTAATCCAGCTTCGGACACCGCAGCTGTTCACAGTCTTCGTGTTACGGAAGTTGAAGACAACGTGGTTACCAAGCTTTGGGAGCAGCTGAGCAAGGTGCACTTCGGCTTCGGCATCGATCGGTCCTGTGTAGGCGATCAAATCCCAACCATCGCGCTGAACTATTTGAATGCTAATGCTCATGGTAAACCTCTTGAACTGACCCTAATGGACGATGCCTTACGTTCTGGATCGGCACCTCACCCGATTCCTTGAGCACAAAAGAAAAGGGACGGTATAAAACCGTCCCTTCAAAACTATAAGTCTTGGAAATTACTTGCCTTCACGAAGGTATGGGCTGGAGGCCAAGTACAGCTCAAGTTTCCTCACGATTTCCTGACCCTCGGTCAGGGATATCAAATCTTTGGAAACGGAAGTCGCGATTTGGCGATTCATACTTTCCCACATAAGGGGCATTTCGTAGTTACGACTGGTTAAGAGTTCTTCGATCGGATCACCGACTGTGGTCTTCACGACTTCCCAGCGACCGTCATCCCGCATGTTGATCTCAGCTTCATTGATCGCACCAAAGAGGTTGTGCTCGTTCGCGAGCGATTCTTGGTACGCACCGACGAGGAAGAAACCCAAGTAGTAAGGCTTCGACGACGGTGAGTGAAGGTCAAGGACACTGCGCGAATCACTGCGGTCGATGAACTGCTCAAGGCAACCATCGGAGTCACAGGTGATGTCGACGATCGTCGCCTTGTGAGTCGGCTTTTTCTCGTGGTGAGACAAAGGAATCACTGGGAAGAGCTGATCGATCGCCCATGAATCCGGGATCGATTGAAAGAGCGAGAAGTTGGCAAGAAACTTCGACACCATACGCTGCTGAAGGTTCTGGAATTCCTCGGTCTGATGTTTTTCATAAGACGAGAAGAACAGAGCGCGACGGCAGATACGATAGAAAAGCTGCTCAGCCGTGGCACGATCCTGAAGCGATACATAACCGAGGTTGAAGAGAGTAAACATCTCTTCGTAGTACTCGATCGCATCGTGATAGTACTCAGCGAAGTTTTTGCGCGTGATGTTATCGAGGATGTAGTTCAGCTCAGCGAGACCTTTTTGATGAGGTTTCACTGCGATCATCGGGTCAAAGACGCCGGTGTTCGAGAAGCTTTCGGTCGACTGAACTTCGCGCACGTCGGCAACAACCACAGAGTGATACGCTGCGATCACGCGGCCGGATTCGGTCACGATCTGTGGGCAAACCACCTCTTCGTTCTTACAGACTTCGCCGATCTCATAGATCACGTCGTTAGCAAGCTCTTGAAGCGAGTAGTTAGCCGATGAGGCAAACGAGGTTTTCGAACCGTCGTAGTCAACACCAACACCACCGCCGATGTTTAGGCACAAAGGCTTAAAGTTCATCTTGTGAACTTTACAGTAGACGCGTGAGGCTTCTTTAATAGCGTTTTTGATACGCTTGATTTCAGTAACCTGGCTACCGATGTGAAAGTGCAACATGAAGAGCTTATCGGTGAGACCCGCGTCGGCTAGCATGTTAAGGCACTGGAGCACTTCGATCGTTGTCAGACCGAACTTCGAGGATTCACCCGAAGACTTGGC
>JAZKGL010000038.1:0-8122 GCA_040385935.1 Bdellovibrionota bacterium
CTTCTAGGCATATTGATCAGGAAGGCTGGATGCGAACGGGCGATCTCGCGACCTTTGATCCTGACAATTACTGGTCAATTGTTGGTCGAAAGAAACGAATGATACTTGTCTCCGGCTTTAATGTTTACCCGCAAGAGGTCGAAGAGGTGCTACGTTCCCATCCCGATGTGACTGATGCCCGTGTCGTAGGCCGCTCGCACCCGGTCAACGGCGAGTCGATCAAAGCCTATATAATCACAGATAATCAGACCCTTACCGTGCACGCCCTGCGCGAGTACTGTCGGCAAAAGCTCACCTCCTACAAACTTCCTAAACAGATCGAAGTTGTCGCGGAACTACCCGATAGTCGATGATAACGATGTCTCTTGCGCTCCTCGCGGGTCCTCGGTAAATTGGCCCTCCCCAATTGGGGGAACCAAACCAAGAGGATCTTCAACATGTTCAAATATTTACTCGCCCTAGCCGTGCTCCTCGGTGCCAAAGCCGAGGCTGCGCCTATTCTCGATGAAGACGATCAATTTCAACTTTTGCAATCCATCGACTCGATCTGCGGCGATACTTGGTGTGAGGGCGATGCGAACTGGAGCTTCGACACTATCAACTGCGATACCGACTCGGGCTGCGTTCTAAACCTCACTATGATGCCCTATGATTTTACTGATGATGTCACGCTTTCGGAGCGTCGTTTGCAATGTGAATTGCCTGATTTCATCGAGCGAAGCGCCATCGTCGAGAAGACCAATCGCGGTTTACAGTATACACCGGGACTATACGAGGCCGTGAGCGATTGCATCTACGATTTGACCGATAACTTCGGACCTATGTATGTCCCAGTGGATTCCTCGTGCCGCGCTTTGTTTAACAGTGAGAGAGCGGTTTCCCATACCGTTCAGCTCAAGGGTAAACCCGAAGGTCTCGATGCGGCTCTGCAAGCTTTGAATGTATTGGTCGGTGAGAGAGCCAAGACCGACTCGAGTTGTTTGCTCGAAACCTTGCCTTACTACCGCGATCGCGCCAGCTGCAAGTTCACTCAGGTCAACGAGATCTGCTCGATCCCGACCATCAACGGTTATTTCCGTGTGCGTCGAAATTTGGAGACCAGCCGCACGACCATACGCTACTCACCAGTGAAGAAATAATTGGCTGTTAAATCTTTAAACTATTGATATGAAGGCGTTTGCTATGAGCGAATGCCTTTTTTATCGTCTTTCGACCTAGGCGGTTTCCCTAATTTTTTCGTAAGCTCTCGTCTGCAACTCAAGCCCTGGGAATCGAATGATCACTCATCTATTATTCAAACGTGTCTATCCTTGTTTCCTACTTTTACTGCTACCTTTCGCCTCACTCGCTTTTGCTGAGGAAGAGTTCAAACCCGAGGAACGCTATAAGCACTACTCGGAGCCCAACATCACCACTGGCGACAAGGCGATCAACTTCGGTCTCGTGTATACAGCGCAATGGATAGGGTATGGGGCGACCCAATACGAGATTATTGAAGATCATGGCTCGTTTAAGAATTGGCGCGAGAATATTTTCAAACCCCACTTCGATAAGGATCACCTCAACTACAACCTCTCAAAGCACACTTTGGTCGGTCAGTATTATTATCTCTTTTATCGAGCCCGTGGTTATGGCAAGCAAAGCGCGTTTCAGTGGTCTTTTCTTTCCTCACTCGCTTTCGAATTTACGATCGAATCTTTAACCGAGAGACCAAGCTATCAGGATATGTATCAAACGCCGGTCCTAGGTTCGATAGTCGGTATGGGGGCTGAGAAGCTGAGCCTATATCTTCACTCTTTGCAAACGACTCCGACCACTATCTTAGGATACTTGTTTAACCCTATGACCATACTTCCAAGAAACTATTCCCACTATCGAATCGCCTGGGTTCCTATGCGAAACCAAAATCATGCGGGCCTTGGTCTGCAGATGGGAGTCGCGCTATGAAAAAGTTTTGGATGACTCTTGCGCTGATGATGTTTGCGGCTCCGGCGGCTGCGCAGGAGGTCTTGGAAGAAACTTCGTTTACGGCCGCACATTGGACCAACGGACTCCACATGTCGGCTGGCTTAGGGATGAACCTGGGGTATTTCGATACGGACCTCATTCGGGAAAATCTCGGTCCAGGGTTAAATATTCAAACCGATGTCGGTTATTATTTTGGTAACATAGTCGCTTTGGAAGTAGCCGGAAACGTCATGCTCACGCGCGTAAGCTCGACTATGATCTGGGACACGATGATGACCTTCGGTGTTCGCGCGCGGCTTCCGGATTGGGCAGGCCCCGAGAAATCAGCTCCCTTTTTTAGGCTGCTGGGTGGACGCGGTCCTTCGGTTTTTATCTTCAAGGGCGAGAAGCCGGCAGAATATGATATAGGTGAAGGAGAACGCACGCAGATCGAAGGGGATGTTTTTGGAGCGGCCTACGGCTTGTTTCAGGACGGCCGCGAGGGAACCACTTGGTATCTGCAGCTTCAGTATCTCACGCATATTTATCGAAAAGTTGAAGTTATCGATGATGTGAACGGCGTTCCCGAGGCGATCTTCTCTCGCCGAGTCAGTGACAGCGGAGCTATGCACTCACTGAGTTTAACTTTCGGCGTACTATTATTTTGAGGGGTTTTTGCTCATGAAGAAGGCGGTTTTGTTAGTAGCGCTTTATGTTCCGACAGCCTTTGCTCAAAAACCGTCGAAAGATAAATTCGAGGAGACCCCGGGCGATCGCAAGACTTTCAAAGAGACAGCTGAGATCGTCAAAGAAGAAGAGCCGAACGTGGCGTCGTGGCTTTGGGAAAAGCAGATGCGCCCAACGCTCGAGCATGCGGGTGATCGTACGAGCCTTTTTGTTCTTTTGGGAACAGCTGCGGCGACTTCACTTGCTCACCAATCTGATAGTAAGTTTCGTGAGGAGTATGGTGATAATAAGGGGATGACTCAGGCGAATAGTAGTATCGGAGCTGTTTTGGGCAGCGGATTCCCAGGAATCGCGTTGGCTGCGACACAGCTTTATATCGATACCGAGAATGGTCTGCAGCATTCGCGGGCGATAGCGTTTACTGCGCTGACGCATATTTCTATCGCGGCAACCGTGAATCGCAAACGCCCCAATGGCAAGGGTTTGAGCTTTCCATCGGGTCATACATCTTCGTCGTTTGCTACGGCTGGTTCGATGTTTTATGCCTACGGACCTTGGGTCGGACTTCCGGCTATGGCCGTTGCGGGTTATATCGGTTTGAGCCGCGCAGCGAATAACGCTCACTGGTTGTCGGATATCGTTGCGGGTGCAGGGCTAGGTATTTTTTGGGCGCGAGCCTCGGCTCAGGTAGGGATTACCAAGGATAAAGACCAGGCTCAGTGGTATCCGATTTATCAGTCGTCTGAGTATGGTCCTATGGTGGGTGTTGGGTTTGAGAAGAACCTCTAATTTCGTTTAATGATCACGTTAGGACCCAACTGTCAGAATATTTGACAGTTGGGTTTTTTATTGGGGGGAAATTGTTAGCTTTTTTTTGAGGTATGGCTCTTGCTCTTAGTCCTTCGTGGCTGGAATTCCCTAGCTGATGGTGGGATAGATCATGAAGAATTTTTTAACAGTGCTTGTGACTTTGAGTTTGGGACTTGGGTCTATCTCTTGTCGGAAGGACTCGTCAGATAATGATAAGGCTCCTACTGCACCCCTTGCATTAGATTTTCAATCTTTCAACGTCAAGCCACTGAGTGCGACAAATTTTGAAGATCAGTGTAAAGCTCTCGAAAGTTTTCTTACGGCCTATGTTCAAACTTATCTTCCTCAGACCACTTTAGAATTTTCCAAGCCAGACTTAATGGGCTGTTCGAATTATTCTATGACCGAAATGAATAGGCTTGAATCGACTTTCATCTTGCGAAAAGACGCTGAAGAAATCAGATACTCTTACTTCTTCACATCTTATGTGGATGAAGAAGGTCGGTACAAATATTCAAACTTTTCGCTCAGCCGAATCGACCAGAACAATATTGAGATTGAAAATACAACTCCTTCTACTGTGGAAATTTTCGGTGACAAGATCAAAAATCTACGTCCAACTTTAGAAGTTTGGTCAAACTGTGACGATCACGATGTGCTTGTGTTTAATCAACGTGCCCTGGATGTTTACAAGAAGTTTACGAAAAACTTTGGCCCAGGTAATTCTCGTGATTTTATCGTAGATCCCGCTATCAAAGCAGAGTTTACCCCTACTTCTGATTTTGGCGGCACAGTCAAAATCCTTGCTTTAGATGCTAAATACTTCGAGCTACACCCTTTCCTCGACTGCACGACTAGCGAATGTCTATTAGACGGTCTAACTTATAAATTTTACGGCCATCGTATCGTAATCATTTCGAAACCGGTCGTAGGAGAAAAAGGTTCAACCCGCAGCACGACCAAGACCTTCCTCATGACTCCATCCGATATCGAGTAAGGAGTATTCCAATGAAGACGTTTTCAACGATTGCCGTACTTCTAACTTCAATTCTAGTCTTCACCGCCTGCGGCGGCGGCGGTTCGTCTAAAGACGCACCTGCACCTGTTAGCGAAAATCAGGATCCTTCTTCTCCCACAGTACCGGTAGAAAACTTGCCCGTTCAAGTTAAGCAAGTCGTTGCGCTCAAAGATCGTTCGTCAGAGACCTTCTGCGAGGGTCTAGCCGATTTTCTGCAAAACTATGCTGCTACGAAGCTTTCGGGAACCAGTCTCGCGCTAGTCGTAGAATCAACAAAATCGTGTCGAGAGGAATCTTCACCAACAAATCTCACGTATCATACGCAAATTGTTTTCACAAAGAATCAATCGACTCTCAAACTTGCTATAAACCTCATCGCTCCTTTCAAAGATAGCACCTTCACGTCTTCAACCCTTCTCGTCGATCGCCTTGGTGGGAAGTCGTCCTCAGTGTTCATGGCTAGCGAGAGTGACAAAGTCTTCGGCGATCTATCCACTTTCACGAGCGAACTAAAAAGCTTCGCTAACTTAAGTGATGCTCCATTCAAAATCTTTAATCTCCCGGCAGCCGCAGTCTACAGCCGAGTCCTCACCAACTTCGCGCCGGGTAACACACGAAGTCTCGTCGACTCGCCTAAGTTGCGAGTCGAACTCTCACAGGGAGCTTTGAAAGTCAAAGAGATCGCACCGGGATATTTTGCATCGAATCAGACCTTTCTCCGTTGCACTGACGTCAAGTGTCTTGGAGATGAGTTAAGCTTTGAATTTCAAGGGCTTGATCTCGTGTTGTATTCGAAGCCCTATCTCGCAAGTGGCAATAACAAACTCAAGGCCCCCTACAAAATCCGAATCCTAGCGACTCATGTAAACTGACTCAAGATTGCCGTTTCAAGTCGTGCCTATGCGGGGCATTGTCTAACCACAAGTTTTCGGTGACAGGAATTCGTTCATGAGATCCAAGCTTTTTGCGCTACTCGTTTTGTTGCAGCGCTCAGACGCTCTCATAGCGGGTTAAGCGCTTAAAGTTCGCGTTCCCAGGAATGAATCAGCCCTTGATGTTAGGCACGACTACGATCATGACATCATCCGATTGCTCCTTTCAAAAACCGAAAAAGAATACGGCCACTTCGAGCTTCAACCCTCTCATCGCATGATTCAATTTCGCGCGTTAAACGAATTGATCAATGGCCAACTTATCGACCTCATGCCCACCACCTAGAGTTTCGAACGAGAGGCAGTGCTGCGTCCCGTGCGACACAGTATCCACAAAAGTTTGATACCCCATCCCAGCCCGATTCTTTAGAAGCCAGTGAGTCCACCGATGGCCGTGTAGATAACAAAAAGAATTTATAAACCCGCTAATCGCAAAGGGTATGGCTAGTTCTCGCAGCTCTCGGTCACTCCATTTTTCATCCATCATTCATCTTCCTAGAATTCTAAGCGAAAATACAGCGAACACCTGACTCGTTAAAAAAAACCAATTGCCCGGCGCGATTACAGCGCATAGGTATATCGGAAAGCTTCGACCATTTCAGACTTTCGACCGTGAAGACGGTAACGAGGAAACACCCATTATGATGTTTCAAAAGAAGGCTTCCTTTGCCGCCGCCATGATCCTGACTTTCGGCCTGAGTGCTGCCTGCGGCCGTGATGAGAGCGCCGGGACATCTGCTACCAGCGCTTTGACAAGTGAACTACCGTCTTGCCAGCTCGCGACCGCGTGCTCTCAAGCCCTCCCTCAGCTGCCGAGCCCCAAGGGATTTAGCGGGCTTTACAAAAAATTCATCACCAAAGGCAAGCCCCTCCACCGCGGTCGCGACCTCATCGTGGCGTCTGGGGCTCCGATCTGGATACAGGCGAAGTTTTCTTATGGAATCGTTGATGCCGATCTGCATAAGGAGCCTATCGATATTTATCTCTCGCAGGGGTGTAACAGCGGGCTGAAGAAAATCGGTCAGGCGATCACGTCCAATGATAATGATAATCCCGCTGTGGATGATGTGAAGGACACGGGTGGGCGTATTTATGTGAATCTTGCCGACCTCGGGATCAAGAGTTTGCCTGTTGGTCGCCATCGAGTAGTCTTTGTCGTGCCCGGTGATAACACGACAGCTGAACTGTATATTACAGTCGTCGATCCTCGGCAGAAAATCGTCGTGAGCGACATCGACGGAACTTTGACCGAGAGTGAACTCGCGGCGGCAGTCGATGTGTTTGGTGGCTCGGCGAAGGCTCATGCTGGGGCGCCTGAGGCCTTGCAGATCCTTAAAAATAAAGGCTATGAGATTATCTATCTGACGGCACGCGCGGAATGGTTTGGCGCTGGAACGCGCAAATGGTTGCGTGAGCATGGGTTTCCTCTTGGCACTCTGCGCACGACCAATTCCAAGATCGGAGCTACGGGTCAACCTGCGATTGATTATAAGACTCGTGAGTTAGTGAACTTTTATTATGCGACAGGTATCACGCCGACGATTGCGCTTGGCAATAAAGAGACAGATGTGGTGGCCTACGGCGCTGTGAACATCGAACCTCAAAATACTTTCTTTATCAATTTAGACAAGGATCTTGCCGGAGGAGTCGGGTTCTCTGAATATGACTTCATCACTCAGACGTTTAAAGATTCGCCAAAGGTCTGCATTTGATCGCAATTCAATAAAGTATAATGATTTAACTCGAAAAGTATTAGGCGGTGGTTCGTCTAATACTTTTGCTTCGTTTGGCAATCGGCTTGTCAAACTGCATATAAAAAAAGGCAGCCGCATTCGGCTGCCCTCTTCAAATTTCACGAATCAACCTTGAGGCATTTCCGCAGGCCACTTAGCCGGCGATCGCCAAAGCGACGACAAGAGCAGATGTCTCATCGATGAGAACTCGCGAGGAAGCTTATCAAACAGCTTCTCAAACAACTCCTCGTGCGAGAGCACTTCTTTCTTCCAAGCTTCGCGATCAATCGCCATCAAGTTTTGGAAGTCAGCGGCCTTGAAGTTCGATCCCTTCCATTCAAGATCCTGGTAACGCGGCGCATAACCCAGTGGGCTCTCTTCCGCATAAGCACGACCATGAACACGATCTACGATCCACTTGAGCACGCGCATATTCTCGCCAAAGCCTGGCCAGAGGAACTTGCCGTTCTCATCCTTACGGAACCAGTTCACACAGAATATACGAGGCGGCTGAGTGACCTTGCGGCCCATTTCCAGCCAGTGATTAAAGTAATCAGCCATGTGATAACCACAGAACGGAAGCATCGCAAACGGATCGCGACGAACCTCGCCGATATTACCAAAAGCCGCAGCCGTCATCTCTGAGCCAATCGTAGCGGCAAGATAAACACCGAAGTTCCAGTTAAAGGCCTGATTCACGAGAGGCACCGTCGTCGCGCGACGACCACCAAACATAATCGCCGAAACTGGAACACCCTTAGGGTTATCCCAATCAGGATCGATCGAAGGACATTGCGAAGCAGGAGCCGTAAAGCGTGCATTCGCATGCGCAGCTTTTCGACCCGAGTCGGGCGTCCAAGGATTGCCTTCCCAATCGATCGCCTTAGCCGGAGGCGTATTGTTCATACCCTCCCACCAGATATCGCCTTCTGGCGTCAAAGCCACGTTCGTGAAAATCGTATTCGCACGAACCGTCGCCATCGCGTTCGGATTCG
>JAZKGL010000039.1:0-3392 GCA_040385935.1 Bdellovibrionota bacterium
GGAATCGTCGTTTCATCAGCGATCGACTTGAGATTGATGGGACCAGGAACCGTTACACCGGCAAAGGCTTCGTGCGAAGCCGCGTCAGGCACACGGAAACCGTATTTTTCAGGGTTTTTGCCGACCATGTAGGCCGCAAGAACTTTAGGAATGTAGTCCATAGTTTCGGATGGGAGAGCCTTCTTACGAACGAGTTCCCAGAAGTCACGGGTCTTGCCGCGCATGATCGCGCCCATGATACGGCCTTCGCCTGCGTTGTACGCGGCCATCGCCAGATACCAAGAGTTGAATACGTTGTTCAGGTCAGCGAGGTAAAGAGAAGCAGCGACGGTTGCACGCCAAGGATCAACTCGTTCATCGACAAATTTATCGACACGAAGACCGTAGCGGCGGCCCGAACCTGGAATGAATTGCCAAAAGCCTTTGGCACTAGCGCTGGAATGCGCATTCAAGACGAAACCGCTTTCGATCATCGCGAGATAATAGAGTTCGCTTGGAACCCCTGAGTCACGAAGTGTCGCAACGATCATCTTTTTGTAAGGCTGACCACGATCAAGGAAGCGTTGGAACGCATCGTGGTTTTTATTTGCGAAATAGTCGATCCAGCGATCCACGTTCTCGTTGATCTCAACCGGCAGACCTTGCGAGATGGCCTTACCAATTTCATCATCTTCGGTACCGATTTCCGGGACGTGACCGTCAACCGACGACTGAAGCTCTTGATCGATCGAATCGTCAATCTCATCCGGATTTACTTCTGCAGGACCAGAAGAAACGGAATTCATGCCGTCGTCAAGATCAGCAGTGTTGTGATTGGTGTCTTCTTTAGCCTTTGGAGTCGTACTGCACGCAGTGAAGGTAAAGGCTAGAGAAAGCATCAATGGGCTAAACGGTTTAAATTTCATAGAAGGCCCCTTATCACGGAAAAAGATAGCGGTGGGTGCGCGATGGGTGACCGAAAATTCGAAAGCGAATGCTGAGACCAGCGGCTTCTGAATTGGCACGACTCGCAATTGGAAAAGAAGAATTTCAAGCGTGGTTCCACTGTAACATATGCCTGCCTATTTTGACAGGTAAAGAGTACTTTTCAAATTATGGTAAAACAATCACTTATTTTAGAATGGAGTAGATTAGCATGAGGTTAGCATTCACGGGAAAAATGCTGAAGACCTTGGTGCTGCTGATATCTTAATACATAATTGATGATATGAATCTCATCTTAAGAAAAATTTCTGTCCCTCGTAGGTAACATTACCTAACACTTGGGCGCTGCGGATACTTCGTAACGTAAAGAACGGCTACTTTTTCTAGCCATTTTTTATCGATTTCATCAAATGCGGACTCAGCGTCACTGTCCACATCGAGGACGGCTAGCACCTCGCCTTGTGCATTCACAAAAGGCACAACGACTTCACTTCGAGTCGAGGACGAACACGCAATATGACCTTCAAACAGTTCAACATCAGGCACCAGCTGAGTTTCTTTGGTTCGAGCGGCTGCCCCACACACACCCTTAGCGAAAGGAATGTCCAGACAACCATGACCACCTTGATAAGGACCTATTTGCAAATGATTATCCCGAACAACGCGGTAAAACCCTGTCCAGTTATAGAGTTCGAAAGCGCTATGTAGCTCGCATACAATGGTGGCCATAGCCGCGACCCAGTCACTATCGGCGGTTAAAAGACCGCTAATCTGATCGTAGACGTCTTCGTAGTGCTTTTCTTTTTGCATGGCACTGGCATGTCTTGATAGAACGTTGAGCATAGACACCTCCTCTTTGGGGCTATATTCCCCCTGGTTTGGAAAGGCAAGTATCCGATGCAAATTCCTATTGAGAGCCTTGGAGCTGAGACACTTCGCCGTGTTGCGGAAGAATTTGTAACGCGGGAAGGCACTGACTATGGCGTCAGCGCCGCTGATCTGAATACTAAGGTCGAGCAGGTTCTTCATCAGCTGCGTCGTGGTCAGGCTATACTCATGTTTGATTCCGAATCAGAAACCTGCCATATCGTTACTAAGGATAATCCGCTTTTTCGCACGCCCTCGACAAAACAAAACGGCCCTCATCGCGTGGATGAAGACCGCCTTGATTAACAGCTTATGATCGGCTCATTATTGAACGGATTTGCTGCTTGATGTACCGGGATTTGATTTGCTTGAGTCACTACGCGAATCTGTCAAGCTGCTTGCCGATGGGCTGGAGCTAGAACCCTGAGATTGATTATACCCACGGCTATGGCGGTCCTGACCGCTGACACGGAGCTGATTATGAACTTCGGTCACACCTGAGATCGTAGAAGCCAAATCTTCTGCCATGCGTTTCTCCATACGATCATCAACTGTTCCTGTGAGGGTAACTTCACCTGACGAAACTTTGACTTCGAGTTCACTTGGATCGACATGAGGAGCGTTTGTGAGGAGATCACAGATCTCTTCTTTAATACGCTCGTCCGAACGCTTATAGCCTTTTGGGGCTTTACCTGAACGAGGGCTCATCGCGCGATCGTTGCCTGACCAAGGCGAGCTTTGATAATTGCCGCTCGAAGAGTTGTTACGACCCCAGTCTGAAGCGTTGCTGCCACTCGAGTAGTTCTGACCGCGATATTGGTCGCTGCTTGAGTACGAACCATTGCCTTGGCCCTGAAAGCCTTGGCTCTCATTTCCATAACGACCATAGCCTGAGCCGCTGCCGTAATCACCGGAGCTAGAGTAACCGTAGTTCTGATTGCCCTGTGAGCCATAGTTCTGGTTTTGGCTGTTAAAGCCCGGGCCGAAACTTGGGCTATAACGTGAGCTGCCCCAACCTTGGTTTTGAGTATTGAAGCTCCGTTGGCCTTGGCCGTAGCTTCCTTGATCCGAACCATAGCTTGAGCCATAACCTTGGCCGTAGCTTGGACTCCCGACTTGGTTCTGCGACGCGAAACCGCTAGGGTTTCCCCCGTAGTTATAAGTCCCAGCTTGCCCGTAACCGCTGCTGCGGCTCTGATCGCTGAAGTTATTGGAGCGTCCGAAGTTTTGGTAAGGAGTCTGATCGTAGTTTTGCGAAGTGGCTCGGCTGTAGCCTTGGTAGGAATCACGGTTTGAGTCAGAGAAGCCACGACCTCTTTCGCGGGAGTAATCTGACGAAGATCCGCGCGAGTAATCAGAGCTGCTATTGTGATTCATATTACCGTAGGTGCTATAGGGAGCGCCGCGGGTATATTTATTAAAACGATCTTGCTCGGTATCATCTCGTGCATAACGCTCATCGCGATCCATACGATCATCATCTTCTGACCATCTTGAGTAGCGATCAGTGTTAGGCTGCATACGGCGTGAACTGTGGCTTTCGTTGTAATAGTTGCTCATAGAACAAGTCCTTTTCACGTTTGGTTTACGGTCCGAAGCAT
>JAZKGL010000040.1:0-2383 GCA_040385935.1 Bdellovibrionota bacterium
GCCAGTCCGAGAATCTTAACGTTCATGATCAGGGGGTCCTTATGAAAAAGGAGCCCTGAGGGCTCCTTCTTTGGGCTGGATTAGCTCGAAAGGCCGGCTGCGAATTCAGTCACTTGCTTCACGCAGTGTTGAGTTTCAGCGCGGATGCTTTCTGGGATGATACCTTCTTCAGAAAGATATGCTGTGAAATCAGCTACAGTCTGATTCGCGAGTTCGAGAGCGGCAGGAACCTGCTCATAAACGCTAAGGATAGTAGCTTTACGATAGAAGTTCTCACAGAAGAAATCGCCTGAGGTCGCAGCGGCTTCTGGGTTGACAGAGTAGCCCGAAGAAACGATCGAACTGTCAACGAGTGCCAAAGCTTCCTCTGGTTTGAAGATTCCCAGTGGCTTAGCTTCGATGTTGCCGTTGATAGCCGCTTGAACGCGAGCGAGTCCGCCGCCTTCGTAAGCAAGCTGCTCAGTCGTTTGCTTGTTACCGTCAGAGAAAGTCTTAAGAAGAGTAGGAAGCTGAACAACGCGTTCTACGACAGTCGAAACTTCAGCTTCGTGAGCCATGCAAGAGGCACGGAAGTAGAAGTACACTGGGTTGAGGCTACCGAAGTTTGCAGGCGAAAGGGGTTCAACTGCTTTCTTCCAGCACTCATTCCACACCGCTTTACGAGCTTTCTTTTCAGCGTCAGTCGACTTGCCGATCAGAACTTCGCCTTGGAAGTAGTATGTGCGAGCAACGCCTTCGATTGCGCGAGTCAGGTCAGCTTGAGTAGCGCCTGCGCTGACGATCGCTTGGTACGCTGCGCGTGCTGCAAGAGTGTTAGCGAGACCGCCGTCTGCGCCTTGATCACGAATCGCAAACAATGCGTCGGCACTGGTAAAGTCAGCTGCTTGCGAGAAAGCAGAAGTAGAGGCAACAGTACCAAGGACAAAAGCAGCGCTTAATAGACTTTTCTTCAACATCGAGAAATCTCCTCTTGGTCTAACGAAAAAATTGAGAACACATGTGACGGCAAACTACATTCGACCTTGTTGACTGTCAATTCAGAAGCAACCCGTAAGTGCTGATGCAGAGACAAACTTGTTCGTTCGAAGATTACCGTTGAACGTATCCTATCTAAAATTCTCGTGATTGTCTCAAAGCAATACGCGATGTTTCTTCGAATTTTTTGAACTCTTACTTAAAAACAAAAATTAAAAATCTTCGCTGAAATCGAAACGTGTTTTGGTCAGCGAAGATTTTGAAATACCCATACCGCCACAACTGACGAAAGAATTTTTTATATCGCTCACACCTCGCTCTGAGAACGATTTCTTCCCGACTGACGAAAACTCTGGAAACCTTGATGCGCTAAACTTAGGGACTTTTCATGACATTAGAATTACCTTGCATAGTACGTCCTGGCTGAGTATTGGAGACGGTGAAAGGAGGCTATTTATGCGTATATTAGTGGTAGAGGATGATCGAGCGTTGGCAAGCCTACTTGTGAGGGCCCTGCGCGAGGAATCGTATGCGGTCGATTTGGCACAAGATGGGCAAGAAGCCGAATGGCTAGCCTTTGAGAACCCTTACGATGCGATCGTGCTCGATCTCATGTTGCCAATCAAAGACGGTTTAACCGTTTTGCGCAATCTGAGAGCAGGTGGGATCTCGACTCCGGTTTTGATTCTGACAGCAAAAGACACCACGGCCGATATCGTGCGTGGACTTGATGAAGGTGGCGACGACTACCTTCGTAAACCATTCAGCCTCGATGAACTCCTAGCTCGTATCCGCTCCCTCCTTCGTCGTAAAGAAACTGATATTGCGACCTCTCTCGAAGTCGGACCGATTAAAATCGATCCCGCGAAAAAGCTTGTGACCCGCGACGGCAAGCCTATCGACCTCACGGCGAAAGAGTATGCGCTCATGGAATACTTTGGTCGCAACGCCGGCGTTGTTCTCAGTCGTACGCAGCTGTCGGAACACGTGTGGGATATGAACTTCGAACCGTCTTCTAACGTCGTTGATGTTTACGTAGGATACCTTCGTAATAAAATCGACAAGCCTTGGGACTCAAACTTTATCAAAACGATGCGCGGACATGGATACATGCTCGATGTCGATCATGGTCATGTGCAGAACGTCCAAAGCCAGAAGACTCCTAGCGCTCCGCGCGAAGAAGGCGAAAGCGCTCAGCCTTGATGAGGTCACGCGTGCTCGAAAAAATTCCGATTCGAATCCGCTTGTCGATTGGTCATGCGTTATGGATGGCCATGCTTTTCTCCGCGATTGGTATCGGAGTTTCTCGAGTCGTTGAAGACAGCGTTTATCAGGCCCTCGACACCACTCTCCTTGCATCTGCGCGGACTCTGAGAGACGCGCAGATGACTCAAGCCGAAAAGAAATC
>JAZKGL010000041.1:0-37347 GCA_040385935.1 Bdellovibrionota bacterium
CGGCGAATGTCCGCTATAAAGGTTAAGTATCCACGTGAAGGAGCTTACCCTTGTTGAAAAAGCTAATCCTCGCTCTCTCGCTTATTCTATCGTTGGCCTACGGTCTGCCGAACGCGAAGGCGCAAACGTTTGACCCGAGCACGAGCGGGGCCACCGATATCAAACCCGCCGATGTCATCATCTGGACGCCTGTCCAGGCTCTGAGTGATGGCAAGGGTCGGGTGCTGGTTGCACTTAGACTTGAGACTCGCGATCAATTTACCATCTACAAGAGTAAGCTCGAGGTCAGGGGGCCCAGCGGTTACACGGCTAGGATCACGAGTGAGCCGAAGACCAAAAGACAGATCGATCCCATGGGTGAAGGGGAAACCGATGTGTTCGATGGCGGGGATTTCGAAATCGAACTTAAAGGTGATGCCCCACCGCAGAGCGATACGCTTTCCATTCATGTGACGTCGGTTGGATGTACGAATAAAATCTGTTTATTCCCTTTTCACCAAGAGCTGAAAGTCCCGGTTTACGTAAGTGATGAAGCCTCGATGAACAAGTCGGCGACCTCCTCACAGCTTGAGTCGGATGCAAGCGCACCGCTTGTGAAAGGCTCGACTTTGAGTCTTGAAGAGGAGTATGCCGCTCGTTTGAAGTCAGGCTCACTGTCATTTGCTCTGCTTTTACTCGTAGTTTTCATCGGCGGCATCGCAACGAACCTCACGCCCTGCGTATTTCCCATGATACCGATCACACTTCGTTTGCTTGCGCGCGAAGGTCATAAGCCGGTCGAAGGAACTTTGCTCTACGCGCTGGGAATTATACTCACCTACACGGGTCTAGGCGTCTTGGCATCACTTTCGGGTGGTGTTTTTGGGGTGATCCTCGCAAATAAATGGGTGAATTTTGGATTTGGGGTGGTGTTCATCATTCTCGCCATCACGATGCTTGGTTTTGGCAATCTATCGAGGCTGCAAAATATCGGAGCATCACTTGGTTCGGGTCGGGCTTCGGCGCTGAATTCTATAGGCATGGGCGCGGGGGCAGGTTTAGTAGCGGCTCCCTGCACAGGCCCTATCATGGGAGCACTCATCGCCTACTCGGCGGGACTCGCCTCGGCTTGGCAATCGATACTCCTCTTCTTTTTGTACAGTCTGGGTTTTGCCTTGCCCTATGTTTTCTTAGGTATGGCCGCGAATCGAGCGAAGTCTTTCAAAGTGAGTGCGCGTATTCAGGTCGCGATCAAAATGGTGTTCGCCGCCGCTATGTTTGGACTGGCTGCTTATTATCTCAAGAACACTGCGTATGAAGCCCTGCACGTGGTTAAGGGCTATTGGAAAATCCTGGCCATTGGCTTACTCACGACAGGTCTGATTGGATTCATCATCATCTTGAGTCGCGCGACGCTCATGCACCATAAGACCACTCATCTGGTTCCGACGATACTCTTTGGTCTTGGTCTTTTCGCGGCTGTTCAGTGGGGAACGGGAACCGACCTGGTCAGCGAGATCACAGTAATCAAGTCCGAAGAGGAGGGTTACCGTTTAGCCCAAAACGAGCAAAAGCCGCTGGTGATCGATGGTTGGGCGGACTGGTGTGTGGCCTGTAAAGAGATGGACAAGACGACCTATCGCGATCCAAAAGTGATTTCCCTTTTGAAAGAGCGATGGGTGTTCGTTAAGCTTGATTTAACTGAGATCAATGAAGTGAATGAGGCATTGGCGGCCAAGTATGAAATGAACGGACTGCCAACGGTCGTTCTCATCCCGGCCAATGGCGATCTTAAGAAAGCCAAACGTTTGACTGGATATACTTCGGGTGAGCGATTATTGGAAGAGCTTCAGTCTTTTGAAGGAAGTAACAAATAAATGCGCCAGCACCTCTTATATGTTGTAGCTCCGTCTCGTTTAGAAGGCACTTCGAGCGCGATCAAGCGGCTTGGGGCCGTGGCGGTCGAAGATAACGCGATCACGACGACCTTCGAGCTTGATCACAAGCTTTTAAAAGGGATTTCTCTTCGCATTTATCTTTTAACTGACATCGATGGCGTCACTCCGTTTTTGAGGCACCATCCAGTTGATCTCTTGGTTTATGACGAACGCGGAACCGACGGCATAGAGGCCTTGCAAGGTATTTATCGGATTGCGCGCGATGTGCATTCGCTCTCACAGCTATGGGGCCCGGATTTTCATTTTCCCATGTCACGGATCGTCACCGTTTTGCATGCGACGGCCGACGTCGATCACCGAATCTTTAGCCTCGGGCGCTTGAACGTTCGAGACGTTTTGGTCGAACCCAAGAAGACATCTTTAATGCTGCGCTGGCTCCATAATCTTTTGTATGCCGGCATAGTCCGACATGAAAAAGTTGGAATCGCTCTAAGCGGAGGAGCGGTCGAGGGACTTTTGTATCAGGCCGGAACCGTTTTGGCTCTCAAGCATGCATTCAACGGACGTGGGATTTATTCCTGTGATGCGATTTCGGGGATCAGCTCGGGGAGTATCGTAGGTTCCGTAGTGGCCAATGATATTGAAATCGAAGAGTTGATTCGTGGCGTTCTCGATATGAAGTCGAAGTACCCGCCCTTTAAGATTTCAACTCTATTTGACCTCGCTGGCTTTGATATAGTCAAACGGGTGTTCAATACTTCGCTTCGTATGCGAAAGCTTAAGCCGAGTCAGTGGATGGAGTCGACGCTTGAATCGATTCCAACCGGTTTTTTTAAGGGCGAACGTCTCGAATCCTATCTTCACGAATTATTTGCCGAGCATGGGCACGGTGATCGATTTGATGAATTGGATACAAACCTGTATATCGGCGCAACTGATCACGACACCTTCGATCATGTGACTTTGGGCAAGGTTCCTTACGACCACGTGGCTATTAGTGCTGCTGTGCGAGCCTCGTGTTCGATTCCACCTCTGTTTACGCCCAAGGCCATCGGTGATCGATTCTACATTGATGGTCAGGTGACGAAGAGTTGCAATATCGAGTCGGTCGTTGAAGATGGTGCTTGCCTTGTTTTCGTGATCGATCCGATGAAACCCTTGCGCATGAATACGGCTGGCAATTCAGACATCAAAGGCGGATACTTTTCGCTTTTGCAGATGATTAAAGGTCTGGTTTCGACACGCTTTGAGACGAATTTTAGGGCGATCTCCGAGCAGTATCCCGATGTGGACTTCATCGTATTTCAACCCGATGAGGAGTGCGCGCGAATGATGGCGGGATCACCGCTCAAACCTCGTATCCGGCCGCAGATGATCGAAGTTGCCTTTCAAAACACTTTGCGAAGACTTCGCGAGCGGCATAAGGTCTATTCGGCTAAGACCGCACGGTTTGGCTTTGAACTGAAGACAGTCGATGAGCTTCGTAAGCTCGAAGCGAGTTATCAAAAAATTCTCAAGGCTATGGACTAAGATATGGAATTGACTCTGCATCATTATTGGCGTTCGTCGTGTTCGTGGCGTGTTCGTTGGGCGTTGCAGCTCAAAGGCATAGCTTATAAATCGGTCGCTGTGAATTTGCTCAAGGGTGAGCAAAATGATTTAGTGTATTTGAAGCTGAACCCTTCAGGCCAAGTGCCTTGTTTGCTAGTTGACGGCCGAGCGTTGAGTGAATCGACGGCGATACTCGAATGGCTTGAAGAGGCGTATCCCGCCACTCCCTTGCTGCCCAAAGATCCTTGGGTGCGCGCTGAAGTACGAAGTTTTAGCCAAATGATCGCCTGTGGAATCCAGCCGCTCGCGAATCTTAAAGTGCAGCAGTTCGTGAGCAAGGAAGCGGAAAAGAAAACGGAGTGGTCAAACCACTTTGTGACTGAAGGTCTTGTACCGATTGAAACGATGCTCAGAAAATATTCCAACGAGGGCAAGGCCTTTGCTTTTGGCCCCGAGCCTACGATGGCTGATCTGTATTTAGTTCCCCAAGTTTATAATGCCTTGCGGGTAAATGTAGACATGACCCGCTTTCCGCTCGCCAAACAAGTTTATGATAATGCGTTGAAGACGAAAGCCTGCGATGCAGCCGCACCTCATAGTCAAGAGGGTGCGCAGTAAAGGAAAAAGGGCGAGACCGAAGTCTCGCCCTATCCTTCATTCAAACGAAAAGACCATCACCGCATCGAAGTCTGCATCTCAGCATTTTTCTTAGACTCGGCAACCAATCGGCTAGGCAAAAGAGATTCCATCAAAGCCATGTTTGAGTTAGGGCCCTCGTACCAGCGCTTGTAATAAAAATAATTCCGCATAACAAGCTTCACGTAAGAACGAGTTTCCTTGTACGGAATTCTCTCGATAAACAAAATCAAATCCGAGCTATCAATATTCGCAAGCCATCGCTCGGTCGCGCGCGGGTTCGCATTATAAGAGGTCAACACAAAGACCGGATGCTTATACTTCTGCAGCAAACGATTTACATGGTGAACGCCCAACATCACGTTGGTCTCAGGGTCCGAAAGATTTCGCTCATCCGACAGAGCCCCTGCCACTAAACCCCTCTTATCCGCATCCACGTAAGGGCTTTCAGCCGAACGTGCCTCCATGCGCGCCGTTGCCGGCATCATCTGCATGAGGCCACGAGCACCGACTGGTGACTGAGCCTTAGGGTTAAACACACTTTCCTGACGAATAATCGCATTGGCGAAGTGCGGGTCAACGCCCAGCTTCTTTGCATAATGATCGACAAAATTTGCATAACTTCTGGGAAACAGTATCCGCTCCATGCCCTTAGGCAAAGTCGCGCGATAGGCCTTGGAAAGATTCTGATAGCTCTTCACGGCCGCAAGCCAATCATTGGACGCGTACTGAAAGATCGCTTTTGCGAGCAGGCGATGATCATTGCCAGACGAAGCCGCGATCTCGTTGATTTCACAATTCGCCTCAGTCTTGAGTCCGCCGACGAGCAAAGTCTCCGCTCTCTCCAAAATCGCCCGGTCCGGCTTTGGAAAATCTTTTAGCATCTCCGCCCGACTGAACATGGGGACCTGGGTTGGTGGTAGAAAGTAAGTTTTGTTATTCAGCTTCTCAAGAGCGAGTTGGCCAAGGGCTCCATAAAACGTCGAATAGAACTCCTGACTCAATCGCTGCCAGAAGAATTCTGCGCGCTTCTTTTCACCCTTTTCATAATACGTCTTACCCGCCCAGTAAAGCGCCATAGGCAGGGTCGCAGTATCACGATCATTCGAAGGCTTACGGTTTTCGATCTGAATGAGATTCAACGCCGCATTCAGCGCCTCATCCGTTTCCTTTTGTATCGCCGCGATGATAATCGTTTCGCTTAAAGCTTCATTAACCTTTGGGTCCTTCGGATACATTTGCACGAAGTCTTTGAATTTCTGCTCAGCTTCCGCAAAGTTTCCTTCATTCTCTATAATCCGAGCGTAGGTAAACAAAGCATCGGCGTGCACGTCCGGATATTTCTTCTCCGACTCGGTCATGATTTCAGTTAAGATAGCGCGCGACTCTTCGAATGCATTGCGGCCCCAAAGGATCAACGCTCTTTTTCTCTTGGCTACGGATTCACCCAGGAATCCATAACGTTCCTTGAGCGAAGGTTCCATTTGCTCCCAAAAGCTCAAGCGATTGCGCTCGCCCTTCGCGCGCCAACAGCTTTCGGCTTTCGCGCCACTCGATTCGATCAAGTTCAAAAACTTTTTATCTTTATCACTTTGGATCGCGGCGACTAACTCACGCTGAGCAACTTCACACTGCTCGCTCTTCGCCGCGCGATCGGCAGCGTCCGTCCGGGCTTTCACCGGACTCGGCTGCATCATGTCGATCTTTTCTTCAAACAAATCTGGATAATTCGCAACGAGGCGAGGGTATGGCGCTATCGCGGCAACCACTTCCTTACGAACATCTTTCAAACTGGAATCATCCAGTCGGTAAAGAAGCGTTCGTAGCGCCTCTTCTTGAAACTGGGGCGAACGAAATTCAGCTATCATCGCCAGAAACTTCAAGGCATCGTCTTTGCGAAGCTGGGCCTTCTCGCTCCCGCGCATTTCTTTGAGAACCACGCGTTTTCGAGGACAACTCGCACCACCGCTGCTCAGCAACAAAGCTTCGATCTCTTGGCTATCACCAAGACTTAACGAGTTGCTATCAAGCAGAGTTTGCGCAAGATAGGGGAACATCGACGAGTCTTTGACTTCGGCGCTCTTGGAGCGAACAAACTTAAGCGCTTTGGCTGTCATTTCTTTGTTGCCAGGCGCACGGCGGATGTCCCACATCATACGTGTGAAGTCATCTACTGTTTTGGAATATTTATGATACTCAGCATCAGTAAGGAGGAGCGGAGACGAACCGCTTTGAATCGCAGCAATCCACTTATCGAAAGCTTCATCAGCCTGCTTGGAAGCGCCTTTGATCTCCCGAAGCGATTGATTTTCCGGTGGCGTGAGTGCTTCTACGCGACTCATTCCACTGACGGCGAGAAATCCCAGAATACTGAGATGCAGTACGCGTCGATTCATGTATGTACCAGGTGCTAAAGGTAAGAAATAGATTTTATTCTTTCCAGAATAGCACGCAGGGCTTGGCACGCGGAAGATCAAAAGCGACAGAATTCGTAGACAGGTTTATAAGAGCAGTGAGCATGAATTCAGGACTTTATATCCACATGTGCTGGTAGGATCACAGAGTCCTTGCCGAAGCTCGCAATACCCTCTTTCTTTACCCAACCTTGTTTTTGGTCAGAGAGCGAAATTTTCACCCAATCACCGCTAGTGTTAAGAATTTGGAAAGGTGCCCCCAGGTGAAGTTCGAAGATAACGATCGATTCGGTCGGGCCGGAATACGCATTCAAAGTCTTGACAGCAACAGCCCCTAGATCGGGCTGACCCCAGATCTTAAAGCTCAAAGCGGACCCCGATGAGATGAGACCAAGCGCGCTCAAAAGAGCGAAGACCAGGGCGCCCTTTCGAAGCTTAGGCAGGACTAAGGCTAGACCGAGCAATAAAGACGTCAAAACCAGTAGTCCAACAGTCGCATAGAACACTTCGCGCTCAGAGAGAAAACGACCTGGACCTTCCCAGACAAAGTTCAAAACATCACGTGGAAAATCCGGCTCAAGCTTGTCCTGAGCTTGATCCAAAAGAAATTTTAGATTGTATTGAAAATCTCCTTGCCGAGGTTCAAGCTGAACCGCCCGCAAATAAGCCGCCACGGCCAGACCTAATTCTTTCTGCCGATCGAATGCGAGACCTAGGTTGTGATAGAGGCTGGCGTTCGCTGAGTTTTGCGCCTTATCCATCGCCCGTTCAAGGTAAAGTTGAGCGGCTTCGTCATAACGTCCCGCGCCGTAGGCTGACTCCGCGCGATCCAGAGTCGATGCTTTGAGCGGTTCGGCAAGAGCAACTAGAACTACCGTACAAATCACTAGGAAAAGGATTGGAAACCTTAGGCTCGTCCGCATTGTCTCTCCATCTGCTCAAGCACTCTGCGAGACTTCGTTAAAAGTTCTTCGCCGCGTGTTGGATTCTGACCAAGAGGCGGCGCATAGATCATTTGATCCAGAGCACTCCAGACCTCTCTTAGCTCATGCAGGGTTTCGCGACTCACCGATCGACTTCTAAGATAACTTTCCATGTCACGCAGCGTGACAGCGGCTGAGGTAACACCGAACTTCGCTCCGGTATAGTCCTTAAAACAAGTTTGTGCGGCCTTCAGCGCCTGGGGCAAGTCCTGTTTTCTCAGACACGCTTGGGCGAAATCGAGCTGTTTTTTAGAATGCTTAAAGGCCTTATTCGCTCGCTGCACGCGAGCATTTTCACTCTCAGGCTTACGGCGATAAGCAACGACCCCTGTGCTCACGAGACCAATGAAACTAAGAGATAGAGCGATTCCGCCATTAGTCCAATCGCTCGCTGTTATAATATCGGAGCCTCGCAGGTGATTCTGCGAATGAGGTTCGACCAAATCCATGGCCATAACTTCGACCGCCTTCTGCTCAGTTTTCGGTAAGGCTGTATCAACATCGGAAGCAACTTCCCCGGCTGCAGGCGTCGTTGGTGAAGATAGAGGAGCCGCGGCGACGGCACCTCCTGCCTCGATCTGTACCGTGCCCAAATCAAACTTGAGATCTTCATAGGCCGCTTGAGTTGGGTTAAAGACCTGTATCGTCACAACACCTAGATTGAGAGGTCCACTCTTCTCGGGAACGATCGCATACCGAAATGTTTTCGTAGAATCGATTCCGCGCGCGGCATCCAGATCCTCACGATAATCCGATTTGTCCTTATAGACCTTGGCAAGCTGAGTATCAAAAGGCAAAGTCGGATCAGCCATACCGCTACTCGGGCCTTGGCCCTCTAAAACCAAATTCAGACTTAAGGTGTCACCCACCTTACTTTCGCGAGGATTGAGATCACCCGACAATTTAAAAGTCCCGACCAACCCCGAATAATCTTTGCGACGACCCGCAGTAGGCAGAGGCAGAACTTTTAGAATTTGCGAGTCACTTTTCAGCCGTTTTTCCTGAAGATCTGTGGGACCCAGTAAATCATCAAAGAAGGATCGCGAGCGTGAGCGACGCTGAACTGCGACCCGCGCGATGAGTATTGCCGGATCGATCGTGAACTCGCCTTCGCGATTGGCGATGATAACCGATTCGAGTTCGGTTACGTTGTATTCCTGCCCGTTCACCACTTCGACATTGGATTTTTGATTTTCTTTATCTTTCACCTGAAACTGGCTGGGATAACGAAAATCCTTTTGCGCACCCACAACTTTGATGCGGCTGTAAACCTTGACGTTCACACCGATCGCTTCACCAACGTAAGCCGTCTTTTTGGAGAACTTCCTCTCAATAAATAATCCCGGCGAATCGCTCTGAGATTGAGCGCCCGTACCGGCACTACCAGCGGAGCCCGGAGCCGACCGCGGACTGCCAGAGGCTGAAACGAGAAGTTCTAAAGGCAAAGTTTCCATAGCCTGCCCATCAACTGTCAGCTTGATCGGAGGAATCGCGAAGTTTCCGGCTTTTTGCGGCGAGAGGATAAACTGAATTTGGACCTCGTGCGAATACTTGCCATTGATAATGGAAACATTCTGACTTTTGCCGCCAAGCGCTATATCAAGACCATCAACTTTTGGAAATTCCGGTGATCCATCAAAGCTTCCTTGGATACTCAAAGTATAAACAAACTGATCATCGAGAGTTCCGTGTGGATTATCCAGCTCTCCCGTTAGCACACCAGCCGTGGCTACGCGTGTGAAACCAGAGAGTAAGAGGATAGCCCACAAGAGCTTACCAATTTTTTCCATCATTGCCTCGTTTGCTCGTCGCTTCGGTGTCTGTAAGTGGATATCGACCAATTCTGTCATCTATGGTGCGCAGTAACCGCTCCGCTTCCTGCTGTTTGATTTCAGCCGGTGTTAAAATCATCTGTCCCTTGGACGGATTCGTTTTTTCACTTTCAGAAGGTGCATCTTTACTCGCCATCGCTGGCTTACCCTTATCTTTATCCTTCTCACCGCCCTGGTTTTGATCTTTCTCTTGGGCTTTCTCAGCGGCCTGTTTCTTTTCGGCTTCAGACCCTTTCGTGCTGCCGTCTTTTGACTCTTCGGCAACTTTCTTCTCGTCCCCTTTTTTGCCGTCTTTGCCTGGCTCGTTTTTCTCGGCCGACTTTTGCTCGCCCTCTTGATCTTTCTTCTGCTCTTCGCCCGGCTTCTCGTTGGCAGGCTGCGATTTTTGTTCCTTGGACTCGTCTTCTTTCTGTTCAGCCGTCTTTTGATCCTCCGACGTCTGACTCGGGTCCTTATTCTGCTCTTGTTTCTTTTTTTCCTCTTCCTCTTTTATGTGAGCGAGGAGCCACGAGAGGTTTTCTTTGATCTCGACACTCGCGTTATCATAGGCGGCTGCGTCGCGAAGAGATTTGAGCGCCGGTTCAGCTTGTTTCTTCTCTATCTGGATAAGTCCGGCATTGTGCAAAGCCTTTGCCTTCAGAAGCCGATCACCGCTCTGCGCTGCGGCCTGGAACGCGGCGAGCGCCTCATCCATTTTATTGGCCTTATAAAGCGTAACGCCCTTGTGGAAACTTTGTTCTTCAGCCGCCTGACCAAAGATCTTTGCATCGATCGCTGCTAACCAATCTCTTGGATTCGCGTAACCCTCGTTCGAGATTGCGAGCAAGAACACGAAAAACAGATGAGCAAAGGGCTGATACGGAAGTCGAGAATACTTGATCATAAAGGACGCCCGAATTGGAGGCTTTCAAGCCAAAGAGAAATTTGCTGGTTCCAATGACTTCGATCTTCATTATCCAAGGGCTGCAGAGCATAAAGCACATGATCCGACGTCTTAAGGAATTGTGCACATTTACTCTGAAAATCCGATGAGAATCCCTCATCTCTTTTCAATTCGACCATGATTTCCTCAGACGTCCAGGCAGTGAAAGCCCTACCTGTCTTGAGTTCCAGAGCTTTGCGGAGGGCGTGATTCAATTTACCTATATGCTCTGGCGCAGTGTCCGCACCCTGAGCCTCGATAAGGCTACGTAATTCGTCCCATGGATTTTTTACGACTTGAGGTTTATTCAGGCGTTTTTTACGCCAAGCTTTTAGTCCCCAAAGGACCAAAAGCAGAATGAGCAGCACCAGAGCGGAAATCAAAAGACCTTGAGTCCACCCAAGAGTACTTGAACCTATTGATTCAAAGATGCCATGTGGCGGTCTTTGGGAATCCATCGACTTACCTCATGGGACGGCAATAGCGGAGAGAATGTCATGAACCATTTCTTCGGTCGACACGTTCTCGGCTTCGGCTTCAAAGCTCGGAATAATGCGGTGGCGCAAAACATCTTCGGCAATGTCTTTGACGTCTTGAGGAATGACGTAAGCCCGTCCTTGAAATAAAGCGTTCAATCGCGCGGCGCGTTCAAGATTGATAGAGGCCCTGGGACTTGCGCCAACGCGGATAAGACCTGTGAGACGAGAGATTTTAAAGTCCTGCGGGCGACGCGTGGCAAAGACCAGATCGACGATGTAACGTCGAATGTTTTCAGCCACATGAATTTCCGCCACCAGATCCTGGAGCTGCGACAGCGATCGAGCATTGAGAACCTGAGAAAGCTTAGGGAGTTCACCGCTCGACATACGTTGAATGACGAGCATTTCTTCTTCAGGCGTGCCGTAGTCCACTTTAAGCTTGAAGAAGAATCGATCAAGCTGCGCCTCGGGCAAAGGATAGGTTCCTTCCTGCTCGATGGGATTCTGCGTGGCAAGCACCAGGAAAGGCTTAGGCAAAGGATAGGTTTCGTCGGCGATCGTTACCTGACGCTCCTGCATGGCTTCAAGCAACGCCGATTGAACTTTGGCCGGCGCGCGATTGATTTCATCCGCGATCAAAAGGTTGGTAAAGATCGGACCTTTCTTGACCCTAAAATCGGCTTGGCGAGGGTCAAAGATCTGAGTACCGACGACGTCGGCTGGCAAAAGATCGGGAGTAAACTGCACTCTGTGGACCTGAAGATCTGAGCATTCGCCTAAGGCTTTTACAGCCGTGGTTTTTGCAAGCCCAGGGAGTCCTTCTAACAGAATATGCCCTTGTCCGATAAGACCCATGAGCAAGCGTTCTGTCACCTGATGCTGGCCTACCATGCGTTCACCCATGGTCGCTAAAATCTTTTTTGTAAAATCTGCAGCAACTTCCACACGGGCCTGAATATCTTGCATATATCTTCCCTAACCAATGCCTCAAATACGTCTACGAAACCTTCGAATCAAACCCAAAAAGGGTATCAACAGTATCATGAGGAAAGCCAAAGCGGACGATTGGCCTTGTCCACCGATCACTCCGCAACCGGGTCTAACCGCGTCCGGTCTTTGCGCGACCACGGCAGGTATTGTATCAAGACTGGGATCAATTGCGACCAAAGCATTGACGACGCCTCCGCCTAAGAGAGGAACCAGACCAGCGCCTTTGACTTTCGGTCGATAGGAATTGTTCACGCCATCTTCATAAAGCTTGGTAGGATTGGCCGTTTCCATTAAGCGACTTTCCAAAGCTTCCGCACTCAGAGTCGGATCATTAGCGAGAACAAGTCCGGCTATACCAGCGACCATCGGCGAGGCCATCGAAGTTCCGACTCGACAAGCCGAGCCGCCGCCGGGAATAGTCGATAGAATACCTGAGGACGGGCCGCAGTCGCCATCACCCGGTGCCGCGATATCCACCCACATTCCGAAGTTTGACGACGCACTTTTGTTCGGCGCAGACACCGCACTTTTAATATTGGAAACCGCCAGAACCTCGTCAAAGCCTGCAGGATACTGTCGTTTCATCGTGTCTTCATTTCCGGCTGCCGCAACCATCAAAGTTCCGCGTCCGAATTTCTTGAGAGCCTTGATAAAGAGTTCGACTGAACGCGAACTCTCAAACTTTCCAAACGATGCGTTGATGACGCGAACGAGAGGCTGGCCACCCGTTTTAAAGCCGGAGACATAAGACAGCCCAGCGAGAATGGAGGAGTCTTTGATAGGAAAGGTTTCCCGGCCGTTCTTCTCTTCGATTTCAACGACCTTGACGACCAGGATTTTGCAGTAAGGGCACATACCCGTAAAGTTCGCCGAATTTCTTGCGCCGATAATACCGGCCACGTGAGTGCCGTGATCGCACTGACCTTCGTTGAGGCAGACTTCGCCAAAGTCGCTCGTGCCGGAAGGATAAACCGCGCCGTCGCCTAAAATCTCTTTGTCTTCTACCGTCGTGTTACAGCCATAGATATCATTGCGGCATTGTTTGTTTTGCCCTGCTTCGTTGGTGAAGATCGCATCTTTCAAATTAGGATGCAGCACATCCACACCCGAATCCATCACCGCAATCAAAGGCTCGGCCTTAGCCCCCGTGAGTCCGATTTTTTGGATCGCATCCACAAACGAAACCTGATCAAGCCAAGGCGTGGCGTTGCTGCCCTTAAAGCTGGAAACGATCCGATCTTCAACTTCGCCGCTCGTCGTGCGTTTGAAATTGGGTTCGGCATAATTAATTTTCTTTTGCTGATGCCAAAGATTAATTTGAGCGCGCGCGGAAGCCTCATCAGCGAAAGTCACTTCAGTGATGTGGGTGAATTCCTCTGGAACTTGTAGCTCGGATTGAAAGAAGGGTGTTGCGTTCAGTGACGTTTGCGCAGCAAACGAACGTCCTGGATAAGTGATGTTCAGCCGAGCCAGCGCGCGGGAGAAATCCACTTTCTGCGTGGATTGGAGTATATGCGCCAGACCTTGTTGGATCGTAGAAAACTGGAGTTTGGCTGTCGCGGCGTCAGCCACCGACTGCTCACGAAATCCGATGATGTAACTATGTTCAGCAACATCGCCTGCGGCGATCTCGGCATCGGTTGCAAAACGTATGTCGGGCGCATAGCTGCGTTCATCAGCATAAGGATTTTCCAGGTCTTCTGCGCGACCGCAACCAAAGAGAGCTGCGACCAAACTAAGTCCGAGCAGGACGGGAACGAGCAAAGCTTGCAAAGGGTGACCTCCAAATAAGCTTTTTCATGTTAGTTCTGGAGCGCCAAAGGCTCAACTCTTATCCTCGTCTATGAGCTAGGGAATAAAAGCTCATAAAAGTGGCATGACATATGGGTATAATTTTCCTTAAAGATGGGTTTACGTTATCCACAGGGGCAGTGGATAAGATCCTTACTTCCAAGAAATAATCGTCTATTTTCAAATGGTTAATGAGTTTGCTTAAAAATTATGCATAGCGTGGATTTTCAGTTTTGAACGCTATATGTGGTAGAGCAAAGTAACCTCCCGCCAGTTTTCTAGGCAGAAGGAATGGCATTTGAACTTGGAAAATGAACCACTTCGATCCCAACAGTGGAAAAAAGATCGAGCGATGACACGGAGCGGTAAGGCTGTGCGTAGTATAGTTTCTTGACGTTCCCTAAATTGATTAGCCTCTTTGCGCAGGCAGAACAGGGCAAGTGAGTTACAAAGGCGAGCTTCTCTATCGTTCGTGGACTATCACAGTTGATCACGGCATTTTCTTCGGAGTGAAGACAGCCACAATTCCCCGCTTCGTCTCTGTCGCAGCCGTTTGGCAAACCTGTAGCATTGCCGTTATAACCGACTGCCAGTACCTTCCGATAATCCGTACTCGTGATAACGGTGCCAACGTTCAAACGTTTGCACGTCGAACGTCTAGCGAGGCTGAAAGCGAGATCCATATAAATATCTTGGAAACTCGGGCGCATGGTAGACAGTCCCTCTTTTGATGACACCCGATTTGAGTATCACGAGGGACAGATTACACAAGGGAAATTAGTGGAAAATCTGTGTTGCGTAAATATTGTTGCCCTTGCGAGCAACACCGACTCCGATGAAAGTATAGTTTCCGAGCATGTTACGAAGATGACCTTCGCTGCCTTTCCACATGTTCACCAGCTGCTTTCCGACGACTTCCGCATCGGTTTCACTCCCCCGGATAATCCCTACGTTCTCTGCTCCGTATCCCCACTTTGCATTGGGAAAGTCGAGCGCGAGAACTTTCTTGCGATCGTAAGGAAACCCATCGTGGCTGATATTTCCATCGTCGGCTTGCTTCACTGACCATTGACGGGCCACAAAAGAATCTTCGAAAGAAATAGCGAAGGCTCCACGGTTTCCGCGAACCGTATTCGTTTCACGGGCAATGACGGCCTCAACCGTACAGCTGAAAGTATCGCCTTTATAACATTCGGTGAGGAGAGGCTTATCCTTCACATCGGAGTTCTTCACACTCGCGGCATCGCCCTCATCTTTCCCACCATCATCGCCCGCCTCTTCCTTCGCTCCTTGCTCAGGACTTTCGGTGCTCGTGCCACCAGAACTTCCACAACCAAAATGGGAAAACAAAGTTATGAACGCGAATAAGACAATTCGGGTTTGAACGCGCATCCTAGCTCTCCTCGCTAATCTCCTTCCATCATACTATGGCAGGGTGATACGCAGGTAAGCTCGGCCTCAAAACTCCTCAATCTCTCGGCGCAGACAGTATCTCAGTGGCAACAGACCTATCATCGAAATGAAACTTAGTTTTCCCAATGATTTGATAATCTTCGTGCCCTTTGCCCGCGATCAAAACGCTATCTCCGGGCTTGGCATTCAAACACGCGAAAGCAATCGCTTCTCGCCTGTCTTCGATTACGTGCACAGTTTTTTTGCGAGGCATGCCTTTTAAAATTTGCTCAATTATGAAATCTGGTTTCTCTGTTCTTGGATTATCCGAGGTAACGACAATGATATCCGCCTGCTCCTCGGCGATCTTGCCCATGAGTGGACGTTTGCCGCTATCACGATCGCCTCCGCAACCAAACAGGGCCCAAAGCTTTCCTGTGGTCATCTCTTTGAGTTTGGCGAGAGTCTTCTCGAGTGCATCCGGCGTGTGAGCGTAATCGACTATCACCGCTATGCCTCTCGCTTGCGCGGCTTCAACGGGCTCGAATCGTCCCGGTACCGGCTTGATCTGTGACCCCGAGAATTCGCCGGTCTCACCCAGTCCCTGCACGAGCGCGAGTGCGGCCGTGAAATTATCCATTACAAAGTCACCACCGAAGGGAAAATCCCAAGCGTGCTTACGATCGGAGGTCACATCCAGATGAGTGTGATCCAAGCGACTTTCTGTAATCGCATAGAAATAACCGTGATCTGACGTTTGTCGGCTGGCTGTGGGACCATAAAACGCGAGCTTCGCTTTGCTTTGCGGAATGTGGTCTCGAACCGTCGTCGACACGAAAGCCGGCGCATCTTTTTTACGGTAGCGGGTGAAGAGTTCCCACTTCGCTGCAAAGTATTCTTTCATCGTAGCGTGAAAATCCAAATGGTCGCGCGAGAAAGAGGTAAAGGCGACGGCATCGAATCGAATCGGGCCTATTCGCCTTTGCACGATCGCGTGTGAGGAGACCTCCATCGCCACATAGGTGATGCCTCGTGCGAGAGCTGTTGCAAAGCTTTTAAAAAGTTCGTCAGGATCGGGTGTCGTGTGAGTGGCCGGCAGCATCTCGTCTCCGCAGAACACACCGATCGTGCCTAGGGTCATCGAGGGTTTGCCAAGGGCTTTTAAGATTTGCCGAACAAACCAAACCGTCGAGGTTTTGCCGTTGGTTCCGGTTACGCCGATCATCTTTAATTTCTCGTGCGGGTTTCCGTAACGCAAAGCCGCGACGTAGGACCAGGCTTCGCGACTGTCTTTGACGAGCAGAAACGGTTGATCCTCGCCCATAAGTTGAAAGCACCGCTCGTCCTCAAGGATGAATACCGCGCTTGGATGCTGCCGCGAAAGTTCAGGCACGCGCACGTGGGCATCAAACTGCACTCCGCGATAGGCGATAAACAGTTCCCCGTCCTCAAGTTTACGCGTGTCGGTCGTGATCTCAGGCACCACGCGATTCGGCATCACACCTTTTTTCGCAAGGAGTAGTCCGGACGCCTCGAGACAGCGAAAGACATCGACAAAGGTGATTGGCAAAAGTTGAGCATCCATACCGATTAACACCCCTTCACTTTTGATTCGCTCGGAAAGTTTTGGGAATACCTTTCCAACAGTCAGCATAGTTATTCTGCAGCAGGCCACCGTTCATGGCAAACTCTGTAGGCCTGTAAAGATAAGCCGACTCAAACATGAAGGCCAAAGTCTTGTCGAGATAGTGGGGTTTTAAATCCGCCTCGATCGCCGATTCAAATGCCTTAACTTCGGGTCCGTGAGGGAGCATACAGTTGTGCAAACTTCCTCCGCCGGGATCAAACCCGCCCGCGGGCTTAGCATCGTAGACACCATAAATTAGCCCCATGTATTCGCTCATTAGGTTGCGATGAAAGTAAGGCGGACGGAAGGTCTTTTCAGCAACCATCCAACGCGGAGGGAAGATGACAAAGTCAACGTTCGCCTGACCTTCCATTTCTCCCGGCGAGGTCAGTACAGTGAAGATCGAAGGGTCCGGATGATCGAAGCTTACGGTATTGATCGTCATGAATTTGCGCAGATCGTATTTGTAAGGCGCATAGTTTCCGTGCCAAGCGACGACATCAAGCGGAGAATGCTCTAACGCCGCGCGATAAAGCTGCCCTCCAAATTTGAGTACGAGTTCAAAGAGGCCTTCTTTATCTTCATAAGCGGCCACAGGTGTTTCGAAGTCGCGTGAGTTGGCAAGACCGCTACTTCCGATAGGCCCGAGGTATGGCAGAACCAAATGCTTTCCGTAAATCTCACACACATAACCGCGAGCCTTGCCATCGGGAAGGTTCACTTGAAATTTGATCCCGCGTTGGATAACCGCGATTTCTGCAGGCTCTAAATCGATCACACCAAATTCGGTGCGAATCTGTAGACGGCCTTCCTGCGGGACAATCAAAAGATCACCGTCGTTGTTCATGAAAAACCGATCGCCCATCGAGGTCTTCGCCGCATAAAGATGCACGGCGCTACCGGCGCGCATAAATGCGTCGCCGTTAGTTGCAAAGGTTGTCATGGAGGAGACAAAGTCGTCATCCGCCTGTCCGTACTCCATAGGATTCCAACGGAGCTGAGCAGGCGGGACATGGGGTTCGTGCTGCGGTGCTGAGAGCCATTTTCCCGAAGAAAGTGGCTGAAACTCGCCATGGCCGACACTTGGCCGAATTCGATAGAACCAAGACCTCAGATTCTCGTGGCGCAGAGCCGTGAAGGCCGAACCCGATAAAAGTTCGGCGATCAATCCAAAGGGAGGCTTCTGCGGATTGTTTTGATGGGCCGGAAGACTGCCCGGCAGTGCTTCGCTACTGAAATGATTGCCAAATCCATTCATATACTGACGTTTTTCACCGCCCATCAACCGACCTCCTCAAACGACCTGTAACCGTCTATTCTTCGGGGACCTTAGCAGAAAATTGCAAAATCTGCCAAGACGCGGATCAAACCGGCTTCGGGGTCATTTGCGCAAAAAAATGACGTGCTGTTTCTATTCTTTTCTAAGGTTGCCTTCAGTCTGACCGATAAGAGGTAAGAATTGGAGAGAGGTAGGCAATGAAGCGCTACATAATATCAGGCTCCCTTATACTCATTATGAGTATGGCCTGTGAGGAGAAAAAGAAGACTGCACGGAAACCCGTTCAGCCGATGCCCGTGACTTCGGAGGTTACTTCGTCGCCGGAAATCAATCTTCCCTCTATTGTGACGCCAAGTTCAGAAGACCCTATCGAAGCGCCTAAGGATAAGATCTCGGCAGTCGAGAAAACCTCAGCTCCCATCGTCAAGGAAGTCGAAGCAGAACCTATTGCTCTGGCAGCCAAAACACTCCCTATTCCGACCGTTAAATATGAAGATGTATCCTCTCGCGATCTGGCCGAAGGCAGTGCGAATGAAGTCAAAGACGAGAGCCTCGCTCGGATTCGTGAGAAGGCTTTGCAAAGGGCGAAAGAGCTAGAAGACGAGCAGACGAATCCTGCAGCTCATGTCGAAGCTGCCCCTACAACCGAAGGCATAAAAGTTGCCATGACGGAGCCGAGTGAACCTGCATCGGCTGTGTCGGATACGACTGCCGACGTCCCCTCAGAAGCAGCCGCAGAACTTCCCTTAGAAGAACCTGTCTCTATCCAACCATCCATCGATAAAAAGATGAAGAAAAATCTCGATCTTAGATTTACGGCAGCCGTTGCCAAGGCTAAGGCGGGCCGAGTTGAGATCGCTAAGAATGAATTTCTAAATATCTGCCAGTCGGGGCATGCCCATGCCTGTCATAAGTTTGCTTGGTATGAAGAACAATCAGGCAATCAGCTCAACGCCACTCGCTTCTATCGAGCAGCCTGTGACAACGGTCTAGGCAAATCCTGCAACAACTTAGCCTTTCAGTTCGAACAAAAGAAGAACTTCGGCAAGGCACTTGAACTTTACGCTAAGGGTTGCATGGACAAACACGAAGCCTCTTGCAACAGTTTAAAGCGTATTCGTGAAGAACAAAAAAGCGAAGGACTCAAGACTCGCTAATTGCATTCGTTACAGACTATCATCCTCTAGATCGCCCCACTCATCTCCATCATCGATCTTCTCCAGATGCTCGTTACACCATTTCCCTATAGCGTGACTCACCTCTTTCTTTTCTTCACCTAACAAAGGTTGAAGACTCTGACCTTCGTAGTCGATCAAAGTTTTATCGTGAGTCAAAAGTTTGTCGTAAACTCTTTCCATTAAAATATGATGCCGCTCGCTGGCAAGGCACAGGACAGGAAAACCCAAGAACTCCTGACCATCGTGCACAAAAGCATTGGCCGCATTGATTTGAACCACCGTCTTGGCTTTGATTTCCCCTCGAAAGGACAAAGCGTCATTTTTTAAAGCTCCGGTCAAAGAAGGCGCGAGTAGGATTTCACGCGCCTCTTGATTGGCAGTGATGTGAGAAAGCAGTATGCCGGCATACTGCGAAATCAGGCGTTCTTTAGAATTGGTAGGCAGCAGAGGAAGACCGCCGCAAAGAATTAAGCCGTGAAAAGTCGCGCGCCGCGTCGTCACGTAGCGAAGGGCGATCAATGCGCCCATGCCTTGGCCTAACAAAAACAGTGGCGAGTCTTCCTCGCGATCCCGCACCCGTGCGATCAATAGATCGAGATCGTCAAGATAATCATCGAAGTGCTCAATAGCCGCTCGCTCGCCTGCCGATCGACCATGGCCACGTAAATCCATCGTGTACACGCTAAACTGCTCATCGACCAAAAGCTGATGGGCCGCTTCATACGCTCCACTGTGCTGCCCATAGTCGTGCACCGTGATGATGACGCCTCGGGCGCCCTTGGCTGGATAGTGTTGACAGTAGAGTTGAGCACCATCGTGGGACTCCAGATGTTCAACTTCTATATTACCAGTCATTGTGACCTCGATTAAAAAGAAAATGCAGGATCTTTCTACAAATTTGGCATAGATTAAGCTGAATCTCCAGAACGAAATTTTCTGGGATCTCCTTTTGAAAAAGGGTAAACTCCCCGGCCGTGCTGGCATCAAGGCAGCAATTTTTAAGGACGAAACGTATGCGTTATCAGGATATACAGTGGGAAGACGAAGACAGCGGATTTGAAGACAAGAAAAAACCTTCGCCCGAAAAAGAAGCGTCCTTCGAAGAGCTTCTGGCTCAGGATGCGGATGAAAATAGTGAAGAAGTGGATATCCGTGTCGGTCGTCAGGTTTCCGGAACGGTCACCAACATCAGCACGCACTCCGATACCGTGCTCGTTTCTATCGACGCATTGCACACTGCGGTCATGGATAAGAATCAAATCATCAACGACAAGGGCGAATTCGAATATCACGTCGGTGATAAGATCGTCGCTTACGTAATCAGTCGCACCGAAGACGAAATTCTTTTGAGCCGCCGCATGGGCCAGAGCAAAAATCCGCTTGAGGATTTGATCATGGCGCGTAATGGTCAGTTGCCTGTTAAGGGTAAAGTGACTGGCGAAAACAAAGGTGGTTTCGAAGTGACGATCATGGGCAAACGCGCGTTCTGCCCGGTCTCGCAAATCGATTCCAAGTTTGTTTCAAACAAAGCGGAATACATGGGCAAAGAATTCGACTTTCTAATCGAGAAGGTTGAGGAAGGCGGACGAAACGTCGTCGTGTCTCGCTCGAAGCTTTTGAAGAAAGAAAGCGAAGCGAAAATCGTTGAGCTTGAAGCGCGCTTGAACACTGAAGTGATCATGGATGGCGAAGTTCGCGAAGTGAAAGACTTCGGTGCTTTTATCGACCTCGGTGGCTTCGATGGTTTCCTTCATGTTTCCGAGATCAGCTACGCTCGTATCAACCGAGCCGGCGAATTCCTTAACAAGGGCGACAAGGTCCGCGTCAAGGTTCTTCGTGTTGAGACGACCGACGACGGCAAAAAGCGCATCAGTCTCTCGATGAAAGCCATTCAGGAAGATCCATGGGCCTCGATCGGGACCAAGTATGAAGTTGGCAAATCTTATCCGGGCACAGTCTCGCGCCTTGAGACCTTCGGAGCCTTTGTCTCTTTAGAGCCAGGTGTAGAAGGTTTGATGCATATTTCCGAGATGTCTTGGGAGAAACGCATTCACCATCCGTCCGAAGTTGTTAAGGTCGGCGATACGGTCAATGTTCGTCTTCTCGATATCAAACCAGCTGATCAGAAGCTTTCTCTGAGTCTTAAGAACATCGAAGAGGACCCGTGGGCGAATGCTGAAGCCAAGTATGCGTCCGGCACGCAGTTCACAGGCACCGTTCAGAGTCTTAAAGGCTTTGGCGCTTTTGTCGAAATCGCTCCTGGCATCGTCGGACTCGTTCCGACAGAAATCTTGAAGAAAGCTCATGGCGAATCTTACAAGAAGAAGGCTTCGCCTCCGCAAGAACTGAATGTCGTGGTACGCGAGCTGAATCTTTCGGAACGCAAAATTCTTTTGTCATTGCCGGAAATCAAAGATGACTCCGATGACATCGCCGCTTATCATGAGTATATGCAGTCGCAGGATTCCAAAACGAGTACGAAAGCTGCGGCTCCGCAGAATCGCGGAACGTTTGGTGATCTGCTCTTGGCTAAGCTCGAAAAAGGCAAAACGAAATAAATCCTTCGGCCCTTACATATAGAGAGAACACCATGCGTCTAGAAGATTACATCCGCACCGTTCCCGACTTTCCAAAGCCGGGCATCAGTTTTAAAGACATCACTCCCCTCCTTCGTGATCCTGCTGCACTGCAGGCGACGTATAAGGCGATTGCGAGTCAATACAACGAAGATGAGGTTGATCTCATCGTCGGTGCCGAGAGCCGTGGTTTTCTCTTTGGTGTAGGCGTAGCGATGCTTATGGGCAAAGGCTTTGTGCCTATCCGTAAGCCGGGCAAACTCCCTGCTGCCGTTCATAAGCAAAGCTATGATCTTGAGTATGGTCAAGACACGCTCGAGATTCATCAGGATGCGATTCGCCCTGGTCAGCGCGTGATCTTCATCGACGATCTACTCGCGACCGGTGGAACAGCTAAGGCGGCGACGGAACTCGTGAAAAAATGTGGCGGGACTATTGTCGGCTGCTCGTTTGTCATCGAGCTAACCTTCCTCCCCGGCCGTCAGGTGCTTTCGCCTTTTCCTGTTCATAGCTTAATTCGTTATAGCTGAGACTAGGACGAGTCACTGAGTTGAACTTTCAAAAAGCGACCCTACGGTCGCTTTTTTTGCGTGTGGTCGATTCAAAGGTCAGCGTGAAAACCCATTGCGAAACTCCCTGAAAACACCCATAAATCAAAAGTGCTTAACCGCAAAGGATATATAGCATGATCAAAACGATACTGGTTCTAGCTTCTCTGACTGCCGCGAGCGCGCAAGCTGCTAAAAAAGAATGTACTTTTCACCTCACTGGCACTGACGCTATGCAATACGGTCTACTCGAAGGCGATAAGGAAGTTCCTTTCGCTGACAAAACGATCAAGATTCCTAAGAAGTGTTTGAAAGAAGACATCGATATCACTTTAAAGCATGTCGGAAAACTTCCGAAAGCCGCGATGGGCCACAATGTTGTTGTGTCTGACGACGCTGACGTTATCAAGATCGCAACGACGGCTGGTGCGAAACCAGAGAATGAATACATCGCAGATGCTGTGAAGAACCTTGTCATCGCCCATTCGAAAACAGTCGGCGGCGGCGAATCGACTTTATTAACAATTAAGGCGAACAAGCTTAAAGATGCGAAAGCTTATGCTTTCTTCTGTAGCTTCCCAGGACACTTTGGGGTTATGCGCGGCAAACTTTCTTTCGTTGATGGTGCCAAGTCTTAAACCGGCTTCGATCAAATGATTCCTTAAGCCAGGGCTCAACCGAGCCCTGGCTTTATTTTACCGATTAGCCTGGCTCGTAAAAGACTACCACAAACGCGCAAACTTCTTTAATATTCCCTGAAACTTGGACGAAGCCTTGATACTTGGTATCAAAAGGAATGGGGAATCATTTGACTCGAAACGTGCAGACCGATCGAGACCTCGGCAAGCGTCCCATAGTCTTAGTTAGCGTGGACCAAGAGGACGACTTTCGCACCCTCCAAGAGTTAATCCAAGACACTGGTTTTCGCGCTCTGCGAGCCGACCTTTCCGATGGCCTCTCTACGCCGCAAATTCCTCTGCTATTGATATCCGGGAAACCATTGTCGGAAGACGAAGAAGTAAAAATCCTTCAAACCGGCGTCAAAGATATTTTGTACTGGCCGATGTCTTCGCAAAAACTCCTTCTCAAGTTGAAAGTCTATTCCAACCTTCAAGACTTCCATTTAGAAATATCGAGACCTTTACAGTCACGAGTGTTGTTTGAGGGGATGGGGGAAATCCATCATATCGGCAAAGAAATCGATTGGTCTACTCATGTGCTAGGTCCGGTAGAAAGCTGGCCTCAATGTCTGAAGACGGCTTTCTCTATCATGCTGGCCTCGCAATTCCCTATGGTTATCGCCTGGGGCGAAAAGCGAATATTCTTCTATAATGACGCGTACATTCCGATCTTGGGAAAGAAACATCCTGATGCATTTGGCAAGCCATTCGAAGAGGTCTGGTCTGAAATATGGGAGTATATCTTGCCTCTGGTCCAATCGGTAGACAATGGGAAAGCGATCTATCTCGAAGACCTACCTTTCTCAACGACACGCAATGGTCGCGATGAGATTTTTTATGCCACCTTTTCTTACAGTCCAATTCGAGATGAGTTCAACCGAGTTGCAGGGTTGTTCTGTGCCGTGGTCGAGACTACCAGTCGAAAGCACTCTGACGATGCCTTAAAGGCGAGCGAACTGAGTCTGCTCGATACGCTTGAGAGTATGAGTGATGCATTTCTATCGTTGAATAAAGATTGGCTAATAACGCGCGTGAACAAGCGCTACGAAGTCATTTTACAACATACCCGCAGTGAAACGATGGGACAAGAGTTTCTCTCAGCTAAGCTTTATCAAAACTCCATTCAGCGTGAGTCTTATCTCGAAGCGATGGATAAGCGTGTCGAAATGCGTTTTGATGATTTTATCCAACCTTTGGATCTATGGATCGATGTCCGGATCTTTCCGAAGCAGGATGGTGGCTTGGCCATATTTTTTAGTGACATTACAGAAAGAAAAGTTAGCGAGCTGCAAGCTGTCCATGCCAAGATTAAGTTTGAACAAAGCGTCGATGTCTCGCCAGCCATCCTTTGGATTACGGAGGAAGATGGCAAGTGCACCTACCTGAGTAAGCAGTGGTACGAGTTTACCGGCCAGACAGAATCTGAGGCGTTGGGATACGGCTGGCTCGATGCCACTCACCCCGATGACAAGGAGCGAGCCGGCAAGGCCTTTACAGATGCGAATGCAAGACGCGAGTACTTTTACGTCGAGTACCGACTCAAAACTAAGAACGGCGATTATCGCTGGGCTATCGATGCCGGCAATCCTCGTTATGACGAGTCGGGCAACTACATCGGCTATGCCGGCACGGTATTTGATATCAACGAACGCAGAAATGCTGAGTCGGAACTCGAAAAGGCCAAAGACGAGGCGGAATACTCACGTGAGCAAGCCGAGCGAGCCAATGCTCTGAAGTCAGCTTTTCTTGCCAATATGTCTCATGAAATTCGAACGCCGCTGGGCGCGATACTCGGATTCACCAACCTGCTTAAAGACAAGTCTCTCGACTCGTTTGAACGAGATCAATATTTAGAGACTATCGTGCGAAATGGAAATGCCCTCTCACGCATAATTGATGACATTTTGGATCTTGCAAAGGTGGAAGCCGGTCGGCTCGATATCGAGGAGGTTTCCTTTATCCTCTACAAGGTTGTGTCAGAGGCTGTGGAGTTATTCAAAGACAAGACCAAGGAAAAGGGCATCTATCTTCATTTAAACATCGAGGAGTCGGTGCCTACAATTATTTCATCCGACCCCACGCGCCTTCGTCAAATTTTGATTAATCTGATCGGCAACGCTGTGAAGTTCACCGACCAGGGTGGAGTTTCTGTCAACGTTCGTGCCATGCCGATAGACTTCAATAGGGTTAAGGTATCCATTGATGTCAAAGACACCGGGATAGGTTTAACGCAGGCGCAGCAAGAGAAATTATTTACCCCATTTACGCAAGCCGACAACAGCACAACGCGAAAATTCGGGGGAACCGGTCTGGGACTCGCGCTCTCGCAAAGACTATCTCAGGCGTTGTCAGGTGAAATCTCAATAACTGAATACACCCTTGGTGAAGGCTGTACGTTCACTTTTCATTTCATCGCAAAACTCGGCACGGCCAAGTCCGATGCGACTTTGCATGCGAGTGCCCCAAAGAGCACGAAGACTCTTTCGCTTGAAGGCAAGCGTGTGCTGATCGTAGACGACTCGCCCGACAACCAGTTCTTGGCCGCAAGAATACTCGGTAAAAGTGGGGCGAAAGTCGAGACTGCGAGTGATGGTGATGAGGGTGTGAAAGCGGCTCTCTCGAGTGAGTTCGACGTGATTCTGATGGACATACAGATGCCGAAGCTTGATGGCTATCAAGCGAAAGAAGCCTTGGATACGTTAGGCTATCAGCGGCCTATTGTAGCGTTAACAGCTCATGCTATGGCGGATGAACGACAAAGAACCAAAGCTGCGGGCTTTGCCGCACATTTGACAAAGCCCATCGATGGAGTAGAGTTGCTTGAAACTTTAGCCTCACTACTCAATCGATAACTCGCCCAATCAATCACCTCGAATCCTACGAGATCGAGCAACGATCGCGCCTGCGATATCGTGCAGAGATAAAATCGATTGAATAGCGCCTCGATCAATCGCGGCCTTCGGCATTCCAAATACGACGGAGGAGCGTTCGTCCTGCGCGATGTTATAACTTCCACCCTTCTTCATAGCAAGTAAACCATCGGCACCATCACGGCCCATACCTGTGAGGACTACGCCTATCGACGCCGCAGCAGAAAGCTTGGCGATCGAATGGAACAGGTAGTCGGCAGCCGGTCTCACGTTATGAAGAGGCGGCTCGCTTTGCAACTTAATGTGGAGCAGAGGACCAGTCTTCTTCACCTCCATATGAAAGTTTCCCGGGCAAAGATAGGCTGTATTCGCATCGATTCTCTCACCATCGACGGCATGCTTCACCGTAAAAGCCGAAATTTTACTCAGGTTCTCAGAGAACGCCCGAGTAAAACTAGGAAGCATATGCTGTACGATCAAGATGGGTGGTAAACCTTGAGGCAAACGAGGAAGTAGTTCCTTCAAAGCCTCGGTCCCGCCGGTAGATGATGCGATAGCTATCAGTGGGAAGCCGTGATTCGGATTCCCTGCACTGCCGTGCGAAGGCGCAACTACCGAGGGCGTTAAAGGCCTTTCGTGACTTTGCATGACATTCTTGATGCTCTTAAAGACTTCATCAAACAATCGACCCTGCTTGAAATCTGTTCGCGCAACAGCCCCAATAGCACCTGAGGCTATAGTCTGCGTTCCCATAGCTTCCATAACAACAGAACTCGAATAGATGACAACGACCGAGGTCGGCGCGTAGTTCATCACACGCTTAATAAAATCGAAGCCATTCAGACCTGGAAGATAAGGATTGATGAGTATTAAGCTCGGTTTGTGATCGACGATGCAGTTGCGCGCGGCCATGACATCGTGAGTCGCAAGAACAAGCTGAAAATCGACAGACTTCTGCACAGCGCTCCTCAGCGCTTCGAGATTCTGAATTTCATCGATGATAATGATAGAGCGCTTGAACATAAAACCCTTAGGGGTGATGCATTAAGATTTTTGAAACACGGCATGACTGATCGTCGTCATGCCCGAAGGCCTGCGCGCGCTCGTTTCCGCATGCCCTAAGAACAGATACCCACCCTTAAACAGGGCCTTATCCATACGCCCGACAATTCCCGCCACGGTATCTTGGTCAAAATAAATCAAAACATTTCTGCACATAATCACGTCGAACTCGAATCTAAACGGGTAGGGCGTTTCAATAAGATTCAGCGGGGCAAAGGTTAATACACTCTTTAAATGATCCTTAGCCACAAACCTTTTACCTGAATTCGTCGATCGCTCAGAAAAATAGGAGCTTTTGAGTTGAGGCGGTATTCGACTAATTTCATCTTCTGTGTAAATCCCGCGCGAGGCTTTGGTGAGAGCCACCCTGTCGATATCGGTTGCGAGTATGCGCAAAGCTATCGATGAATACGACTGGAGCGCTTCGATTGCAGTCATAGCAATCGTATAAGGCTCCTGGCCGGTACTTGCCGCTGCACACCAGACCCTGAGTTCTCGCCGCCCGGCCTGCTCGGCAATTTTTGCCCGCTCTCTAAGAACCTTTTGAAGGACAGGAAAGTGCCCTTCTTCGCGAAAGAATGAAGTGGTATTGGTCGTCAGGCATTCAACGAACTGAACGGCAACCCCGGTCTTATCCTTTTCAATTGCGCCTAAGAGTTGATCGTAGCCCGCAAAATTGTGATCGCGCATAATGTGGATCACTCGGCTTGCCATGAGACTCAAATTCTTCTCGTTTTGAGGAAGATTGATTCCCGTCATCCTTTTTAAGGTAAACGCTAGGCGAAGAAAGCCCGAGACATCGCGTGCCAGATCTTGATAGAGGTCTGCCGCCATGTTTGATGAGTTTTTTAGAGGCTGAGAGGTCATGGATATAGATCCTAGGGAGTGATATCTGACACGATAGTACCACCGAACAGGCCGGTAAATTCTTACCCGCTTTGATGTCAAGCTCATGACGCGCTAGCGACCCAACCGCCTCTGCGTTTTAATATAAGCTGAGAGTTCGTCCAAAACTTTTAGGGACGATCGATCTTTCTAAGAAGGGTTATCCATGTTCAGGTCTCTCAGTCTAAAAGCGAAGATTATCGCCTTCAGTTCCTTCCTTTCGTTTCTGTTGATGTTAGCCGGTGGCGCGGGACTTTATTTTCTCGCCAGTGTGTCCACCGAGTATGGATTCATTGCTAACGTAAACTTGCCTAAGGCGTTTGCCTTAGCCGAGATGAGGGTCAACGCCTCACAAACCGGTCGCTACATTCTCAGACTCTCTCTTCCCGGTAATACGGCCGAAGATATAGCCTTGGTTGATAAGAAAACCGAGGAAACTGTGGCTGAAGTAGACAAGGCTGTCGTTATCTACGAAGGATTCCCGATCACGACAGAGAACGAAAGGACAGCCTTCGAAAAATCAGTCTTGGCATGGACCGACTATAAAAAAGAATTCGAAAAAACGAAGAGCTATTATCGTAAATTCAATGAGACGAAAGATCCTGAGGATTTCAAGATCTTCGTAGACTATCTTAAAATCCAACTGGTAGAAGCCGGAAATCACCATACTAAGTCCGTGATGGAACTCAGTAAAATTCAAGCGGAACGAGGCAAAGTTCGTACCGAAAACGCTCATGCTTTGGAATCCCGTTCGCGCTACATGACATCCGCAATCGTAGTATTCGGTGTTCTCGTTTCCCTGCTCATTGGATTTCTATTCTCACGCTCTCTTGCCAGCGCGATTGGCAACGTAACTGAGCAAATCGATAACGCGAGCAGCGAAGTTCGTTCGGCTAGTGAAGAACTCTCAGCCGCGAGTCAGACCTTGTCAGCAGGAGCCGTTGAGGCCGCGAGCGCACTTCAGGAAACGGTAGCCTCCATCGAAGAACTGAATTCGATGGTCAAGCTCAACTCTGACAGCGCAAATCAAGCGTCTGAACTCTCTGAGAAGAGCAGTTCAGCTGCGGTAGATGGCGATCGCAAAATATCGAGCCTTATCGAATCGATGGCCGAGATCTCAACAAGTTCTAAGAAGATCGAAGAAATCATTGACGTCATCGACGACATCTCCTTCCAAACAAACCTCTTGGCCTTGAATGCTGCCGTTGAAGCCGCACGGGCCGGTGAGCAGGGACGAGGCTTCGCAGTCGTGGCTGAAGCGGTCCGTGCCTTGGCGCAAAGATCGAAAGAAGCGGCTAAAGAAATTGCATCTCTCATCAAAGACAGCGTTGTGAAGATTGAAAAAGGTGCCCAGCTCGCAGGCCACGGCGGCGATGCACTCAAGACGATCGTTATTAGCGTGAAGAAAGTATCCGAACTCAATGCAGCCATTGCGAATGCGAGTTCCGAGCAATCCAACGGACTCGCTCAAATCAGTAAGGCTATGAACGAGCTGGATCAAGCCACGCAGCGAAATGCTTCATCTTCCGAAGAAGTTGCGGCTTCGTCCGAAGAGATGTCGGCACAAGCCGGCACGATGCAGGATCTCGTTCAGGAATTGACTTCGATCGTCAACGGGAGCGGCGGCGAGTATCGACGCGAAGACTCTCGCCCGAGCGCTGGCAGAAGACCTCAAATCAGGCTTCACAGCTCAAATCAAAAAGTGAGTTCCTCCTCATCGCGCTACGATAACGCTCTGCCTATGGACGGCTTGGTGGATGTGAAGCCCAACATCAAATCAACCTCAGGATTCTGAGCAGCAATAGATGAGGGGAGGGGGATAGAGTATGAGCCTAGCGAGCGGCGGACAGTATCTGATATTCACTCTTCGCAATCGCGACTTTGCAGTGCCGATTGATCACGTCTGGGAGATCAATCGAATGCCACAGATTACGCCGGTTCCTATGAAGGAAGCTCATGTCGTTGGGGTTATCAACCTCAGGGGCAAAGTGATTGCTGTGGTTGACCTTGGCCTCATGTTTGGCCACAGCGCCTATCAACCTTCGAAAGAATCCTGCGTTCTCATTCTTCAGTCTCGCAAAGACAAAGTGGGAACGATTGTAGACTGCGTGAAAAGCGTAGTTCAGGTTTCGAGCGGTGACATAGAGCCATGCGTGCTCTACGGAGACACGGGTTCACAGCACTACTTCAATGGAATGGCAAAAATTGGCCCTGACCTCGCCGTGATGATCGATATAGAGAACGCCTTGAGCGAAGTTCAGACGCCTCACGACGCGGTCGCTTAGCTCTTAAGCGCGTGAACCAGACTCAGGACATCAAGGATAAGAACACTCTCGCCTAAAAATTGCGTGATACCACTGAAAGTTCTTGAGGAACCCTCTCGACTCGCATCGAGAGCGCGAATACTAACCTCGTCTACGTTGATCACCTGAGAAGCCTCGTTGGTTTTGATAGCGAGGTGATCGGAACCAATCTCAAAAATAATAAAAGTTTCGTCATTCGACACACTTTGAGTGTTGTTTTGCCTGTCGACTTGCGAATAAATGATCTCATCCGCCGCAACGACTACGACGGCTCCATTGACTATGACCACCCCTGAAAAATAGGGAGAGGTCAGAGGCAATTTTTGAACGTTCAAGCCGCCATGCACTTCCTTCACATATTGAACATCGACGGCATACCGCTGCCGACCTTTTCGAAAGAGTAGGAGCGATGAGGCTGGAATCGACACCGCGTGCTCGACTAACCCTTGCTTATCGGATTCTTCACTAGGCGTTGCCTCCTCGGCTTTTCCTAGATCCACCGCAGGTGCTTCGTCCTCTTCGTCAAATATTCCAAAGGCCTTCACGACACCCTCTCAATTTCTTTAGGTGAGCCGGTACTTTTATCGGATCGATTGATCACGTCTTCGGCAGATAGGACGAACGCAAGTTCATTGGATGGCATGAGAGCCGTTCCAATAAAACCTTTAACCCCGCCGATAATCGAATCAAACGGTCGAATGACAGCTTCGAACTGATCGAGCACATTGTCTACGATCAAACCAAGGAGTCGGCTGCGATGCGAAATGAAGACAATCAAAGAGCCATCTGAAGAAGACGATTTCCCCACACATGTCGCTTGATTTTCGAGGACATCTCGATAGTCCACGACATCGACTGTTGCACCACGAAAATCAATCGTCCATCGTCCTTGAATGAGGGTCAGTTCCGAGAGCTTGAGTGGTTTGATCTCTGAGACAGATGTGAGTGGAATAGCGATAAGGATATCTTTGGATTCGACGAGTAAGGATTTCTCCACCATCACCGTAGTGAGAATAGGAATACTGATCGAGAGGGTCATACCCACTCCGGTACTCGAAGTGAGCTTTGCGGTTCCGCCGAGATTGATCGCAGTCGTCTTAATCACGTCCATGCCGACTCCGCGACCGGAGAGACTCGATACCTTTTCCGCAGTGGAAAAACCGGGAAGGAAAAGGAGTTCGTAAGCATCCTCATCCGAAAGCTTGTCGGCCTTCGACTTATCGAGGAGACCACGTTCGATAGCTTTCGCAACGATCCGCTCTCGGTTGAGCCCCGCTCCATCATCTTTTATGATGATACTGATCGTCTTTCCGATTTGTATGGCCGTAATTTGAATAAGACCCTGGGTTGGTTTACCGAAGGCCTTTCTAACGTCAGGGCGTTCAATGCCGTGATCACAGGAGTTACGCACGGCGTGAATGAGAGATGCCCCGAGCGCTTTCGCGATCGTCTTGTCCACCGCAAGTTCCTGGCCCACGATGTCGAGCCTAATCTGTTTGGATAATTCTGCTGCCGCCTGACGAACCACACGCGGGAACTTGGTGAACGTCTTAGCGAGTGAAACTTTACGGACATCGATGATCTGCGACTGAACGTTATCCGATATCTTCATAATCGTTCGGTTCATGTTTTCAAGGCTGGCAAGGTTGATTTGCCCGCCTTGAGCCACGTAACGGACAAACCCATCAAATCCGTTTTTGAAAGCCACAAGAGTCCCGGCGATGTCCATGAAGCGGTCAAGCTTCTCGGCTGAGACGAGCACCCCATCATCTTCGAGAGGAGTGCTTTCGAGATTGCCTTTGGCCTTAGAAATTTGTGCGTTGACCGGATGAGGCGTTTTCGAAGCCGGATTTTGAAGGAGTTGCTCCAGGACAACAATTGCTTCGCTCAGATCGGGAGGCGAGTGACCGTCTTCCAAAGCATCGACATATCGTCCGATCAGATCGTTGCACTCGAGAAAGTGAGTGACGAGCTGAGGTGTGATCGTATAGCGCCCTTCTTTGAGCAGGGTCAATATATTTTCCATAGCGTGAGCAAGCTTACTAAGTTTTTCTCCCCCCTGGACTGACGCTGCCGATCCTTTCACAGTGTGAAGTTTGCGAAAGAAGCGGTCGATTCCGGCCTTGTCGTCCGGATGCTCCTCTAAGGCGAGTATCGACGGTTCGAAGTCGATCATGAGATCGCGCGCTTCTTCGATAAACGTTAGGAGCAGCGCACGAGACTCCTCGATATAGCGCTGCTTTTCTTTGATAGCCAGATCATAGTGCTTTTGGACTGTGGAAAGGAGTGTTTCGAATTGCATAGGTTTATCAAGCAGATCGCTCAAACCAACTCGCAAACCTTTGATAGCGATATCACGGTCGGCTGCGCCCGTCAGGATCACGAAGGGTACGTTGACTTGGTTCTCTCTGAGCTTTGCACAGAACTCAATTCCGCTCATACCGTTCATTTTCAAATCGCAGACGATAAGAAAAGGCTCTTCATGTTTGAGGACCTCGAGTGCTTCCTCAGCAGACCCGGCGGTGAGAACGTTGAAGTCATCGAGACACATCTTCATGGTATTTAAGAGTTCGGGTTCGTCATCAACGAGAAGAACCTTCATATCGAGTGCTTTTTTTGTCACTGATAAACGGCCTCCGAATTTCGCGATTTGTATGAATGAACTTTATTCTATGTAGGGGTGGGTGTCTATCGCCCTTTTGTGCGAAACCCGATACGGTATACGCGTTTAAAATGCCTGCAAATCAGGTGCCGCCTTGAGCAATAGGAAGCTGGAGTATGAATCGGGTTCTCTCGGAAGAGGTGTCCAACTCTAGGCTTCCTCCCATGCTCACGGCCAGATTTTGCGAAATACTCAGACCGAGTCCATTGCCCTCGGAAGCAGGCTTGGTCGAGAAAAACGGTTTCATAAGATTTTTCTTTAAATTTTCTGGAATACCCAGACCAGAATCTTCCACATGAATTCTGACATAACCGGCTTGTGGACTTAAAGTGGAACCGATTTTGATCCAAGGTTCTTCAACGCCATGAGTGGCCGCGTGAACAGCATTTGCGAGTAGATTGGTCAGAATTTGAATCGTCTTAGCCGGCACGCATTCTATTTTTGCCTCGACGTAGGGATCAAATATAATTTTGGCCCTCGTCTTTTGCACAGAATTAGAGGCGAGCAACACAGCATCTTCAATAAGACTTTGGCAGTTGATGGATTCCGTTGTATCCGTTAACTCGGATCGGGCCAAAGACAGCATGCCTTTAGAGATTCTAGAAATCTTATCGACCATATGATCAATAGTCTTAAGATTATCGACCAAATATTTTTTTTCGACCTGCTCATCCGTATTCAATTTATTTTGCAATCGTCCCGATTGAAGCGCGATTATGGCAAGCGGCGTGTTCAGTTCATGATGAACGCCAGCCGAAATGCGGCCAACCATCGCAAGTTTGGTCGAAGATATGAGCTTCTCACGCTGTACTTCGATCGTCTGAGTCAAGGCTTGAACGATCTCGGAGCTTCCGCCCATATGTTTGGCGATTTTTCTGATCTCTAAATTTCGAACAACGATGCGAGACAAGAGAGTGAGAGTTTTCTTCTGATCTTCACTCAAAGTCTTGGGTGAAGCGTCCATAACGCAAAGAGCACCAATGGCCTCTCCGGTTGCGGTAATAACCGGCGCTCCTGCGTAAAAGCGGATACCGCCTTTAGAAAGAACGTAAGGGCTATTTTTAAAACGAGGATCGATCGAAAGATCTTGCACTATCGTGAGATCAGGCGATGCAATAGTATGCGTGCAAAAGGATTCTTCTCGCTTAGCCTCGGTCAAACTAAGACCAATTCCGGCCTTCACCCACTGCCGCTTATCGTCGATAAACGAAAGCATAGCTTGATGAGTTTGACAAGCGAGTGCCGCCAGCTCCACTATTTGGTCGTAAGCCGTCTCAGGTGCCGTGTCGAGAATTTCGAGGTCGCGCAGGACTTTCAATCGAATCTCTTCGTCAGCAAGCGTTGGTGCTTGAAGCATGGACACATCCTAAGTTTTTTCATTCCATGACCACCACGATTCGGGTCATCATACGAAAAGAAAGACGCAGATTAATCGTCGGTATAAAGAAATGATTATTAGCTCTGATAATGGATTCTACTGAATTGTGGATCAAAAACAAGGTGGGTCTTGTGGTTGTCATGGGATAGGGCTTCGGGCCAAGACTTGGGTCAAGGCCTAAAGGCTTCTCCTGTTATTCTTTACGAGATCTAGAATTATCGAATTAAAGAGCAAGTTTTTCTTTCACCCATTCACTCTTAGCCGCTCCGCGAAGGGCTGTGACGAGTTCCAAAGCGAAGTCGATGGACGTGCCTGGCCCCCGACTTGTAATCAGATGCTCATCGATCACAACCTTACTAGCCATGTAGTTGGCCTCGGCGTCGCGGAGTTTCGTCTCAGTGCCTGGGTACCCCGTAACACTTCGTCCTTTGAGCATTCCAAATTCGGCGAGAACGGTCGGAGCCGCACAGATTGCCGCTACATATTTATCGGGACCAACCTGTTTTGCCAGAAGCTGCTTAACTCGGGGGTCCTTCTTTAAAAGGTCAACACCCGGTCCGCCTGGGAGGATGACCATCGTAAAGTTTTGCTTTTCGGCGACTTCTAGACTTTCATCCGCCTCGATGGCAACACCGTGCGAACCTCGCACCATTTTTTGATTCAAAGAATAGGTTTTAATATTGATGTCCGCGCGCCTCAGAATATCGATAACCGCGATCGCTTCGATTTCTTCGAAACCATCGGCTAAAAGCAGTGCAACCTGTTCCATATAGACTCCCACAGCGGTACACGATTAAAATAGTTCCAACCCCTTAAGTATTTATGCGCATGCGCTGCGACATTCAACCCTTTCTGAGCGAACAGAATTTCGCCTTTCACCTAAACCCCGTGACAAGGCGAGGGTCTAAAGGTGAAATGAAAAAAACCCGCTTTCAAAAATGAAAGCGGGTTTAGCTCTATGAACGACTAAGCCGTGACACCTCGTCCAATGGGAATAAATGTGCCTGAATCGGAAGGTTCAAAACCAGGACGTTCATCCACATAGAGACTTTCACCATGTTGACTAAGATCAAGCCCATCTTTCTCTTCGCGATCACTGACACGAAGAGGAATGAGCCAGTCTGTGATCTTAAAGAGGATGTAAGACCCGACGAAAGCAAAAGTAGCAACGATCGCCATCGCCGCGACATGCATCAGGAACGTTTTCGTCGGTCCAAAGACGAGTCCTACATCTTTCGCAAAGACTCCGGTAAGGAGCATACCCGTAACGCCGCCGATTCCGTGGCAAGCAAAGACATCCAAAGTATCATCGACACCTGAGCGCGTTTTCAGGGCCAACGCCACTTGCGAGACGATCGCTGCAAAAGCTCCGATGAAAAGACTTGCACCGACTGACACAAATCCAGCCGCAGGCGTAATAGCCACTAACCCGACGACCGCACCAATACAAGCGCCCATGGCACTAGGTTTTCTGCCACGCATCATATCAAAGAAGATCCAAGAAAGAGCGGCGGCAGCAGATGCTGTGTTTGTTGTAGCGAGAGCAAGAGAAGCCTGCTCATTGGCAGCGACGGCCGAACCGGCATTAAATCCAAACCAACCGAACCAAAGCATGCCCGTTCCCAAAAGAATAAAGGGAATATTCGCCGGTTGATGAGTGTCGCTATCGAGTTTGCGTTTGCCAAGAACCATCGCACCCGCTAGAGCCGCAAATCCCGCCGACATATGAACGACGGTTCCACCCGCGAAATCGAGCACACCAAGCCCTTTAAGCAAACCCTGGGGATGCCAGGTCATGTGTGCGAGCGGTGCATAGATGAAGAGCATGAAAAGAGTGATGAATAGCATATAGCTCGTGAACTTCACACGCTCAGCAAAAGCCCCTGTAATCAAAGCCGGTGTAATAACGGCAAACTTTAATTGAAAGAGAGCAAAGAGGAGAAAGGGTATCGTCGGCGAAAGGTCGGTATGCGTCGCGCCTGTCACGCCTTTGAACATAAAGAAGGTACGTGGATCACCAATCACACCTCCAATCGAATCACCGAAGGCTAAACTAAAAGCGACGACAACCCAAAGAAGAGAAATCAAACCCATAGAAACAAAACTTTGAAGCATAGTGGAGATTACATTTTTCGCGCGAACCATTCCGCCGTAAAAAAAGGCTAGGCCCGGCGTCATAAATAAAACCAACGCGGTAGCGCTCAGCATCCAGGCGACGTCACCCGAATTGATCGGACCTCCGGGCTTCACAGCTTCGCCCGTCTCTGTAAGAGCCGCAAAGGCTGCTACAAAGAGCAGCAGTACCATGGGAATAAATTTGCTTCTCATCGTCACCTTCCTCCTAATGTGTGGACCCTTATCACCCACGTTCCTCTGAAGGACGCGGCGAGGGGTTCCCGAGTTTAGGGGGAAAAATCGAGAAATCGGAAGGAGCAAAGCTGCGCGCGATGAAATGGAGGAGCTACCAGACGGTAGCTTTCCTCCCTGAAAAATTCCACTTGGTAGGATTACGAGTTACAGAGCAGCTCGCTTACTCTCACGTCGAGCCTTGATAAACTCTATGAACATCGGAACCAGAGAGAGAATGATGATCGCGACGATGACGATATGAAAGTTGCTCTTCACCTGAGGAATATTTCCGAAAAACCTCCCTGCGAGAAGGAAACTCGTTACCCAGAGTAGTCCACCCACCACGTTGTATAGGGCGAAGTGTCGGTAGTTCATACGGGCAATGCCTGCGACAAAGGGCGCAAAGGTCCTAAGGATAGGAGCAAAACGCGCGATGATGATCGCCTTACCGCCATGTTTGACATAAAACTGCTCGGCTGCCTGGAGATGCTTTTGGTTTAAAAACCGCCCGCCTACTTTAAATATTTTCGGTCCCGCAAACCGCCCGATGGAATAATTCGCAGCATCGCCGAGTATCGCCGCGATGTTGAGCGTGACGAGGAGTATCGTAATATCAAGATAGGCATTGTCCACAGCCGTGAGGGCACCGAGCGCAAAGAGAAACGAATCGCCTGGAAGAAATGGAGTTACCACCAATCCTGTTTCGGCAAAAATCACCATAAAGAGTAGAACATAAATCAGCGGACCGAACAGAGTGATCCAATCGTTGAGATAGAGATCAAGATGAAGAATGATGTGGATGAAATGTTTAAACAGCTCAATCAGAGTATCCATCTGTGATCCTTTTCGATCTTTTTGCGCACGTTTCCTCATGAAACATGCATATTAACATAGTATGAACAACCTTCGCTCCACCCTTTTAAGCCCGCCGCTTTTGGTCGATTTTCCTACAGTCTTCAAGTATCTTCGGAGGCCGGGCGCCTATCTGCGCCCTCACGGTAGCAGCGCGTATAGGAAACCTTAAATGCAGACAAATCGTTGGCAGAGATTTGAGACCTCCATTTTCTCGAAAATGACCCAGCT